>NZ_JBQSYR010000006.1:0-144789 GCF_052379505.1 Glutamicibacter sp. 363 | reverse complement strand
CCCACATTCACTCACATTTAGTTGAATGATTTCAACTAAATGTGAGTGAATGAACTAGCCACAACTTGTTCAACTCCCGTTGCCCGGAATTCACCTCGCGGCCGGATTGATTTGCCAATCTTAAGAGGGAATTTATGGGAAATATCAAGCTTGATGGGGATAGGGAACGTGAACCGAGTTGCAAAGAAATCTGCAGGCATTCTCGCCGCAGCCATAGTGGTGGGCGCAGTAGGCGTTGCGCCATTGACTACGGCGGGGGTCGCAACCGCCGAAACCGGGAGCTACTTTGAACGCACCGCGACCTACCCGGTGTATCAGAACGACCCAGACGGGGCCGCAGCCGAAACTGCCTCCGAAATCTCGACCGTTTCCGAAGACGGCAAAACCCTGATCTACTCTGACGCGCTCGCCCGCCAGGTGGGATTCGTGGATATCAGCGACCCCGCCGCACCGAAGGGTTTGGGAACGCTCCCGCTGCACCAGCTCGGTAGCCCAGAAGACGAGCCAACTAGCGTTGCCGCCTATGGAGAGTACGTTTTTGTCGTAGTCAACACCTCGGAAAGCTACTCGAACCCTTCGGGGCGTGTTGACGTTGTGCGCATCGCTGACCGTACGCTGGTCCACAGCATCGAATTGACCGGACAGCCGGACTCCATCGCGATCTCTGAAGACGGCGCCTACGCGGCGATCGCCATCGAAAACGAACGTGACGAAGACGCCGGAGATGGCGGTCTGCCGCAGGCGCCCGCCGGTGCTATCGAGATCCTGGATCTCGTGGGCGAAAACCCCGAAGCCTGGAGCGTCCGCGAGGTACCGCTGACCGCGGGGCCGCGCGAAGCCCCGATTGCGCTTCCGATGCTTAACGACGCCGGATTCGACACCCCACAGGATCCGGAGCCCGAGTACGTCACCATCAATGCCAAAAACCAACTGGCGGTAACCCTCCAAGAAAACAACGGCGTAGTCCTCATCGACCTGCCCAGCGGCGACATTACCGACGCCTTCAGCGCGGGCAGCGTTGACCTGGAAAACATAGACATCGAAAAAGACGGGAAACTGGATCCCACCGGCTCGCTGAAAGACGTTCCGCGCGAACCGGACGCGATCGGCTGGATCCAAGATCGCTACCTCGCCACCGCCAACGAGGGGGACTGGAAAGGTGGCAGCCGAGGCTTCACCATCTTCGATTCCGAAACCGGCGAAGTTGCTTGGGATGCAGGAAACACCTTCGAGCGGTTGGCGCTCTCCCAGGGGCTGTTCCCGGAGAAGCGCGCAGGCAAGAAGGGCGTGGAACCCGAGGGGTTGGCGATCGACAACTTCAACGGTGTCGACTACGCCTTCGTTGCCTCGGAACGCGGCAATTTCGTCGCGGTGTACGAACTGAGCGATCCAACCAATCCGGAATATGTGCAGACCCTGCCGACCACCAACGGCCCGGAAGGCATCCTTCCGATCCCAGGCCGGGACTTGTTGGCCGTGGCCTCGGAAACCGATGAGGCAGACAAGGGCGTGCGATCGTCGATTACGCTATTCTCCTTCGGTGCAACCGAAGCGCAATTCCCGGCGTTGGCATCCAGCATCGAGAACCTGGTGCCGTTCGGTGCCTTGAGCGGGTTGAGTGAGAACCCGGAAGATTCGGAGAAGCTTTACGCGGTCAGCGACAACGCCTATGAACCACGCATTTACTCCATCGACACCGCGCAGAAGCCCGCGCTGGTCGAGAGCTCCATGGCGGTGACCAAGGACGGTGCCCCTGCCGAATTTGATCTTGAAGGCATCGCGGCCCGTGCCGAGGGAGGGTTCTGGGCTGCGCATGAAGGTCAGGAAGGCGCAGAAAATGCGCTGGTGCGCATTGATGAAGCCGGGGCCGTCATCGAGGAAGTGCCGCTGCCTGCGGAAGTTGTCGCAGAGCTCGGCGGACAGGGACTCGAAGGTGTCAGCGTGCGCGGTGAAGGCGCAGAAGAAGAGGTGATCTTCACCCTGCAGCGCGAAGTGCCAGGCGAAGACTTCGTCCGCATCGGCAAGTATGTTCCTGACTCTGCCGAATTCACCTGGTATGGCTACCAGCTTGAGCCAGCCGGTGACGATGGATCGTGGAATGGGCTTTCGGAAATCACCGAGCTTCCGGACGGATCGTTCGCCGTCATCGAGCGCGACAAACGCAACGGTGAGAATGCTGAGCTCAAGGCCCTGTATAAGTTTGAACTTCCAGAAGGTGCGGCCGGTGAGGTCACCATGCTGGAAAAGGAACTGGCAGTAGACGTGCTTCCGGTGCTTGAAGCGACCAATGGCTGGACCCAGGAGAAGCTCGAAGGCCTGGCCGTCGCCGGCAGCGGTGATGCGTATATCGTCACCGACAACGATGCGGTGGATGATGCCAGCGGTGAAACGGTGTTCGCTAATTTGGGTGCGGCCGAAGAGGTCTTTGGGTTAAACGAGCGCCCTGTTGAGTCGCAGACTCCGGATGAGACCGATACACCGGACGAGTCGGCAGCACCGGAGGCTTCGCCCACGGCCGAGCCTTCCCAACGCCCAGAGGTGAATGAAACCCCGAGCGAAGAAACTACGGAGCCCAAGCAGGAGCAAAGCTCCGAACCGACCAAAGAACCCTCCGAGGAGGAGCCCGAACAGCGTAAAATCGATAGGCTCGCCGACACCGGGGCAAACAGTCTTTGGCTGATTCCGGTCGGCTTGGTTGCCGCAGGCTTAGGGCTCGCAGCCGCAATCAAGAACTCGCGTGCTCGTCGATAGTCATTGAAAAACTAGCAGTTGGCATTGCAAGGCATCGAGTCTGCTTGGAGATCCATCCGAGCAGGCTCGAAATCCTGTTGAAGGCAGCTCGGCCAGGTTGGCGAAGCGCGGAGAAACCTTGACTTTCCACCATGGAAAGTCAAGACTTTCCTTAACGGAAAGTAGGGTGTGATGGACAGTGAAAAGCATGTGGCGGGCGGCTATGAGCCGCGCGAAGCACTCGCGGAAATAGAAGATGCTTCGGAGGCGATGGTTGGTGCCACGGAGGCGCCGCGTAAAATCATGTATGCCGTGCTGGCCTTCGTGGCAACGGTCTGTACATTGGCGAATTACGTGTCATGGCCGGCCTTCTTTGCGCTGTTTTTGCTGATCATTCCCCTGGGTTTCTGGTATTTTCTGTTGATGCGCAAGCGGCCCAAGGCGCGTCCGGTTCTCAGGCATTCAGGCCGCTACATGGGCTATGTTCTTCTGTTTATGTTGACCTTGCAGGTTGCTAACTTCTGGGAACCTGGGTCCTGGGGTGAGGCGGGCCTGAAATGGCTGGCGCTATTTGGTGTTCTTTGTTTGTGCATGACCGGTATGCGCACGGCAACGATCAAGAATCGGCTCAAGGACGCGAATGAGCGCGGTGTCTGATCACGGGGAGTTCAATGAACTGATTCATGCCCCAATCCGTCTGCGCATCTGCGCCAGCTTGGCTCCACTCAAATATGCCGAGTTTGCTCAACTGCGTGATTCGTTGGGAATTGCCGATTCGGTGCTGAGCAAGCATCTGAAGCAGCTTTCCGAGGCCGAATTTATCGACGTGGAAAAATTCTCCAAGGGTGGGAGAAGCCATGTGCGGCTAATGCTCACTCCCAACGGACGGCAGGCTTATGTCCGTCATGTCGCGGCGCTTCGTTCTCTTACTGAAGGTAGCTATTAGTCTTCGGGCGCCCGCGTAGCCAGGCTGTCGGCTTGGGGCCCGGAGGTGAGGTGGCATCACGCTATTGCTTCACGAATGGGAAGCTTGCCACGTTTTCTCATCTTGCCTCAGGCGAGCCGAGCCGTAAAGCGTTTTGGCTCCGCTCGGGATTAGGCATTCTGAAAGCCGATTCGGCCGTTGGCTAGCGACCTTGAGGTTTGGGATTTGCCGTGATTAGAATACTGGCGATTTTCTAGATAGCGGCACGCAGCTGTCTGCAGCGCCGCTATTCGCTTTGCCCCGTGCACGCGAAAACCGTGGCTCCGAAAATTTCAGAACCACGGTTTTAGACGCTGGCTAGCTTGAATGCGAGAGATTAGTGAGCGGCGCTCTTCTTAGTGCTGGAAACAACGACGGCGATAATCGCGGCAACGACCGCGCCGACCAGCAGCAGCTTGCCGCTCTTGCAGGACTTCTTTGGCGCGCCCAGCTTCTGCTGCGCGGTCTTCACTGCGTTCTCAACGGATGAACGGGTGCGCTGTGCGGCCTTCGAATTGCCACTGACGCTTTCGATCAGGCTGGCGCCCGCGTTGCCGATAGCTTCACCGTTCACTCCGGAGATTGCGTTATTCCACGTCTCGCGAAGATCCTTCGGGATTTCTGCCTTGGCTGACTTAGCCAATTTGTTCAGCGATTTCTCGACTTCTTTGAAAGTCTTGGCAGTCTTTGACATTTTTACCCTACTCTCGTTGAGGATCCCGTGGTTTGTTACTTTTTGGTAACTCGGGCCACTCAATCTACCCTAGCCAGCCCGAAGATAACTCTCAATAGTGGAGGGTTTAGCTCATTGCGAACTCACAGCGTACGCGAGGCTGATCTTGAGATGCCCAGGGCAGGCCGTGTACGCAGCATACCCGGGCGTCGACGCTAGTTTGCTGCACCCGGCGCCCACTCCCAGGCAGTGTCAGAGGGGATTCTGCGACCGGTACCCGTTGCTGGAAGGTTTCCCCGGGGCCATGTGTTCCGGACGGCTCGGCGTCCTCTCCTGCCCTCGGCTTGTGGGCTGGCGGGGCTAGAGGTGGGCGGCGCGATTGATTGCGACGGTTTCCTCGCGTGACGGCATGGTATTCATTGAGACGAAATGCTCCATCAGCCGGTCGCGCGTTTCCGGCGCCTTGTCTTTCTCCGCGGCGGCGAGAGCTTGGCCGAGGCCCTCTAGCCCTAGTTCGGTACAGTAAGCCGGGGTTCCGGGCTGCAGTCTCCAGGATTCTGCAAGGACACCGGCGTCGTATGCGTCGAAGCCGCTGTCGTCCACGAGCTGCATCACCGTTGCGCGAGCCTTTTCGGAGTCGCCTGCGACCGGGAGTGCCAGCCGGTCGGGGCTGCCGGCAGGTCGTCCCATGGTCCGCTGGGTTTCGGCCAGGGCGGCGTTCCACGCTTTCACTACCGGGCGCCCTAGCTGCTCTTGGCTCCACAGGCTCTCGACCTGGCCGTCAACGACGGCTGCGATGTGCCCATTCATGCCGGGGTAGTAGTTCGAGGCGTCCACGACCACAGTGTTCTCCTGCGCAGCCGCAATCAAGTTCTTGAGCACGGGCTGAACGCCGAACGGAACCGCCAGAATGACGACGTCCCTATCCTGCGTCGCGGCCTCCAGCTCGACCGGCTGTGCGCCCGTAGCCGTCGCCTTCGCCGGGATGCTCGTTGGACCGCTTGCAGTTGCGATGAGCACGTCGTGTCCGGCTTCGCTGAGTTGGCGGGCGAGGTTACTGCCAATTGCTCCGGCGCCAATGATGGAAATCTTCACGGGTGTCCCTCTTTCATTCATTTCGAGCATCAGGGCGTGTGCTCTGGATCGGTGGCTGCCGAACGCTTGCGGTTCCGTAAACCAAACAGGACAATTGTTGTACGCGCAGTCATGTACATCTAACGTTCATCATGTACGCGTAAGGCGGTACATCTTTTTATGTTGCGAATTAGGATAGGAACCATGGCAAGTCGCTTGGCAAACCCGCTCACCATCCCGGAAGAGGAAGATTTCGACCTCTTCGAGGTGATGTCAGCCCTCGCGGATCCTGTGCGCAGGGCGATCGTCATGCAGCTTGCGGAAGAACCGGGCCGGGCATGCAGCAACTCGGACTTCGGCGTGTCAAAATCCGCGCTCACCCGTCACTGGCGTGTTCTCCGCGAGTCGGGTCTCATTAGACAAGAGGCGCAGGGAAACAGGCACCGCAACTGGATCCGACGTGAAGAACTCGATCGACGTTTCCCGGGACTCCTGACGCTGGTTCTCGACGAATCGGTCCGCGGCTCCAAGCAGTCCTAGTCGCCGAGCCCGTCTCGCTAAGCGCCGAACCTCTCCAGCGCGCTCCGAGGAAGCTGAGTCGACCGACTGGGGGAGGTGCCCGATGGTTGCCAGCCTGACGGCCAGGACTGAAATCGAGATCCACGAAACCCTGCCGATTTTCGAGGTCGATCGATCCGAAATATGGACGAGCGCCAGTACCGGAAGCGTGCTCCGTTCGGGAATTTGAAGTTTGCGGTGCATCGTGTCGAACCGGTCTGTCCCCGGAGCAAAGGCAAAGCGCTCCGTGGAATGCAATGCAGCGTGGTGCATTCCCGGCCAGGATGCCACTCATCGAACCGTCCCCAGATGGCATTCGAGATCCCTCCAGCAAGCAGCTCGACGGCCGCCGGTATAGTCGTTCTGCGCCAAGTCAAGGACTAGGGATAGAGTGGGTGCGTGACTGAGCAGACTAGCAAAGCAAACCATTGGGTCCGAGCCGCGATCGCCCTGCTTGACGCAGATGCGAACCGCAGCGCAGACACCCACCTCCATGTCTTTCCGCTGCCAAAGCAGTGGGGAATCGACCTGTATTTGAAGGACGAATCGGTGCATCCCACCGGATCGCTCAAGCACCGCTTGGCGCGCTCATTGCTGCTCTACGGTTTGGTCAATGGCAAAATTGGTGAGCACACCACACTTGTGGAAGCCTCTAGCGGCTCCACCGCGGTATCCGAAGCGTATTTCGCCCGCATGCTCGGCCTGCCTTTCATCGCTGTAGTACCCCGGACTACCAGCAGGGAGAAAATTGAACTCATCGAGTTCTATGGCGGACGCTGCCACCTGGTCGATGCCGCCGGCGAAGTGGACCTTGCGGCCCGTCAGCTCGCCGAGGAATCCGACGGATACTACCTGGATCAATTCACCTACGCCGAACGAGCCACCGACTGGCGTGGAAACAACAACATTGCCGAATCCGTGTTCTCGCAGCTTTCGGCCGAACGCCACCCGATTCCTTCATGGATCGTGGTCGGCGCCGGCACCGGCGGCACCTCGGCGACTTTTGGCAGATACGTGCGTTACCGCCAGCATGACACCCAGGTGGCCGTGGCCGATCCGGAGAACTCGTCCTTCTACGAGGGGTGGCGTACCGGAAATATGGCGTACTCCACCGGGCTCGGGTCGCGGATCGAGGGGATCGGCCGACCCAGCGTCGAGCCGTCCTTCGTGCCCGGAGTAATCGACCAGATGATCCAGGTGCCCGACGCGGGCTCGCTGGCCGCCATGTACCTGCTGCGGGCACACACTCGGCACTGGACCGGAGGGTCGACGGGAACCAACCTCTACGCGGTCTTCCAGATCATTGCAGGCATGATCGAACGCGGGGAACAGGGAAGCATCGTCACGCTCATTTGCGACTCCGGCGAGCGCTACGCCAACACCTATTACAACCAGCAGTGGCTGGACGCCCAAGGTTTGGACCTCGCACCGCACCGCGCGAAGCTTGAAGGATTCCTGGACTCCGGACGACTCGAAGGCTAATCGGCGTCCGGGCGCAGCACCGGCATCAGGCCCAAGGTCTTCTTGCGTTGATGCACCGAGAAGTACTTCAGCCCGTGGACTCCGGCGACGAAGTGCCGCCTGGAACGTGCCGGAAGGTAGAGCACGTCACCGAGCTTTAGCGAGATCGAATCCGTTTCGGTGTGCAGCTTCCCGGTGCCTTCGAACACGTGGATGAGTACGTCCAGTTCCGGGCCGCGGTGTTCGCCGATTTCCTGGCTTGGCGCCAGTGCGATGACATTCGCATCCAGGTCGCGGCCCTCCGGTTCGAGCTTCCAGATGGCGCCGTCTACCGTGCTGCCTTGTTCGCCGAGCCAGGCCGTGTTCGTCATGATGCGCGGCACCGGCGTGCTGGCGAGCTTGGTGATGATGACTTCCCAGTCTCCTCCGATCCGTTCGGTTGCCTCCCAGATATAGGTGCCGGGGAGGTTGCGTTCGAATTCCGCGTGCAGGTTCACCGGTTCGTGGTCATTGAGCAGGCTCAGGTACCCGCCGGTGGGCAAGGAGTCGTAGGCCTCCATGATTTTTCCGTGGCGTTCGGGTTTCGGGATGTTCCGCGCATCGATCACGTGACTGCTTGACTGTTCCTCCACTGCAACCTCCAAGGTTTCGCTCGCCTGCCCGCTGGTTGCCTCTAGCCTAGTTGCTTTGAGCCCGGGGCGGCCCGTGGCGTATTACGATGAAGCCAGATCAGCAACATCTCCAGTTGGATGCAGGAGCAATACCGTATGAGCCAGGCAACCTCGGATTCAAGCGCCGCGCCCACTGCGAACACCGTGGCGCAGTACAAGGCAAATCTCGCCTCGGTCCGCAAGCGCATCGCGGCGGCCGAACTCGCTGCCGGGCGGGAGCCGGGAAGCGTGCGGCTGCTTCCGGTGACCAAGACGGTGCCCGAGGAGCGGCTGCGGCTGGCGATCGCGGCGGGCGTGGACTGGCTGGGGGAGAACAAGGTGCAGGAGGCCGCGCGCAAGGCCCAGAACCTCGCCGACATTCCGGGTCTCAAATATTCGGTGATCGGCCACCTGCAATCGAATAAGGCCAAGGACGTGGCCCGTTTCGCCGACGAATTCCAGGCCCTGGATAATTTGCGCCAGGCCACCGCGCTGCAGCGCAGGCTGGAACTCGAAGACCGCACCCTGGATGTTTTCGTGCAGGTGAACACCTCTGGCGAGGAAACCAAATTCGGCCTGGACCCGGCAGCGGCCCCAGAATTCTTGCGTTCCCTGCCCGGCCTGGACCGGCTGCGGGTGAAGGGGCTGATGACCCTGGCGATCTTCTCCTCCGAGAAGCAGGCGGTGCGCACCTGCTTCACCACGCTGCGCGAACTGCGCGACCGGCTGCGCGAGCGGGCGCCCGAGGGGATCGGGTTGGAAGAATTGTCCATGGGGATGAGCGGGGATTTCGAGCTGGCCATCGCCGAGGGCGCGACCGTGGTGCGGGTAGGGCAGGGGATCTTCGGTGCTCGTGCGCTGCCCGATTCGCATTACTGGCCGGGCTTTGCCGGTTAGCGGTTAGCCAGCTGGCGCTTTTCTCTCGTAGGCTGAGCGTTATCAACCGGTGGATTCCGGCCCCTTGTTTGCAGGAGGAAATTAATGCCTACCGTCGCCGAACACATGATCGAACAGTTCCACACCCAGGGTGTCAAGCGCATCTACGGGGTCCCGGGGGATTCGCTGAACGGGCTGACCGATGCGCTGCGCGAAAACGGGGAGATGGAATGGATCCATCATCGCCACGAGGAGGGCGCAGCCTTCGCCGCGACCGCCGAAGCCGAACTCACCGGGGAGCTGGCCGTCTGCGTCGGCTCCTGCGGGCCGGGAAACCTCCACCTGATCAATGGGCTCTACGACGCGCAGCGCTCCCGGGTGCCGGTGCTGGCCATTGCCGCGCAGATCCCCACCGACGAGATCGGGTCAAACTATTTCCAGGAAACCCACCCGGTAGAAATCTTCCGCGGCTGCTCGGTCTACGCCGAACAGGTCTCGGACCCCAAGCAGCTGCCGCGGATGCTGCGCATCGCCATGCGCGAGGCGATCGAAAAGCGCGGGGTTGCGGTGCTGGTGATCTCCGGGGACGTGGCGCTCTCCCAAATGGAACGCGCCGGCACCCAAGCGATCGTCAAGACCAGCCCGCGGGTGCTGCCCGCCGACGCGGAGCTTGCCCGCGCCGCGCAGCTGCTTGAATCCTCGGCCAAGGTCACCATCCTGGCCGGGGCCGGCACCGCCGGGGCGCACGCGGAGGTGATGGAGCTGGCCGATCGGCTCGCCGCCCCGATCGTGCACTCGATGCGCGGCAAGGAGCATATCGAATACGAGAACCCCTTCGACGTGGGCATGACCGGACTGCTCGGCTTTGCCTCCGGCTACCGGGCGATCGAGGAATGCGAGGTGCTGCTGATGCTCGGCACCGATTTCCCCTACCAGCAGTTCTACCCGCAGCATGCCAGCATCATCCAGGTCGACCTGCGCGGGGAACAGCTCGGCCGGCGCACCACCGTGGATGTGCCCCTGGTGGGCACGGTGAAGGACACCGCCGCGGCGCTTTCGGCGCTACTGCCCCGGCAGGGCAAGCGCAAGCACCTGAATGACGCGCTGGAGCACTACGCGAAAACCCGCACCAAACTCGACGAGCTGGCCACCCCCTCGCGCGGCAAGGCGGCCATCCACCCGCAGTACCTGGCCCGGCTGATCGATCTGGCGGCGGACCAGGACGCAATCTTCACCGCCGATGTGGGCTCCCCGGTGATCTGGGCGGCCCGCTACCTGAGCATGACCGAAGACCGCCGGCTGCTCGGCTCCTTCAACCACGGCTCGATGGCCAACGCCCTCTGCCACGCCCTCGGTGCCCAGGCGATCGACCGCACGCGGCAGGTGATCGCCTTCGCCGGGGACGGCGGGCTGACGATGATGCTCGGCGAGCTGCTGACCGCCACGCAGAATAAGCTGCCAATCAAGGTGGTGGTCTTCAACAATTCCTCGCTGAACTTCGTGGAACTTGAGATGAAGGCCGCCGGCTTCGTGACCTATGCCACCGAGCTGGAGAATCCCGACTTCGGTGCGGTGGCCAACGCCGCGGGACTCAAGGGATTCCGGGTGGAGGACTCCGCGCAGCTAGAGGCCACGGTCAAAGAATTCCTCGCCCACGAGGGGCCGGCGTTGCTGGACGTGGTCACCGACCGGCAGGAAATGTCCATGCCGCCAAGCATCAAGGTCGAGCAGGCCAAGGGCTTCGCGCTTTATGCCATCCGCACGGTGCTCTCCGGGCGCGGGGACGAATTGTTCGATCTGGCCAAGACCAATTGGCGCCAAATGTTCTAGCACCGGGATCTATGCCTATGCTTGAAGCCGGACCCGCGTGAGCGGGGCCGGCTTTCGCAGCGAGCACCACCAAACAGAAAGAGGCGCAGGCGCTTTGATAACTTCGCAACCGGCCGCGGCCCAGGCGGCAACCACCGAGGATTTCGCCCGGAACCTGGCGAGCGTCAACCAGAAGATCTCCTCCGCCGCCGCCCGGTCCGGCCGCGAAGCCGGTGCGGTGCGCCTGCTGCCGGTCACCAAAACCATCGAACCTGCCCGGCTGCGTCTGGCCATCGACGCCGGGGTTGACACCCTGGGGGAGAACAAGGTCCAGGAAGCGCTGGCCAAATACGAGGAATTCTCCGCCGACTACCCGGAACTGCGCTATGCGGTCATCGGGCCACTGCAGGGCAACAAGGCGAAGTTCGTAGCACGCTTCGCCCACGAGTTCCATGCCCTGGATTCGCTGAAGCTCGCCGAAACCCTGCAGCGCCGCCTGGAAGCCGAGGACCGCAGCCTCCAGGTCTTCCTCCAGGTCAACACCTCCGGGGAAGAGACCAAGTCCGGGATCGACGCCGGCCAGGTCGGTGCGCTGCTCGAAGCCATCGCCCCGCTGGATCGGCTCATCCCGCGAGGGCTGATGACCATGGCCGCGAACACCACGAACGAGTCCTCCATCCGCGCCAGCTTCGCGCTGCTGCGCACCACCGCGGCGCAGCTGCGCGACGGCGGCGCCCCCGAAGGCTTCGACCAGCTCTCCATGGGCATGAGCGGGGACTTCGAGCTGGCCATCGAGGAAGGCGCCACCGTGGTGCGCGTGGGTCAGGGGATCTTCGGCGCCCGCCAGTACCCGCAGGCGAACGCATGAGCGGCTTTGAGCTAGATACCCGCCCGGTCGCCGCCGTGGTGCTCAGCTCCCAGCTGGCCTATGGATCGGTGGGCAACAACGCCATCGCCCGAATGATCGAATTGGCCGGGCACCGAACGGTGGCGGTCCCCACGGTGCTGCTCAGCAATCTGCCGCACTATCCCTCGGTGGCCGGAGGCCCCATCTCGGATCAGTGGCTTGGCGCCATTTTGGAGGACCTGCTCAGCCGCGACGCGCTGCGCGATGCCAGCTACGTGGTCGTCGGCTATCTCGGGGCGGCCAGCCAGGGGCGGATCATCGCCGACTGGTTCCGCGCCGCCCGGGCCCGCTACCCGAAGCTGCGGCTGATCCTGGATCCCGCCTTCGGGGATACGGATGTCGGGCTCTACGCGAGCGAGGAGGTCGCTTCCAGCTATGCCGAGCATCTGGTCGAAGACGCTTGGCTGATGACGCCGAACTGCTTCGAGCTCGCGCTGCTCACCGAAACCCAGATCCATGACGAGCAAGACGCGGCCAACGCGGCCTTGGACCTCATGGATGCCGGCCCCGCGCATGTGATCGCCACCTCCGCGCCCACCGAAGATGAAGATTTCATCGGCTGCTTGCTCGTGATGGACGAGGAAGAGCTCGAGCAGTTCGACACCGGCCGGATTAGCACCGAGGCCAAAGGGGCCGGGGACTGCTTCCTGGGCCAGCTCACCGGTGCGCTGCTTTCCGGCCTCGCCCTGCCCGAGGCCGTGGCCCGCGCGGTGGCCGGCACCTCCGAGGCATTGGCCGGGGTGCATCCGGCCTTCGCGGTGCAAGAGGCCTGAGATCACTTACCCACAGTTCGCCGATGCGCGCCTAAAGTGTCGGTCCGGCCCCCGACACTGGAGCTAGGGCACATCTAGTGTCCGGTCGTCGGGCAGGACGACGTGGAACACGCCGAGGAACATCTCACATGAAGAATTTTTAAACCACATCGACCATCCTCGAGGCTGTGGACAAGTTTTGGCCGACCGCGAGAAATCGCGGTTTAAATGACCGTTAATATCCACAGTGGCTGTGGACGGCCCGGTGGAGGAATGACATACTTGTAATACATCATCTTGTGGCCGCTTGACCGGCCAAACACAAGATGTAGTATTGAACCCGTTGGTGAGTGAAACACCGAAAGCACCCCATAGACAGCATTTTGGGGCATCCGAGAGGATGGCCGGAAGCACCAGGAAATGGTGGAGTCCGAGCCAAAACAAGGACTTTTAAAAAGGGGAAACAGGGAAATGGCAATCACCGTTTACACGAAGCCGTCCTGCGTGCAGTGCAACGCTACATACCGCGCTTTGGACAAGCAGGGCATCGAGTACAACAAGGTAGACATCTCGCAGGATGCCGCCGCCCTAGAGCACGTCCGCGGCCTTGGCTACCAGCAGGCTCCGGTCGTTATCACCGACAACGATCACTGGTCGGGTTTCCGCCCAGACAAGATCGCTACCTTGGCCGTAGCCAACTAGTCGGCATCCGGGCCCCGCACGGGGTCCAAGGGAACTTACTCGTCGACCACCTAGCGGAGGCGAAGAAATGCCACCAGCAGCAGTTGCCGATCGACGGCAAAACGCTGAGGCTCACGAAGCCAAGGTATACACCGATACCAACTTGATTTACTTCTCCTCGGTATCGGAGAACACCTTGCGCTTCGTGGAAAAATTGAATTTCAGTGCGGCTCGCATCCCGGTTTTTGCAACCGAACCGCAACTGATCGCAACGGCACCGTATGTATTGCTCATACCAACCTACGGCGGCGAAAGCGGGAAGCGTTCAATCCTTCCCCAGATTTTGAAATTTCTGGGTCACGAAGAGAACCGCGCAAACTTGCGTGGCGTGATTGGCGCAGGGAACACGAACTTCGGCGAGTACTACTGCATCGCGGCCAAGAAAATTGCCGCCAAATGCGACGTACCCGTTTTGTACACATTCGAACTCATGGGAACGCCGGAAGATGTTCTCAACGTCAATGAAGGGCTTGAAACCTTTTGGGCACCAGCGTCGCACAAGAAGAAGTAACGATGAATGACACCAAAGAGCTCCCAGCAAATATGCAGGGCCTGAGCTACAACGATCTGAACGCCATGCTGAACCTCTACGGTCCAGACGGCAAGATCCAATTCGAGGTGGACCGCTACGCAGCCCGCCAGTACTTCTTGGATCACGTGAACAACAACACCGTCTTCTTCCACGACCTGGATGAGAAGCTCGAATACCTGGTGAAGCACGAGTACTACGAGCGTGAAACCCTCGATCAGTACTCGATGAACTTCATCCGCGATCTGTTCAAGCGCGCCTTCGCGAAGAAGTTCCGCTTCGAGACCTTCCTCGGCGCCTTCAAGTTCTACACCTCCTACACGCTGAAGACCTTCGACGGCAAGCGTTACCTGGAGCGCTACGAGGACCGCGTGTGCATGGTAGCCCTGCACCTGGCCCGCGGCGATGAACAGCTGGCAACGAGCCTGGTCGATGAAATCATCGCCGGCCGCTTCCAGCCCGCAACACCCACCTTCCTCAACGCCGGCAAGGCGCAGCGCGGCGAACTCGTCTCCTGCTTCCTGCTGCGCATCGAAGACAATATGGAGTCCATTGCCCGCGCGGTAAACTCCTCGCTGCAGCTCTCCAAGCGCGGCGGCGGCGTAGCACTGTCGCTTACCAACTTGCGTGAGCACGGTGCACCGATCAAGCAGATCGAGAACCAGTCATCCGGCGTCATCCCAGTGATGAAGCTTCTTGAAGATTCCTTCTCCTACGCAAACCAGCTTGGTGCACGTCAGGGCGCAGGCGCGGTATACCTCAACGCGCACCACCCAGATATCCACCGTTTCTTGGACACCAAGCGCGAAAACGCCGACGAGAAGATCCGTATCAAGACCCTCTCCCTCGGCGTGGTCATCCCTGATATCACCTTCGAACTTGCCCGCAAGAACGAAGACATGTACCTCTTCAGCCCGTATGACGTGCAGCGCGTCTACGGCGTGCCGTTCAGCGAAATCTCGGTCTCCGAAAAGTATGAAGAGATGGTCGATGACTCGCGCATCAAGAAGACCAAGATCAGCGCCCGCGAATTCTTCCAGACCTTGGCAGAGATCCAGTTCGAATCCGGTTACCCGTACATCATGTTCGAGGACACCGTAAACCGTGAGAACCCGATTGAGGGTCGCATCACGATGTCGAACCTCTGCTCGGAGATCTTGCAGGTATCTTCGGCTTCCGAGTTCGCAGATGACTTGAGCTACTCGAAGGTCGGCAAGGACATCTCCTGCAACCTCGGCTCGATGAACATCGCCAAGGCCATGGACGGCAAGGATATCGCCGGCTCGGTGGATATCGCGATTCGCGCCCTGAGCGCGGTATCCGATATGTCCTACATCGCTTCGGTGCCATCGATTGCTGACGGAAACAAGAAGTCGCACGCCATCGGACTGGGCCAGATGAACTTGCACGGCTTCCTAGCCCGTGAGCACATCTACTACGGCTCCGAAGAAGGCATTGACTTCACCAACATCTACTTCTACACGATCCTGTTCCACGCATTAACTGCGTCGAACAAGATCGCCATGGAACGCGGTGAAACCTTCGACAACTTCGAAAACTCGAAGTACGCATCCGGAGAATTCTTCGACAAGTACACCACTCAGCAGTGGGCTCCGGCCACCGCGCGAGTGAGCGAACTCTTCGACGGAATCCACATTCCTACCCAGGAAGACTGGAGTGCGCTGAAGGATTCGGTCATGAAGCACGGAATCTACAACCAGAACCTGCAGGCTGTGCCGCCAACCGGTTCGATCTCGTACATCAACAACTCGACTTCCTCGATCCACCCGGTCGCAGCGAAGATCGAGATCCGCAAGGAAGGTAAGATCGGCCGCGTGTACTACCCGGCTCCTTACATGAACAACGAGAATATCGACTTCTACGAAGACGCTTACGAAATCGGCTACGAGAAGATCATCGACACTTACGCCGCTGCAACCCAGCACGTGGATCAGGGCTTGTCCTTGACGCTGTTCTTCAAGGACACCGTGACCACTCGTGACATCAACAAGGCGCAGATCTACGCATGGCGCAAGGGCATCAAGAGCCTGTACTACATCCGCCTACGCCAGCTTGCGCTGGAAGGCACCGAGGTTGAAGGTTGCGTCTCCTGCGCACTGTAATGCCTCAAGTTTTTGACTGAGTCTCTTCGTCATTAATGTCACCAATCAACCAATAAGCGACACTGTCGCTTATTGGTTGATTGTCGTTAAATGCCTAGTCAGATTGGTATATAAAGTTCTAACGAATCGATTCAAAGTTCGTCACTCGGCCTGATTCGCGGTACAGTTGTAGGCAGACTAATTCTATTTTTAGCGTTTCGATGAGGGGCAATGACCGAGAAGATTAAGCTCGCCAACAAGGTTGAAGCAATCAACTGGAACCGCATCCAGGATGATAAAGACGTAGAGGTTTGGAACCGTCTCGTCAATAACTTCTGGCTACCGGAAAAGATTCCACTGTCCAACGACATCCAGTCGTGGGGAACTCTGACCGAAGCCGAGAAGCTGCTCACCATGCGCGTCTTCACCGGCTTGACCCTGCTCGATACCCTGCAGGGCACCGTCGGCGCGGTCTCGCTGATCCCGGATGCGCTGACGCCTCACGAAGAAGCCGTGTACACCAATATCGCCTTCATGGAATCGGTGCATGCAAAGAGCTACTCTTCGATCTTCTCTACCTTGGCTTCCACCAAGGAAATCGATGAAGCTTTCCGTTGGTCCACGGAGAACGTGAACCTGCAGAAGAAGGCTCAGATCATTGAGAGCTACTACCACGGTGAAGACCCACTCAAGCGCAAGATTGCTTCAACTTTGCTCGAGTCCTTCTTGTTCTACTCGGGTTTCTACTTGCCGATGCACTGGTCCTCGCACGCGAAGCTGACCAACACCGCAGACCTGATCCGCTTGATCATCCGCGATGAGGCCGTTCACGGCTACTACATCGGCTACAAGTTCCAGAAGGGTCTGGAAGGTGCAAGCGAAGAGCGCAAGCAGGAGCTGAAGGACTACACCTTCGAACTCATGTATGAGCTGTACGAAAACGAAGTTCAGTACACCCACGATCTCTATGATCCGGTAGGCCTGTCCGAGGACGTCAAGAAGTTCTTGCACTACAACGCCAACAAGGCCCTGATGAACCTAGGCTACGAGGCAATGTTCCCGGCAACCGTCACCGACGTATCGCCAGCGATCCTTGCGGCGCTGAGCCCGAACGCCGATGAGAACCACGATTTCTTCTCCGGCTCCGGTTCCTCCTACGTGATCGGCAAGGCAGTGAACACCGAAGACGAGGACTGGGACTTCTAAGCGCTTAGTCTCTTCCCGGCGATGGCCCCGTTTCTCAACGGGGCCATTGCCATACCCGAAGAAATACCCCGCCGACCAGCTGCATATCGTGGATACTTGGACAGTAACGGATTCACTGATGAACGAACGCGGGGGTGAATGTGCAGATCGAATCAGCATCCAATGATCTGGGCACATTAGACGAGCAGCAAGTGCAAAGGGTTCGACGCAAATCGATTTCGGTACTTGCAGCTGGACAAATCCTTGGTGGGCTAGGCGGCGGCGCCACCTTGACCCTGGGGTCCTTGTTGATCGTCAGCATCTCGGGTCTGGACTCGCTGGCAGGCATGGCCGCCACGATGAATACGCTGGGCGCGGCGCTCATGGCAATTCCGCTGGCGTTGATGGCGCAGAAGCATGGGCGACGGATATCCCTCTCGAGCGGTGCAGTACTGGCGGCAAGCGGCATTGTGGTCATTATTGCCGCCGCATTCCTCGACTTCTGGCCGCTTTTGATGCTGGGCATGCTGATTCTTGGCACAGGCGCCGCAATGAACCTGCAATCGCGATTCGCTGCCACGGATCTTTCCACGAAGGCCACCCGCGGACGCGATCTTTCGGTAGTCGTCTGGTCGACGACCATCGGTGCGGTCATCGGTCCGAATCTCTTTGAGCCTGGCGAGGTTATCGCCCAGTACATCAACCTTCCGCCCTATACCGGCGGATTCCTGATCGCCATGTGTGCAC
Source organism: Glutamicibacter sp. 363 (assembly GCF_052379505.1). Classification (NCBI taxonomy): domain Bacteria; kingdom Bacillati; phylum Actinomycetota; class Actinomycetes; order Micrococcales; family Micrococcaceae; genus Glutamicibacter; species Glutamicibacter sp. 363. Next base: position 127,031 of record NZ_JBQSYR010000006.1, on the reverse strand, counting down.
AGCTAGCCGGTGCACTGGTCTATTGGATCGGGCTCCGGCCCGATCCGCTGCGAATAGCGCAGCGTCAGGCTTTGGGTCGGCCGGATTCCGGGCAGGCCCGCCGCCGTGGATGGCATATATTGCGTACGTCCGTAGCCGCGCGCCGGGCGGTGCTCACCGTGGCCCTGTCGCATATGTATATGGTGTCGATGATGTCGATGACCCCGATTCATATGCAGCACCATGGCGCAACGCTCACCTTAATCGGTTTCACCATATCCATGCACGTGGCTGGCATGTACGCCCTGTCGCCGGTCTTCGGGTGGCTGACCGACAAATGCGGTTCACGGGTGATCATTCTGGCAGGGCAGGCGCTACTGATCTCCGCCAGTGTCCTGGTTTGGACCAACTCCGCAGATCATGTGGTTACCACCATAGCCTTGCTTTGTTTGGGCTTGGGCTGGTCCGCCGCAACGGTAGCGGGATCAACCATGATTTCCGGTGCAGTGGGAATCAACGAACGCCCGCAGCTGCAAGGAACTTCAGATCTTTGCATGAGCTTGGCTGGGGTGATGGGCGGGCTCTGCGCCGGACCGATTCTAGCCGCTATCGGTTTCCAAGGACTGGCTCTAGTCCTCCTAGCCCTGGCGATGATCATGATCACCTTAAATATCAAAAGGTCCACGTCGGAGACTATCCACGAATAGAAATTAGTGCGAAGGTGAAATTCACGGACATTCGCTGAAGGGATAGCTCGCATGGTACCTAGAACTCGATGCGTCATCGTTGGCGGTGGCCCTGCCGGCATGGTGGCCGGACTCCTCTTGGCGCGTAGCGGAGTCCCCGTGACGGTATTTGAGAAACATGGGGATTTTCTTCGTGACTTCCGTGGCGACACCATCCACCCATCCACGATGTTGCTGCTCGAGGAACTTGGATTGATGGAAGAGTTTGAAAAGATCGGCTACAGCAAGGTGTCCCAAGCGCAATTTCCGGCACGAGACGGTGCCCGCGCCACGGTTCTCGACCTATCCAAGCTCAACCATCCCTATCCGTTTATCGCGATGGCTCCACAGTGGGACTTCCTGGATCTATTGGCTCGCGCCGGTGAATCCGAAGCGAATTTTGACCTGCGCATGAATTGCGACGTGACCGACGTGCTCACCGTGGGGGAACGCATTGTGGGCGTACGTTATTCGGGGCCCGACGGAATCGGCGAAATGCACGCGCTGTTGACCATCGCGGCCGACGGCAGATGGTCGAAGATCCGTGATGCTGCGGGGCTCGCTATTAAAGAGTTCGCCGTGCCAATTGATGTCTGGTGGTTCAAGATCCCCGGAGCATTGAATCTAAAGAATGTTTTGTCCCCGGCCTTCACCGCGGACAGATCTTTCGTGCTAATTCCACGGCCCGGGTACGTTCAGACAGCGATGCTCTTGCCGAAGGGGAAAGACGCAGAGCTGCGTGCTCAGGGTACCGAACCGTGGCACCGGGCGATTATCGAAGCCGCTCCCGAACTTGAAGAAGGGGTCCCGGCGCTGAGACTTCAGGACGCTAAATTACTGGACGTGAAACTCAACCGCGCGATACGGTGGTGGCGCCGCGGGCTGTTGTGCATCGGGGATTCGGCACATGCGATGAGTCCGGTTGGGGGAGTGGGCGTGAACCTGGCGGTTCAGGATGCAGTCGCGGCGGCTCGAATACTTGCCGAGCCGCTCAAAGCCGGAACGATTTCGGATCGGGATGTGGCCGCTGTCCAGAGTCGGCGCATCCTCCCGACCGTCGTGGTCCAGAGCACTCAGCGGCTGATGCACCTAGGATTGCGGCGGTTGATGAAAACAAGCAATGACGTGCTCTTGCCGGCATCTATTGCGAGAATCTTGCGTACCTTTCCCAAGATCACTTCGATTCCAGCCCGGCTTTTGGGGGTAGGAATCCTGCGCGAACGCCCGCCGGAAGCTGCAAAGCGAAATTTAGCGGAACGCTAGGACCCCTAGAAACACCAATGGTGCAGTACCATCCGATACGGACGGTACTGCACCAAAAGTTTGGCTTTTGCTAAAGCTTAGCGAGCCTGGATGTTGGTTGCCTGTGGGCCCTTTGGACCGGCTTCCAGGGTGTACTCAACGTTCTGGCCCTCTTCGAGGCTACGGAAACCGAAGCTCTGGATTGCGGAGTAGTGTGCGAACACATCTGCCGATCCATCAGAAGGAGCGATGAAGCCGAAGCCCTTTTCAGCGTTGAACCATTTTACGGTGCCAGTAGCCATGTTTTTATTTCCTTATTTATTCATTGGCCACTACGTGACCTTGTTGCCGAGTCGAAATCCGAAACGGAAAATTAGTGGTTACCTCGAGCAGTACTATGTTGGGCGATTTCCATGCCGTCGGTATCAGCGATCGAATGCTGATTTTGCCGATACCGGCCAAAACGGAGGTCGCTACGCACGCTAAATGTCCTTGCGGTCCATAGACATGACTGTGGAATAATGGCCAGAGTCAGTGGAGTAGAATTTGGAAGCCGCATCGTGGAAACGCTGAGAAGCGCCTGGACGAGCTGTAAGCGGTGAAGAAGAGAAGATGAAAATTCGTTTCGATAGGAGTTCGCTAATTCCGAAGAATCGTTGAACCGATTTGCTGCACAGACGATTTGCTTGTCTTGCTACAAATCTAAACTGCTAACATTCGCTGGCGGATGACTCACACCTGCAAACGTCGAGGTAACAAATTAAGCGTACCATCATTTTCCGGGCTTGTCCTACAGCCGGCCTCTCATCGCGAGCCAGGCTGTAGGGCAAGGGCGCTCAGAGCTCCATATCGGAGTACCAGTGATCGAATGGGTTGGCGGGTTCGTCTTCGTCATCCAGGTCGTCGACTCCGTCAAAGGATCGGCGAATCGAATCGTCGCGGACGCCCCCTTGGAATGCCAAAGATTCCCCGGGATAATCGGAGTTTTCGCCTAGCCGGACAAATAATGGACCAGTTGGCAGGACTCCCTGCTCGTACATTTCGTGGTGCATATGGTTGGTCATTTGCCGCCACGCTCCAGAGCCAAATGCCCGGAAATCGTGTCCGGTGAAAGAAATTTGGAAATCCGGCAAATTAGTTTTCACGGCTCCGGGTGCAATCGAGATTTCCTCGCTTGCCTCGATGCCCGCGTGCATTCTAAATAGCGTCCCCTCCTCAGGGTCGTCCATCGTCTCGATCCAATACCAGATCTGGTCCTTGGCTTCTTCGGCTTTGGTTTCTGGCAAGAGCTTCTCGGCCAGCGCCTTTGTTGCCTGCCTGAGTTTGCCGACGCTTCTGGATGCGAGCGGTACCGAAACGCTGAGCAAGGCCGAGCGGGGACCATGCGTAAAGCCGGAGTCCTCAACGTGGGGTGGCATTGGACGTAGGCATCCGCTGAGCATTGGCGGTGGCACCCTGTCGCAAACGATGGTGTGCATCGCCGAATACATCTCGGCAAAATCTGAAAGCTCATCTTCTATGCCCAACGTCGCAGCAAGCGCACCGTAGGTTTGCAGATCCTTGGTGATCCTGTCTCGCAGTGAGTCTTTCCTGTTTTCGAGGATCGCTTCGTACGAGTCATCATCGACTTCGCCGCTAATGATCCGTTTGATAGCGGCCAAAGGGAGTCCAAGATGCTGATGTTGGCGAATCTGCATCATGGTTTCAAACTGAACCGAGCTGTACTTTCGGTACCCAGTGAACTGATCGACCCGAGCCGGATTGAGCAGGCCGAGCTTCTCATAGTGGTGAAGCGTCTTCACCGTCACGTTCATTAACGCGGCAAATTCTCCGATGCTGTACTCCATGTGGACATCGTATTCTCTGCCCTTAGGGGAGGGTTCAAGCCGAGAGTCACTTTTTTGCTAATTTTTTCTTGGCCGATTCCATAACTAGATCAGCATTGATGGCGGCACCTGCCATAGTTCCGGCGGCGGTCGCCAAACCAATCATTGCCCCTAAGTTCGAGGCGTTGCCGGCTGCGTAGACTCCAGGTACGCTCGTGGCTCCCATCTCGTTGACCGAGATGAACTCTCCCATGGGGTTTTGGCTCAGGTGCCCGCCTAGCTGGAGGAACAATGACGCGTTCGCTTTCATCTGGCTTGCCACCACTACGGCCTGAGCGTCCAGGGTGCTTCCGTTGTCCAAAGCCAAGGACTGCACCTGCCCTTCATCGCTGACGGCTATGTCGGTGACCTGCGCGTCGACGATTTCTATTTCCACTGCGGCGAGCAGTGCGCGGTTTTCTGATGTCAGCGATTGCGGGGCGTGATTAACGTAGGTGACAGTGCCGCTGAGCTGGCCAAAGAGCAGGGCCTGATGTGTGCTCATTTCACTGACACCTAAAATGGCGATCCGCTGATCGCGCACCTCCCACCCGTGGCAGTACGGGCAATGCAGGGCCGAGGTTCCCCAGGCTTTTCGCAGTCCTGGGATCTCGGGCAAGGTATCGGTTAGTCCGGTAGCCAGGAGAATTCGTGCGGCCTGCCATTGCGAGGACTCGGTGGAAACTGCGAATCCTTCTTCGAACGAACCGCCCAGCGACTGAATGCGGGTGGAGGCAAACTCGACTCCGTAGTCCCTTGCCTCTTTGCGGCCTAGCTCCAATAGCTCATGGGGGCTGATGCCTTCATGGCCAAGCACATTGTGTGCGTGCGCTGAGACGGCGTTGCGTGGATTGCCTTCATCGACCACAAGGACTTTGCGCCGGGAACGGGCCAGCGCGATGGCTCCGGCTAGTCCTGCGTTGCCGCCTCCGATGATGATGGCGTCGTATTTTTCCATGGTGCTCTCCTTCGCGGGGTTTTTGATTCGCTATCCAACCTATCGATACATTGCATTGATCGTGTATGTTTTTGCGTATGACGCAAGAACTGGATTTAGACTCGGTCATCCGACAGCGCATTCGTGCCCTTCGCCAAGGTAAGGGGTGGTCCCTGGAGGCCCTTGCGAACCGGGCCGAACTCAGCGTTTCGACGCTGAGCCGGATCGAAACCGGCAACCGGAGGATCGCCCTGGACCAGCTGGTGCCGATCGCCAAGTCCCTGGGCACCACTTTGGACGAGCTGGTGGCTCCCGCCGATGGAAAAGGCGTGATCATCGGCCCCGAGCCGATCTCTGTACCGGGAATGACGATGTGGAAATTATCGGACGACGACGCAGTCAACGGGGTGGTAGTCACGAAGATCCGCTACGACCCGCAGCAGCAGGTGATCCCAACGGAGGACAGGGTCCACCCGGGCAAGGAATGGTTCACCGTGCTCTCCGGCGAAGTGCAGCTCAGGCTCGGCGAACGAGTCTTCCACGTGAAAGCCGGGCAGGCGGCACAATTCGACACCATGACACCGCACTCGATTCGTGCCCTCGGCGGTATCGCCGAGGTGCTGAGCATGATGGACAGCGCCGGCACCCGCGCGCACCATCACGACGGGCAATCGGTCTAAGCCGCATCGCGGACCAAGTTTGGTTAGGCTGTGATCAAGAACCATTTAGCTTGCAGATCGGGAGATCGATTCATGACACACCAGCTCGAAGAAGAACTGGACAAGATCCTTGCCAACGGCGACTTCTACTTTGAAGAGCTGGGAGAAGGGCGCTATCGGTCTTCCTGGCATACCCAGGGAGCGTGGAATCCTCACGAACAGCATATGGCCCCAGCCTCGGGGATCTTGACGCATGCCTTGGAGAACTTCCAGCCTCGCGACGACATGCGCATCGCCCGGTTGAGCTTCGAAATTCACGGGCTGATCCACGCCGGTGAATTCGAGGTCACCACGCGGATGATTCGCCCGGGCCGAACCATCGAACTGATCGAAGCCGAAATGACGGCCAAGGGGCGCACCAGCATCGTCGCCAGAGCCTGGCGAGTGATTACCGCAGACTCAACCGCGGTTGCGGGAACTGAAGATGCCGAAGTGCCGGGTCCCGAGGACAGCGAGCCGCAGAATATTTCCGCGCAGTGGCCCGGCGGGTACATTCGCTCCATCGAATTCCGCGCCGCTCCCGGCCGCCGCCCGGGTAAGGGCATCGCCTGGTTGCGGACTCCTTATGCGCTGCTAGATGGTGTGCCGGCTTCGCGATTGGCAAGTTTGATCGGTTTGGTGGATACCGCGAATGGCGTGGCGCCCCGCGTCGAGCCTGGCGATGGCAGCTGGATGTTCCCGAACCTGGATCTGCAGATCCACATGTACCGTGCGCCCGAAGGAGAATGGCTCGGCCTCGAGGTGCAGCAGAGCTACGGCACCGACGGCATTGGCCTGACCTCCACCGTGCTCCACGATGTCAATGGACCCTTTGGCCGCGCCGAACAGATACTGACCGTGCGCCAGCTCTAAGCGTGAGTAGCCGCTAATTCGGCCAATAGCTTCTTCAGCTGCGCCTTGGGCATGATGGTGAAGCCCTTGGCACGGTAGGTTTCGCGATCTGCGCCGTGGGCGCGGAACAGCGCATAGCCGCGCTTGACCAAAAACAGCACCGGTTTGCGGCGCTCGGACACGTCGCGGATGAAGCGTCGAATCGTGGTCAGCAGCGCCGGTTCGTCCACGTAGTAGGCCTGAACATTGATTCCCTTGGCGCGCAATGGTTCCAGCACCTCGGAGAGGAAAATTCCTTCGGCGATAATCGGCCCGCCGGTTCCATGCACTTCACGATGCCCGCTGTAGCTGGAGGTAGCAATCGAATAATTCGGCACCTGCGTGCAGCCTTGGCGCAGCAGCTCATCGACCGCGTTCAGGGCCGCGTGCTGATTCCATGTACGTGGATGGTCCCAATCGATTTCGCCGTATCCGGTGCGCGGAAAAGATTCTGGGTGCCCATCTTCGCTGATCTGCCGGTAGAACTCGTCCAGCGGAAGGTGCGGATTGCCGAAACGGTTGGCAAGGTATGACTTGCCAGAACCGGATGGACCGCCGAGCAGGATCACGGGGGTGGAAGAATTAGGCACCAGATTATTATCACGCAGAATCTCGCGGAACCCGAATTCTGAGCCTCTCATCACAGCCCCCGAAGGATCTTTTCAGCCTTGGTGAACCGGTGTACGAAGCGGACTGAATTAGACTCTGAATATGACCCTTTGGAATCCCGAATCGAGCGCGCCGCTGTCCTACCAGTTTGAGGAAGCCAGCGGGGATCCCGAAGCTGACTTGGAGCGCGGGGTTCAGCTGCTACGCGAGGTGCAGGGCGGTACGCGCGGCCCGCTGCTGCGTTTCTATCGGCCGGATCCAACGCTGGCCTTTGGCCAACGCGATGTCCGCCTGCCCGGGTTTCAGCGTGCGGCCGAGGCGGCTGAGGCACGCGGCTTTGCCCCCTTGGTGCGCAAGGCCGGGGGACGGGCGGCGGCATATCATCGCGGCACGTTGATCGTGGATCATATCGAACCGCATGCCGAAGCGATTATCGGGCAGCAGCAACGCTTTAAGGTTTTTGCCGACCTCTACGCCCGAGCCTTTCGCCGGCTCAAGATTGACGCGCATGTGGGGTCGATCCCGGGTGAATACTGCCCCGGGGACTACTCGGTCCACGGACTGCCCACAGCTGGGTCACGCAGCGAGGTCCCGGTAAAACTTATCGGTACCGCGCAACGGGTGATCTCCGGGGCCTGGCTGTTCAGCAGCGTCTTTGTCATCGAGGATTCCGCCCCGCTGCGTGCGGTGCTCGACACCGTGTACCGGGCGATGGAAATCCCCATGGAGCCCTCCACTGTGGGTGCCGGCGACGATCTGGTCTCCTCGGTCACCGTCGAGAGCTTTATCGAGGCATTACTCGCCGTCTACCGGGAGCACACCGAACTGCTGGAGGCCTAGACTCCTCTCAGCTGGTGCAACAAGTGAAGCCCGGCGCTTTCCCAGGAGGGAAAAGCGCCGGGCTTCGAATGTTTAGTGCGGTCTACCGCAGGGCCTTAGGCGCCGACGCGCTCGACGACTTCTTCGATGCGCGGATTGGTAGCCGCAGTGCCATCGGGGAAGATCAGGGTCGGCACGGTCTGGTTGCCGCCGTTGAAGGACTCCACGATCTCGGCGGTACCTTCAACGTCTTCGATATTCACCTCCGTGTACGCCACGCCCTTCTGATCCATCAGCCGCTTGAGGTTGCGGCAGTAGCCGCACCAGCTGGTGGTGAACATGGTGACCCCGCCCGCAGCAGGAACATACTTCTCAAGATTTAATTCGTTGCTCATACTTCATGCAACCACGTGAGCTATCGATTTGTTCCACATTGCACCCGCGGGCCAGAAGAATTTTGCGATGCGCTATTTCTCCGCACCCAAGCTCCGGGCGCGGACTACACTGGTGCCCACCGGATAGGTTCGAAGAGAGGCGAAAATCATGTGCGGACGCTACGTCATGGCCAAGGCGATCGGCGACCTTGTTGCGGAGGCCGAAGCCGAGGCGGATGACAATCTCCAGCTGCGCCACTCATGGAACGTCGCCCCCACCACGGATGTGCCGATCGTGCTCGAGCGGCTGATCGACGATGCCCTGCACCGCCAGGTCCACGTGGCCCGGTGGGGGCTGGTGCCCGGCTGGGCCAAGGAACTCTCGGTGGGGGTGCGCGCCTTCAATGCCCGCAGCGAGACCGCGGCCAGCAAGCCGACTTTCCGAGCGGCGGTCAAAAAGCGTCGCGCAGCCGTCCCGATGCAGGGGTACTACGAGTGGAAGAAGGAAGGCAGCAAGAAGCGGCCATTCTTTGTGCACCGCGAGGATGGGAAACTGATGTTCTTCGCCGGACTCTACGAATGGTGGAAGGACGAAAACGGGGACTGGATCCTGTCCACCTCGATCCTCACCATGGATTCACCCTCCGCCGAGGAACCCGGGGTGCTCGGCGAGCTTGCCGGGCTGCATGACCGGCTGCCGATCCCGCTGGATCCGGAGCAGCTCTCCCGCTGGCTGAACCCGGGTGAAGCCGACGGCGAGGGGCTGATCGAAGAGGTCCGCGCGCAGGCCTACGACGTGGCTTCCACCTGGAGCCTGTACGAGGTCGACGCCGCGGTAGGCAATGTGCGCAATGATTCGGCAGAGCTCATCGAAGAGCACAAGTCGCTGTTCTAGCCCTGGCCCCGCCGCGCGGCACGCCGACCGAGCGACAGCCCGGCACCGGCGCCCAGCATCGCGAAGCCGAACCCCAAGGCGAACTTTCCGAAAATCGCTGCGGCGCTCGCCGAGATCTGGCCTTGGAGCTCAGCGGTGCTCAGCGGAGCGTAGGCGAACCAGCCAAAGGTTTTCACCTGCACGTTATCCCACCACAGCAGACCACCACCGGCGATCAGCAGCAGCACACCGATGCCGAGCGGGATCCAGGGTGTCATCCGGTCGAGCCAGGTGCCCCGGGAGAGCAGAAAGCCGCAGCCCGCACCGCAACCGGCGAGCCCGAGGCCAAGCAGCAGCTGTCCCAGCAGCATGGTGGCGCTGGGCCCGAAGTAAAACGTATCTTCGCGCAGCGACACATAGGACCCGGAATAGATCGTCACCCCCTGCTGGCCGTCCCACCAGAGCAGTGCGCTGCCGGCGAGCAGCAGGAGAATTCCGAGGCCGAAGGATAGCGCGGGGATCTTGCGCGGTGTCGGAGCTGTAGATTCTGGCATGGGAACCATCTTTCCACGTCCAGCCATTTACCGCTTGTCTCTGGAGTTAAAAACTGCCGGCCAGCTTGGAAGCTGGCCGGCAGTCAAGGAAGGCTGCGCGGTTTAGTGCCCGCGCGCGATCCATTCTTCAAGATTCGGAGCCTCGGCGCCGATGGTGGTGGCATCTCCGTGGCCGGTGTGCACCACGGTCTGCTCGGGCAAGACGAACAGCTTGGTGCGGATCGACTCGATAATCGTCTCGAAGCTGGAGTAGCTGCGCCCGGTAGCCCCCGGACCGCCGTGGAACAGCGTGTCGCCGCTGAACAGCACACCGAGATCTTCGGCGTAGAAGCAGGTGGAACCCGGGGAGTGGCCCGGGGTATGCAGCGCGGTCAGTGTCGTTTCACCGATGGTGAAGGTATCACCCTCCTGGATTTCGGCATCCACCTTGCGCTCGGGATAAACGTTCTCCCAGAGCATCGTATCGGCCGGGTTCAGGTACAGCGGTGCCTCGACCGCATCGGAGAATTCGACCGCGGCGCGGATGTGGTCGTCGTGTCCGTGGGTGAGCAGGACGGCCATCACCTCGCGGTCGCCAACCTGCTCGAGGATCTTCTCCACGTCATGCGCCGGGTCGATGACCATGACCTCGGAATCAGTGCCGATGATCCAGACGTTGTTATCGACCTCCCAGGTGCCGCCGTCCAGGGAGAAGGTGCCCGAGGTGACGACGTTCTCGATCTGCGCGCTCATTAAAGCTCCACCACCGAACGCAGCACGGTGCCTTCGTGCATCTTGTCGAAGGCTGCCTCGATCTCGTCCAGCTTGATGCGCTCGGTGACGAAGGCATCCAGGTCCAACCGGCCCTGCTTGTACTGCTCAACGAGCATCGGGAAGTCGCGCGAAGGCAGGCAGTCGCCGTACCAGGAGGACTTCAGCGAGCCGCCGTGGCCGAAGACGTCCAGCAGTGGCAGTTCCAGCTTCATCTCCGGGGTCGGCACCCCAACCAGCACCACGCGGCCGGCAAGGTCGCGGGCGTAGAAGGCCTGCTTGTAGGTCTCCGGGCGGCCCACCGCGTCGATGACCACGTCGGCGCCGAAGCCGCCGGTCAGTTCCTTGATCGCTTCGATCGGATCGACCTTCGAGGAATCGACGGTGTGGGTGGCGCCGAGCTGCGTGGCGGTCTCCAGCTTCGTCGGGTTCAGGTCCACGGCGATGATGGTGGTCGCTCCGGCCAGCTTGGCGCCGGCGATCGCTGCCACGCCCACGCCGCCGCAGCCGATAACCGCTACGGACTCCCCGCGCTTGACCTCACCGGTGTTCATGGCCGCACCGATGCCGGCCATCACGCCGCAGCCGAGCAGGCCCACGGCGGCGGCGTCTGCGTCCTCGTCCACCTTGGTGCACTGCCCGGCGGCGACCAGGGTCTTCTGGGCGAAGGATCCGATGCCCAACGCCGGGGAGAGCTCGGTGCCGTCCTCCAAAGTCATCTTCTGGGTGGCATTCGCGGTATTGAAGCAGTACTGCGCCTGCCCCTTGGCGCAGGCGCGGCACTGGCCGCAGACCGCACGCCAGTTCAGGATTACCCGGTCGCCCACGGCCACATTGGTGACGTTCTCACCGATCTGGCTGACTACCGCGGTGGACTCGTGGCCCAGCAGGTACGGGTAGTCGTTGCCGATGCCGCCGAGCTTGTAGTGCAGATCGGTGTGGCAGACACCGGCGGTCAGTACATCGACAATGACCTCTCCGGGTCCCGGGTCCGGAACGATGATATCGACGACCTCTACCGGGGCGTCTTTGGCGCGGGAAATAACGGCTTTGACCTTATGCGGCATGGATTTGCTCCTGAGTTTAATTGTTCGTGTGTCTTGATGCTATCGGTGTGCTCCAAGCTAATCGAGTATTCGGGACACAGTGACGTAAGAAGTTTCGCGCGCGGCGTAGTCGGGGCACCGACCGCGCTGCGCTCGGCTATGGCGATGCGGCGGATCAGGCCGTAATGAGGAGCAGCAGTGATCCGGCCGCGGAGCCTGCTGCACGCAGCACATTAACCCGGTGCCAGCGGGGCCAATAGCGCGCCCACGGTAGCGTTGCGCGTTGCAGGGCCCGGTTCAAGGGAACGCTGAGGAAGATGGTGAGCAGGGCTCCGGACAGCACCAGTGCCGAGCCCAGTGCAGGGACCAGGAGGCCCTGCACTAAGGCGTATGCGGTGTAGCCGAGACTGCCGAAGAGGCTAAGGAAAAATAAGCTGAGAAAAGCGGGACGTTCGGCGTGCTGGTTCAGCGAGATCATGAAGTCGCCGGCTGCCGAATCCTGGACCGAGGCCAAGGCCGGGAGGACCGTCAGCGCGAAGGCGGCATAAAAACCTGCAACAATCCCGGCGCTGCTAATAGTTGTTATGAGCAATGTGGCCGCTAGCCATTCGGGGATCATGCCACCGTCCCTGACCGGGGTGTGAGAGCTGGGAGGGGAGCCGTTTTCCTATGCGTGGTATTCATTCAAGCGCACGGATCGCAGATGCAGAATGTTTGAAACTCGACAAAACATGCGTCATCGTCCAATCTGAGGGAGTGACCGCTCAACATGCCTTTCCGGCGGGGCCGCGTGCCCGTGATGGCTTCATCCTGCGCATGAGCATGGCAGGGGACTGGGAAGTCGAAGTCCAAGATCGCTGCGCGTTGACAATCCTGGCGGTGCGTAGCGGATCTTGCGCGGTGCAGCGAGGCGAAACAACGATCCAAGCCGAACCGGGAAACCTAGTGGTCATTCACGGGACGGCGCCCTATCGGGTGTTTGCTGACAGCGCACGGCCGCGTGCCGCCGCCGTTGAAACATACCTAATTGGACCAGGCCAGCAATGCCTCGGCCCTGCGGCGCGGCCGGTCACTGAGACGCTGCGCCACGGCGTCCGTTCGTGGGGTAACGCCCGCGACGGGGCGGACCAATTGCTGGTCTGCACCTTCACCACAACCAGTGCGATTACCGACCTGATCTGCGAGGGGCGAGCGCTATGCCTGATAGAGGATGCAGCGCTCTGGAATTGGGTTGAGCTGCTGCACCTTGAAGCCGAGCGGCAAGGGCCTGTGCAGTCGCTGGTCTTGGATCGGCTTTTGGATATCCTCGCGCTCCAAGTGCTGCAGCAAATGCCGGGGGCCGGCATGGTCCCGGGTGCAAAACCGGGGATTTCAGCCGCGGTGGGGGCAATGTGGTCCGATCCGGCGGAGCCCTGGAGTGTGGCACTGCTCGCCGGGATCGCTGCCATGTCCCGTTCGGCCTTTTCCGCGGCGTTTCATGAAGCCATGGGAATGCCACCGGTTGGATACCTCACCCGGTTGCGTTTGGCGCTGGCCTGGGATGCCCTGCAGAACACCAATTCTCCATTGGGGCAGATAGCCCGTGAGGTCGGGTATTCCTCCTCTTTTGCCCTGAGCGCTGCCATTCGTCGGGTCTATTCGGCAAGTCCCTCTGAAATTCGGATGCTCCGTAGGAACGGTTGAACCCTCCGCCGGCTCAACCGTTCCTCACGCTGCGCAACGTCAAGGTACGCCACTTGGCGGCGTGAACCACGGGCCAACGAACGTGGAGTTCCTTCCCGGTCGGACGGGTCTCACTTTAGGTAATAGGCCAGCGGCCGTAAAAGTTTTCGGGCCGGTAGCCAACTTCGTCTCAGAGCTTTCCTTGCCCTGGACTTGCGTGCTTCAGGGCGCGGACCCGCGTAGCACCAGAGCCCTAGACGTGGACGGGGCTTTGATACTTCCCCGACGCTAAAGTGTCCGTCGAGCTGACTAGCGTAGCTGTTGTTCGAACACGTATTCGAATAAGATTGAGTTAGTAGGGTTGAAGGAGTTGCACGTGGGCATTTTTACCGAGTCGATCCAGGTTTCCTGCGCCCCAAGCGGGGTGCCTTTGCGGGTTTCCTGGCAGGGTTGCGAGTATCGGCTGGTCGCCGAGCCGCAACGGTGGTTCGAACGCCGCAAATGGTGGGACGAAAACCTGCGCATACCCCGCGGAATTGGCGCTGGACTAGCGGATTACGAGATCTGGCGGCTGGAGATCACCCAAGCTGCGGGCCGCGGCCCCACGCGGAGCATTGACGTCAGTTTTGATCCGCAATCCACGCGCTGGCGGCTGATCCGGGTGAATCAGGAGTTGCCGATCAGCGCCTGACCGGGCATAAATGCACATCTTTCGAAACTTTGTTCTAATGGTATTCCTACGCTGTTTCGAAGGATCCGCCCATGAGCTTCACCCACCTGAACGTCACCTCCTCCTATAGCGCGCACTATGGCGTCTCCAGCCCGCCCCAGCTGGCGGCCGCCGCCCGCGCGCAGGGAGCCGAGGCGCTGGCGCTCACCGACCGAGACGGGCTCTTCGGCGCGGTCAAGCATGTCGGAGCCTGCCTCGCCGAGGGGCTGCGCCCGATCCTCGGAGTGAACCTCGCGGTACTTGACAGCCAGGGAAAACCCGACGGACGCATTATCCTGCTCGCCCGCGGAAACACCCAAGGACGCGGATACGCCGCACTGTGCCGCGCGGTCTCCGCGGCGCACCAGAACCCGCGCGGAATCATCGGGCTGAGCCAAGCCGACCTGGCGCAGCGGCTGGCCGGCGGGCAACTGATGCTGCTGCTCGGTGCCGAATCCGACGTGTCGCGGGCCATCGAGCGCGGCAAGTACTCTCAGGCCCGAGCGCTGATGGCCCACTGGAAGAAGCTGGCCGGCGGGCAGCTGCGCGCAGAAATCACCACCCACCTCTCCGCACCCGGCAAGCGCTACAGCCTGGGCTTCGCCAGCAAGCTGCTGCGCTTCGCCGCGGAGCTTGGCATCGCCCCGGTGCTCAGCAACGCGGTGCGCTATGCCGACGCCGACGGGGCGGTCACCGCCGACATCCTCGACTCGGCCCGGGTGCTGGGCAGGCTCAGCGCGCTGGAAGAGCTGCAGCCCACCGGGCAGGGATGGCTGAAAACCCCGGCCCAGATGCATCAGCTAGCCCAAGACCTCTCCCGGGTGACCGAACGTGCCTGGGCCTATAGGCTCCTGCGCAATACCGAGCAGCTCGCTAACTGGGCGGCGCTGGATGCGCATACGGATCTTGGCTGGAAGCGGCCGGTGATCCCCGAAGCGACAATCATCGGCTTGCACCGTCCGGCCCAGCAGGAACTGACCGAACGAGTCTTCGCCGCCGCGCCGCGTCTGCTGCCGAACACCAAGCGCAGCGAGATCGAAAAGCAGCTGGGCCTGGAGCTGGGGGTGATCGAAAGGCTGGACTTCGCCGGCTACTTCCTCACCGTCGCCGAAACCGTCAACCTGATCACCGGCATGGGCGTGCGGGTGGCTGCCCGCGGCTCCGGCGCCTCCTCCCTGGTCAACTACCTGCTGGGAATCAGCCAGGTCAACCCGCTGCAGCACGACCTGGTCTTCGAACGCTTCCTCTCCGATACCCGCACCACCTTGCCGGATATCGACATCGACGTGGAATCCGCGCGCCGCCACGAGATCTATCACAAGATCTTCGACACCTATGGGGAGGAGCGCGTGAGCCTGATGAGCATGCAGAACGCCTACCGGGCACGCGGCGCCGTACGCGACGCCGGAGCCGCCCTCGGCCTGGAGCAGGAACAGGTCGACGAGATCGCCAAGCAGCTCTGGCGCTTCTCCGCCTCCTCCTTCCGCGAGGCGCTGGAGGAAAAGCCGGAACTCGCCCCCTTGGCCAAGCGCATCACCTCCGACGGGCAACTGGACATCCTCATCGACGCGACCGAACGCCTGGACCGGCTGCCGCGGCATATCTCCATGCACCCCTGCGGGGTGATCCTCTCCGACGCGAGCCTGCTGGACCGCACCCCGGTCCAGCCCTCCGGGATGGGGCTGCCCATGAGCCAGTACGACAAGCACGATATGGACCTGATGGGGCTGATCAAGCTCGACGTGCTCGGAGTGCGCATGCAATCGGCGATCGCCTACACGCTGGAGGAGATCAAGCGCCTGCATCCCTCGAAGCAGGCGGTCGCCCGCGCCGGGGGACACCGGCAGCCGGAGTACATCGAAGCGGACGGGCAGATCGACTTCGCCCGCGTTCCGCTCGATGACCCGATCACCTACGAGCTGATCCGCTCCACCCACACCCTGGGCTGCTTCCAAATCGAATCCCCGGGCCAACGCGAACTGATCGGCAAGCTCGCCCCCACCGAATTCAACGACCTCATCATCGACATCTCGCTCTTCCGCCCCGGACCCATGCAATCGAATATGGTCAAGCCCTACCTGGAGCACCGCCACGGTTTCGCTCCCGAGCAGTTCCTGCACCCGGATCTGAAGCCCGCGCTCGCCGAAACCCATGGGGTCACCGTCTTCCACGAACAGGTGCTGCGCATGCTCCATGTGATGACCGGCTGCACCCTGGGGATGGCAGACGTCTACCGCCGGCATCTGGGCAACCCGGCCCAGGAACCCGCGGTCGAAAAATTCTTCCGCACCAGCGCTGCGCAAAAGGGCTACGCGCCGGAGATCATCGACAAGGTCTGGAAGGTGCTCGCAGGCTTCGGCTCCTTCGGCTTCTGCAAGGCCCACGGGGCGGCCTTCGCCGTACCCACCTACCATTCGGCCTGGCTGAAGGCGCACCACCCCGAGGCGTTCCTCGCCGGCATCTGGGAGCACGACCCGGGCATGTACCCCAAACGCCTGCTGGTCTCCGAGGCACGCCGGATGAACATTCCCATCCTCCCGCTGGACGTCAACCGCTCCACCGGCCATTACCGAGTCGAACGCGTCTTCGAACATGCCGTGCACGGCACCCCGATCGTCCCGCGCGCCGCCGGAACCATCCGCCCCGGCCAATACGGCATCCGCCTGGCCTTCCGCGACATCCACCAGCTGAGCGAACGCGAGGTCACCCGGCTGGTCGCCGGGCAACCCTATGACAGCCTCGCGGACGTCCGCCAACGCGCCGGCCTGTCCCGGCGCAGCTACCAGAACCTCGCGGCGCTCGGCGTCTTCGATTCGCTCCTTGCCGACACCAGCAGGGCGGACACCATCGCCCACACCCAGTCCATGGCGCACGCCAGCATCCCGGTCAAATACCGGCCCGGCCCCGGACAGCTCGCCCTGCCGCTGGGCGCCATTGAGCACATCAAGGCCACCGGCAAGCAGCTGAGCACCGAAGAGGTAGTGCGCACCGAACTGGACCTGCTGCACCTGGACGTGAGCGAACACCTGATCACCTCCTACCGCACACGCCTGGCCCACCTGCCCATCACCCAGGCGGTGGAACTGCTGCACCTGCGCAACGGCGCCGAAGTGCTGGTCGCCGGGGTGCGCATCGCCACGCAGACCCCGCCGATGCGCGGAGGCAAGCGGGTGGTGTTCATATCCGTGGATGACGGGACCGGCTGCGTGGACGCCACCTTCTTCGATGACACCCAGCAGCGCACCGGCCCGCTGCTCTTCTCCACGCGCATGCTGCTGATCCACGGCATCACCCGGCGCACCGGCCCGCGTGGCATCTCCCTGCAGGCGCTGAACGCCTGGGACCTGCACGCCCCGGACACGCTGCCGGGCGCCGGGTACCTTGACTCGGCGGCCCGCCCGCAACCCAGCTACCGGCCCAAACTCGGCCAAGGCGCCACCGGAGGGCAGAGCGTAGGCGAACTGGCCAAGCGCATGAACGCCGAGGGGCTGGACCAGCGCGGGGCTTAGGATCATTGCATGAGCACCAGTCCAGACAACCGGCCGCGGCGCCTGCGAACGGAAATTCCCAAACCGCTGGATCCGGCCCTGGTGGCAAGCCTGAGCGCGGCGGACCTCGGGCTGCGCCGCGGAGCCGTTGCCCTGGCTGCGCCGTCGCCGCGCTGGACCGAGGTCTTCGCCGGTGTGGCGAACGTCTTGAACGCGACCCGACCCGCAGGTATCGGGGCCATCGAGCATATCGGCTCGACCGCCGTTCCCGGGCTCGCCGCCAAGCCGATCCTCGACCTCGCCATCGGGTTCGAGGCGGAGGCAGATCTGGACCGCATTCATCCGTGGTTGCTGAGCCTGGGCTTTCTCTGCCTCGGTGAAAAGGACGCCTGCCGCCCGGATTTGATGTATGGATTCGAAATCGAACCGGGAATCCGGCTGGTCAACGCCCACGTCATCGAGCACGGGGCGGCGGAGTGGAGTAGCTACCTGGCCTTTCGGAACTACCTGCGAACGCACGCAACCGAACGCGAAGCCTATGGCGCGCTCAAGCGGCGCGTGGCGTTGCAGAACCCCGGGGACCGCATCGGCTACCTCGCCGGCAAAGCGGAGTTCATCCATGCGCGGCGCTCGCACTGAAGAAGACTGGCCACCAAGCAAGCCGCAGCCGCTATACCGACGTCACATGCCCGTCTGCACCAATGACGAACGACGGATTATGCACAAAATCCCAGCGGAACCCGTCCGGATCGGCTACGCAGGCACTCATCCCGCCCCACGGCTGCACCGTCGGCTCGGACACCGAGCTGGCCCCGGCATCCAGCGCTCGCCGGTAGTGATGTTCGACCTCGGTATCGGAGCGCACATTGTGGCCCAGGGACACCGGGGGAGCCTTCTCGCCGTGGCCGATGTTGCCGTATTCGCTGGGCATCTGCGAGACATCCCACAGCGCGAGCATCAGTCCGTGTCCGGCGCGGACGAACGCGATCTCCGGGTGGGCCGGCTGGACCAGCTCGAACCCCAGTCCCTCGGTATAGAACCTTGTTGAAGCACCGACATCGCGCACGCCGAGGGTGATTGCGCTGATGGTCGGTGGGGCCGACTTGTTCATGGCTCAAGCCTAGGACTCGCGTCCGGCTTTCGGAAGAGTTGGGAACCTCTCCACCAAGCCCTTGTGGCTTCGATGCCCATGTCCGTGCGTGACTTCAGAGTTGCGATAGTGCATCGCGAATCGGCCTTCACACTATAGGAGCCTGAGTCGCAAAGTCACCACTTGGAGAACGGCATGAACCGTGGCTTATTGGTGCTGTGGATAAACGAGTTCATTGCGCTATTTTGGTCGTACGATACGCGTATGGACGAATTTGCCAGCTCCCTGCCAAATTGGGCCAAGCTCCTAGTAGTCATAGCTCCAGCGGCCACACTAGTGATCGCAGCGCTCGTGGCAGTAGCTGCCTTCGGGACCTTGTGGCTACGGCTACGCGTCGATCACTCGGACCAATGGTGGAAACGGGTCGAGTATGCAGTGAACCTTGCAAATAAACGGGATGCCCCGCTGGCCGGGGAAGCCCATGCGCTACTTCAGTTGCAAGTGGCACCAGAATCTCCCGGGGTGGCAGGTGGGCCAGGGGAGGTGATTGTTCATTGGGTCAAAGCCCGAGGGTTCTGGAAGGTTCCGTCCAAGGAGAAGAAATATGTTCGACGGTTGATGGAAAGATTCCTGGACCTCGAAATGGAGATCCACATCGAGGATTCGCCCGATGAAAATACAGGCCCGCCGAGTACAATCAGTTCAACTGACAGTATGAATTTTGTGGAAGGGGACGAGACCAGATGAAGGTACCGGCCAACGACGCACGACGATTTCGGGTCAGGGGCTCAAGAAGCGAACGTGCCGAGGCAATGGCTGAGAATGAGGCATCGCTGGTTCCCGTCGGCGAGGGCCTCTATGTCCTCAAAAATGCACAGGGCAAGGTATTGAGTCGTCCGCTTCCGGAAAACCGCTTCCATATCCTCGCTGATCGCGCACGCGATATTGCAACTCTGAATGAATCCCTGGGCGATGGAAACAATGAGCGAACCGCTGCCTTACTCAACTACAAAGTGGTGTCTTCCGGCAAAGCCAGTTAGCAGCGGAGGCTCCAGCGGCACAAGCCGCGACGGATCGCATATCGCTTCGGCTAAGTGCCAGCTCTTCGCTGTCTACCGAGGGCGCCTGCTGGAAAGCGAATGAGTTAATAAGCCCATGCTTTCCTGAATCCGCTAGCCCGAGAACTATGCTGTGGTGCATTTGAATATTGTTCGCGCCGAGAAGACGGCTATTGACCACCGGCGCACCTCGCCCATATGCGGGTTTGAACACCGTTGCCTCCTCCTGGGATCCCAGAGCGTGCTGGCGCGGGACCGCTTTACATCGCCGTACCCGAATTTTCCCGGCTCTCAACGGAACGGCCGGGCGGCGTGGGATAAATTGCGCGAGCTTCTCTACAGGTAATTCCACTGCTCGGTCGGCGGCAGCGGGCGATGGGTGGTGTGCGGCTGCTGGCCGTAGGGATCGGGGAAACGTCCATGGTGTGTGCGGGCCAGTGCTTTGCCGCCACGCGATGCACCGGTGCGGTGGGACCCGTCGCCGGCGTTGGCGTCCGCCGGCGCCTCGGCGCTGCGCTCCTGCTTATCCGGGGTGGTTGCCAGTTGGACTTCATTCCACTGCCCGGTGCCGGGGATGCCGCGAATCAGCGGGGAGCACCACGCGCCCAGTGCGGCGAGCATCACCAGCGAGCCGAAGAAGATCAGCGTGGGTCCCATGCCCAGCCACTGGATGCCGATACCGGCGCACAATGGCGCCAGCGGCAGGGCCGAGAGTGCCATGAAGGTCACCAGCGCGCTGGCCCGTCCGGCCATCTCTGCCGGGATCACCGCCATGAAGTACCCTCCGGATCCGGCATTCAGCGCCGGCACGCTGAGGAAGGACAGCGCCAGCATCGCTCCCATCCACCACAGGCTGGAGCCGAACCCCAGGAGCAGGCTGCCCAGCCCCAGCGTTGTGAGGCAGAAGCAGGTCAAGGGGCCGGTGCGGAAACGGTCGATCAGCCCGGTGGCTAGCAGCGAGCCGAGCAGCATGCCCACGCCCATGCACGTGGCGACCAGCCCAATCACCCACGGAGCCTCGCCGCGCTGCTGCAAGCCATAAATCAGCGTGGTGGCAACGCCGTTGGTGCCCAGGTTGACCACGACGATCAATAAGAGCAGGGTCCGCAGCTGGGGCCGGGCGAAGCACCAGCGCATCCCCGGCAGCACTCCGCCGGCGATGCGCTCGGCGGGCTGCTTCGAGGCACCGGGCCTGCTGCGGGCGCTGCGCAGCGGGGCGGCGAGCATCCGCCCGGCCACCGCCGAGATGAGCTGCAGGACGCTGACCAGAAGCAAGGTGAGGCCCGCGCCGAAGCTCAGGAGCATCCCGGCCAGCGGCGCCGAGGCCAGGGCCAGCGTCGCATCGCGGCCCTGGTTTGCCGCCATTGCGCGGCCTAATTGCCCGGGGTGCACCGCATCCTTCAACGCGGCGTTGCTGGCGCTCGAGAAGTATCCCGAGCGCAGCTCCATCAGCACATGAGCCACGCAGAGGAGCGATGCTCCGAGAGTTCCGGTCCAGGCCGCCACCGCTAACGCCCCGGAGAGCGCCGCGCCGGTCAATCCGCCGAGCACGATCATCCGCGTCCGCTCGGCCCGGTCCGCCATCGCTCCGCCGGCCATGGTCAGGCTCGTGCGGGCGAGCAGCCCCAGCGCCGCCAATGCGCCGGCTTGGGCGGGGGAGCCGGTGGCCGCGAGCAGCAGCAGGGGGAGGGCGAATTGGTAGATGCCGCCGGCCAGCAGGGCCGAGGTGTCCGCGGCCCACCAGCGCCGGTAGGCAGGTTGGGAGGAAAGCCGGGGAAGCCGAGTGGCCTCGGGTGCAACGGCGGGTAGATCCGGAGCTGGGGTGAGCGTCATGAATCAACCATAAGTCCGCAAATAATATTGCGCAATAGAACTTGCGCAATTTAAATTGGGGAATTGCTATGCTGTGCTCATGAGCCACAACGAGCCGCCGGTCACATTCACTACACCCATGCTCAAAGCCATCGCCAACCCCCTGCGGCGGCAGATTCTCGACACGCTTTCTGCCATGGAAACTGCTCGTGCGGCAGATCTGGCGCTCACCCTGGGGATTCCGGCAAATAAGGTCAGCTTCCACCTGCGCGAGCTGGCCAAAGCCGAGATGATCGTCGAAGTCCCCGAGCTGGCTCGCGACAAGCGGGATCGCGTGTGGAAGCCCGCGGCGCGCGGGTACACCACCGGCGAGGTAGGGGAGCGGCCGGAAGATCAAACCGGAACCGCCATGGATGCATATCTGGGGCAGGTCATCCACGATGAGCAGCGGCGCCTCCAGGCTGCCTTGCGCCATGCCGAACAGCACTATCGGGGGCAGGGACCCGGGCCGGTCAAGGCGCAGATGCAAACGAGCAATCTCATGCTCACCCAGGATGAAATGCAAGAGCTCATCCACCGGATGGAAGAGGTGGTCCCGGCCTTCCGCGAGGATTTGAAGAGCGGCAAGATCGCCAGCTCCCAGCCGGTGGAATCACGCCAGGTGTGGCATGTCATGAGCCTGTTCACCGAGGAGTCCTTGTTGAATGAGTCATATGGCGAGGATCAAACGCCGTAAAACCTGTAGTGAAAGCACGCTATGTCGGCGACCTGAACTAAACTGGATGATGGCTGGCTGTGGCCAAGGTATGCCACAAGCTATGAAGCCATCACAGATTGAAAGGCAGAACCCGATCTCATGAGCGAGCAGCGCACTCTCACCATCGATGGCGAGCAGGTCCAGGTGGACGCGGGAACAACCGGTTTGCAGTTCTACGCCAAGGATAAAGACGTGGTTGTCATGCACGTCGACGGCGTATTGCGCGACCTGGCCCGCGAGCTTGAAGCAGGCACCACCGTCACCCGTGTCACCATCAGCGATCCGGAAGGGTTGGAGGTGCTGCGCCACTCGACCGCTCACGTCATGGCCCAGGCCGTGCAGCAGCTGCGCCCGGACTCCAAGCTCGGCATCGGCCCCTACATCACCGACGGCTTCTACTTCGACTTCGATGTCGAAGAGCCGTTCACCCCAGAAGATTTGAAGCAGCTGGAAAAGATGATGCAGAAGATCATCAACCAGAACCAGCTCTTCGCCCGCCGCGAGGTCACCCCGGATGAGGCCAAGGCCGAAATGGCCGACGAGCCCTACAAGTGCGAGCTGCTGGCCAAGGCGGACTCCGATGATACCTCCGGTGAGGGCGTCAACGTCGAGGTCGGCGCCGGCGAAACCACCATCTATGACAATGTCGACCGCAAGAGCGGGGAGACCGTCTGGAAGGACCTGTGCCGCGGCCCGCACCTGCCGAACACCAAGCTGATCAAGAACGCCTTCGCGCTGACCCGTTCGGCCGCCGCCTACTGGCTGGGCAGCGAGAAGAACAAGCAGCTGCAGCGCATCTACGGCACCGCCTGGCCAACCAAGGAAGACCTCAAGGCCTACCAGGAGCGCCTGGCCGAGGCCGAACGCCGCGACCACCGCAAGCTCGGCGCGGAACTTGACCTGTTTTCCTTCCCGGACGAGCTGGGTTCGGGTCTGCCGGTGTTCCATCCCAAGGGCGGCATCATCAAGCGCGAGATGGAAGACTACGTGCGCGATCGCCACGTCGAAGAGGGCTTCCAGTACGTGGGCACCCCGCACATTTCCAAGGATGGGCTCTTCCACACCTCCGGGCACCTGCCGTACTACGCGGACACCATGTTCCCGGCGCTGCACATCGATGAGGAGCGCGACGAGGACGGCAACATCACCAAGCAGGGCCAGGAATACCGGCTGAAGGCAATGAACTGCCCGATGCACAACCTGATCTTCCGTGGCCGTGGCCGCTCCTACCGCGAGCTGCCGCTGCGCCTCTTCGAATTCGGGCATGTGTACCGCTACGAGAAGTCCGGCGTGGTCCACGGACTGACCCGTGTGCGCGGCTTCTCCCAGGATGACAGCCACTCCTATGTCACCAAGGAGCAGGCACCGGCCGAGGTTGAGCACCTGCTGAACTTCATGCTCTCGCTGCTGCGCGACTTCGGTATGGACGACTTCTACCTAGAGCTATCCACCCGCGATCCGGAATCCGATAAGTTCATCGGCACCGCAGAGCAGTGGGAGGAAGCCACCGAGGTGCTAGAGCGCGTGGCCACCGAATCCGGCGTCGAGCTCGTCGCCGATCCGGGCGGCGCGGCCTTCTACGGCCCGAAGATCTCGGTGCAGGCCAAGGACGCCATCGGCCGCACCTGGCAGATGGGCACCGTGCAGTACGACTTCAACCAGCCGGCCCGCTTCGGCCTGGAGTACCAGGCGGCCGACGGTTCCCGTCAGGAGCCGGTGATGATCCACGCGGCGAAGTTCGGTTCCATCGAACGCTTCCTGGGTGTGCTCACCGAGCACTACGCCGGTGCCTTCCCGGCCTGGCTCTCCCCGGTCCAGGTTCGTGCCATTCCGGTGGCCGAGGCATTCAACGACTACCTCGGCGAGGTTGTTGCGAAGCTGAAGGCCCAGGGCGTGCGCGTGGAGCTTGATGACTCCTCGGATCGCTTCCCGAAGAAGATCCGCAACGCTTCCAAGGACAAGATCCCGTTTGTGCTCATCGCCGGTGGAGAGGATGCCGACGCGAATGCGGTCTCCTTCCGCTTCCGCGATGGCAGCCAGGAGAATCAGGTTCCGGTCGATGACGCGGTAGCCCGCATCGTCGAGGCCATCAAGAGCCGCGACAACAGCAACTAGTACGGGCAAGGGAGTCCATGGGTATGCAACACCACGCAGATCGGTCCGTCACCGACGATTTTGAACTCGCCGGCGTGCCGGATTCGTTCCAGCGCCTGTGGACTCCCTACCGCATGGCCTACATCAAGGGCGGGCAGGACCAGGTCAAGGACGAGGCCAGCTGCCCGTTCTGCGCCGGTCCGAAGCGCACCGATGAAGAAGCGCTGATCGTGCACCGCGGGAAAACCTGCTACGTGATCCTGAACCTGTTCCCGTACAACCCGGGGCACCTGCTGGTCTGCCCCTACCGCCACGTGCCGAACTATACGGACATCACGCTGGCGGAGACCGCGGAGATGGCGGCCCTGGCCCAGCAGTCGATGCGCGTGCTGCGCCAGGTCTCCAACCCAGCCGGCTTCAACCTGGGCATGAACCAGGGCGAAGCCGGAGGCGCGGGGATCGCCGCGCACCTGCACCAGCACATCGTGCCGCGCTGGAGCGGGGACGGAAATTTCTTCCCGATCATCGCGCAGACCAAGGCCATCCCGCAGACCCTCTCCGAGGTCCGCGAGGCCATTGCCGGCGCATGGGAAAGTGAAAATCCAGCCTAGGATTCGCCACTGCTTGAGCCGGGGCGGCAAGAACGTTGAATCGTTCTTGCCGCCCCGAGTCTTTTAATGCCGTTCTGCCCCGCCTTATCTGGTGATTTGCTGGATCAAATCCGCAGCTACGTAGCTAGACTGAGGCTGTCCGCTCAAGATCCACCCGCAGCGCCGGAGGCAATCCATGAACCCTAGTGCCGGCGCTGCGTCCCAGCCGCTGCCAAGTGCCGCAGAGCCACGCGAAATGCCGGAGGCGTCCTGCGGGCCAAGAATGGTCAAGCACGAAGTGGCAAACCTCGCGGCCCTGTCCTGGGGCGATAACGCCGGATCCGCCAAGCATCGTGGCGACTTCCCGCCCGGGTGCGCGCCATGACACCGACCGGAACCCTTGAGGAGCTGCGTGCCTGGATCATCGGCGGGACAGAGCATGAAATGCGTTTCGCGGTCCAAGGCGCCGCGCGGTATTCCATCGGCACCCTGATCGAGTTGCTCGAAGAGCTGCAATTTGACTACGACGAGGCGTGCGACAAGTTCCTGCGCGGCTGGCTGGAAACACTCAGCCCGCTGGAGCGCCTAGCGGCCGCGGTGCGCACCCGGCACTTCTACCAGCTGGGTCTGTGCGCGATCCCGCAGGCGGCGGATCGCGCACTGCTGCAGGTACTGGACTCAGTGGAGCCAGCCGTCGAGGAGCTGGCCGAAAACTTCGAATCGACCCATCGCCGCGCCAGCGATCCGGATCCCTCTTTCACCAAGCGCTACACCTCGCGCCTTCTGGCCTACGCAGGGCAACTGCGTTCGGTGGCAGCGGATATTGGCAACGATGCGCCGCTGCTGCGACATATCTCCGCTGAGGTGGCGCGCCTGGAGCGGGCAAATCCTGAAGGGAGCGGACAGCCGGAAAAATACCGGGTTGCGGACGCCCTGGACGCCGAGCCT
This sequence comes from Glutamicibacter sp. 363, assembly GCF_052379505.1. Lineage (NCBI taxonomy): Bacteria > Bacillati > Actinomycetota > Actinomycetes > Micrococcales > Micrococcaceae > Glutamicibacter > Glutamicibacter sp. 363. Next base: position 101,460 of record NZ_JBQSYR010000006.1, on the reverse strand, counting down.
AAAGTCCCATTCAAAAAACGTGTTGACTAGTGCTTAAACGTGGAATCTCAATGTTACGCACTAACCGATAATTAGGGGATGAATCTACCTGTAGTCGTTTGTGACGCAACACGGGAGGTAATAAAGCAAAGCGCTCCTACGATTACTGGCATAGCACCATTGTGCAATCACGTGTTCGAAAGGAATTTCCCGAAAATGTCATCAGCAGATCAGCGTCGCGATACCGTCGTCGGCTCCCAGCGCGTCAAGCGCGGCATGGCCGAAATGCTTAAGGGCGGCGTCATCATGGACGTTGTCACCCCGGAACAAGCACGCATCGCCGAAGATGCCGGTGCGGTGGCAGTGATGGCACTTGAACGCGTTCCTGCCGACATTCGCGCCCAGGGCGGCGTCTCGCGGATGAGCGACCCGGACATGATCGACTCGATCATCGCCGAGGTCTCCATCCCGGTGATGGCCAAGGCCCGCATCGGCCACTTCGTCGAGGCGCAGATCCTGCAGTCCCTCGGCGTGGACTACATCGATGAGTCCGAGGTCCTTTCCCCGGCGGACTTCGAGCACCACATCGACAAGTGGCCATTCACCGTGCCGTTCGTCTGCGGCGCCACCAACTTGGGCGAGGCCCTGCGCCGCATCAACGAGGGTGCGGCAATGATCCGTTCCAAGGGCGAAGCAGGCACCGGCGACGTTTCGAACGCCACCGGGCACATGCGCAAGATCCGCGCCGAAATCGCCAAGCTGGCGGCCCTGCCCGAGGACGAGCTCTACGTGGCGGCCAAGGAACTGCAGGCCCCGTACGAATTGGTCAAGGAAATCGCGCACACCGGCAAGCTTCCCGTGGTGCTGTTCACCGCCGGTGGCATCGCCACCCCGGCCGACGCTGCGATGATGATGCAGCTGGGCGCCGACGGCGTATTCGTCGGCTCGGGCATCTTCAAGTCAGGCAACCCGGAGCAGCGCGCCGCTGCCGTCGTGAAGGCCACCACCTTCTACGACAACCCGGATGAGCTGGCCAAGATCTCCCGCGGTCTGGGCGAAGCGATGGTCGGCATCAACGTCAACGAGCTGCCAGAGCCGCACCGCCTCTCCGAGCGCGGCTGGTAATAGCTGCCAACTGACACTCTCCGGGGTCACGCTGCCTGTAATTGGTGGCGTGGCCCCGGTTCGTTATGCCCGTCGCTGCAGGGAGATGCGTCGATCAACGGATAATTGCGGTTGGCAGATGGTGAACTTCCGACGAGCACGAGACGCAATATGAATCTGCACTGGAGGCGGGCACAGCTTGGCACGACCCGCCCGCACAGTGGCGAGTCCACGTAGTTCATTCGAAAAAAGGGGCTACTTCGTTTCATTCGGGTGGCTCGTGTCAACCTGTTCCAGGAAGACCGTGCGCTCGTGGACATAGAACCAGATGCGGGCCGCGCCCTTCGCTGTCCGCTTATGTTGCCACCGCTCGTGCGACGTCTCCCCGCGGGAGATCATGCCGAGCTCGTCCTTGAGCCCATAGTTCAACCGCCAAGGCATTTTCGTCACGCGAGTGGTCGAGCGCGAGGACTAACCCGACGTTGCGCTGGCCCGGTGCGTTCTGCGGATTCCCGTAGTGCCCAATGAGTCGATCAATCTGTTCCTCGACGGATAGCCACGGCTTCATGTACACCGCCATGGGCCTGCCAACAAAGAAAATCAGCCCGCGCCTTGCGGCAACGGGCTGATCATGATGACTAGAAGTCTAGCGCAATGAGCTTGAGCACCTGCCTCTTCTGGAGGCGAATGCGCCGTTGCCAATGCGAACGACGATCAGTTCTTGCCAGTCGACAGCCGGCAACCGCCGAGGGTTTTCGGCCTTCGCGAAGAGTTCCGTGCAGGCGCCGGTGCCGAGCTTGCAGTAGCTCCGAAAAATGGCAGACTGAGCCCATGACACAGATCATTTTCGACGCGGCCGTCACCCTGAATGGCTTCTTGGCCGATGAGAACCACAGCCTGCAATGGCTCTTCGACGTGCCCGGTGCCGGCGAACCCGATCCGGGACTGCTGCCGCAGAACGTGGGCGTGCACGTGGAGGGCGCCAACACCTACCTATGGGTGCTGGAACACGAAAATCTGCTGGCCGAACCGGCCAAGTGGCAAAAGCTCTACGGGGACAAGCCCACCTACGTCTTCACCCATCGGCAGCTGCCGATCCCCGAGGGGGCGAACGTGAAACTAGTCAGCGGCTCGGCCTCCGAGCAGCTGCCGGAGCTCCGCCGCGCGGCGGGCGAAGCTGATATCTGGGTGCTCGGCGGAGGGGAACTGCTCGGCCAGTTCCTCGATATCGATGCGCTCGATCGACTCGCGCTGACCATTGCTCCGGCGACGGTGGCCGGGGGAGCGGCCCTGCTGCCGCGCAGCATCGGCAGCGAGCGGCTGGAGCTGGCCGAGGCGCGCCAGGCTGGCCCCTTTGCCCGGCTGGTCTACCGGGTCAAAACCCTGGCCTAGGGCAAACAGGAGTTAAACGGCTGTGGCGGGACCCGGTGAAAACCGGTGTCCCGCCACAGCCGCAAGCCGCAATCTAGTTCCAGGAACGCAGAATCATATGCCTTCCGCGGCCGAGCAGACGCAACCCATTGGAGCTGAAGAATTCGGCACTGCCCGGGGTGCACGCGGCCAGCAGCTCCTGGGTTTTTTCCTCATCGGGCGGATCCAGCGGGTTGATCAGCGAACGCGACAGCCCGTGCAAGAGCGCGGTCCCCACGCCCTGGCGCCGATAGCCGGTGCCCACCGCCAGGGAATGCACCATCAGCTGCCCGCCCAGACCCTGCTGCACGAATCCGCGTCCGACGATATCCCCCTCCTCGGTGCGCGCCACCGCGTGCTCCACGCGGCGCAGCGCCGGGTGGCCGCTGGAGAGCTGTGTGGAGGTCTCGCGCCACAGATTCGTCACCTTCAGCTCGGCGGCATCCGGGCCGGTGGCCTCGGGAACGTTGTTGCCCAAACGGATTTTTCCCTCCCAGCGATTCATCGGGATCGCCAGCCGTCCGGCATGCCAAGCGATCTGCGCGCTGTCGGTGAAGCCGGCTTCCTTCAGCCCCTTGGCATCGGACCCGGAGTTCACCCAGGCCTCCACCCGTTGGGCACCCAGCCGCATTCCCTCGGCCAGCGCCGGACGCAGGCCCGCGGGCTCGGCCTGCTCGGGGAAGAGCAGCACCAGGCGCTTGCGCACCGGCTGCCAGGCCCAAGAACAGCCGTGGGTGGTAAAGATCTTGCCGCCGGTGGCTACCGCGAGGGCCTGCTGCCAATGGCTGAGAGCTTCCTGCGCGGAGGCAATTGTCGTCATTATTCTGCGTTCACCAATCCTCGACGGCGCAACAGCGGTTCGACCCGTGCGCTGCGGCCGCGGAACATTTCGTAAGACTCAAGTGGATCGCGCGTATTTCCACGCGCGAGCAATTCCTCACGGAACCGCATTCCATTTTCGCGCATTAAGCCCCCGTTTTCCTCGAACCACTGCACAGTGTCGGCATCCAGTACTTCGGACCAGATGTAGGAGTAGTACCCGGCCGAGTAGCCGTTGGCGAATATATGCTGGAAATACGCGGTCCGATAGCGTGGCGGGATCAGTTCTGGGGTGAACCCGAAGTTGGTTAATGTCTCACGCTCGAATTCTTCCGGGTCGGTGATGCGCGTGCCGGGCTCCAAGGTATGCCAGGCCCAGTCGAGCACGCTGGCCGCCAGGTATTCGGTGGTCGCGAACCCCTGGCCCCACAGCTCGGCCGCGCGGATCTTCTCAATCAGCTCATCCGCCAGCGCCTCGCCGCTCTCATGGTGCCGCGCATAGCCGCCGACTACCTCGGGATGCAGCACCCACATCTCGTTGACCTGCGAGGGGAATTCGACGAAGTCCCGCGGCACCGAGGTCCCCGAGAGCGTCGCATACTTCCCGTCGGAAAGCAGACCGTGCAGGGCATGGCCGAACTCGTGGAAGAGCGTATTGGTCTCATCCAGGGTCAGCAGGATCGGCTGCCCGGGCCCCGGGGCCGGGATATTGAGCGTATTGGTGACGATAGGGCGTTCGTGAAGATCCGCGGCGGCGTCGCGGATCGAGGTCATCCAGGCCCCGCCCTTCTTCGTTTCGCGTGCCAAGAAGTCTCCGCTGTACAGGCCCAGCGGGCTCCCGTCGGCATCGAATACCTCCCACACCCGCACCTGCGGATGGTAGGTCGGCAAATCGAAGCGTTCGCTGAAGCTGAGCCCATAGAGTTTTCCGGCGGTGGCGAACACGCCCTGGTGCAGCACCGAGTCCAGCTCGAAGTAGGGGCGCAGGGCCGCCGAATCCACCGCATAGCGCTCGCGCAACACCTGATTGGAATAGTAGGACCAGTCCCAGGCGTTCAGCTGACCGCCGGCCAATTCGCGCAGCGTTTCCGCTTCTGCATCCGCGTTCCGCACCGCGGCCAGGGTCAGCTCCTTCAGGCGCGTGGCCACCGCCTGCGTGGAGGGTGCCGTCGCGTCGGCCAGCACGGTTTCGGCATGGTTGGCATAGCCAAGCAGTGCCGCCCGATCGGCCCGCAGCGCGGCCATCTCCGCGGCCAGTGGCAGCGTTGAATTTTCGCTCAAGCCGCGGCTGAGCGACGCTTCGAATACCTTGCGCCGGGACTCCGACCGAGCCAAGGATGCCAGCACTGGCTGCCCGGTGGGGGAAACCAGCGGCAAGAGGCATCCGGACTCGTGCCCGGCGGCTGCGGCCGCGGCGCGGGCGGAGTCCAGCTGGGCCGGTTCCAGGCCTTCAAGCTCTTGGGCATCGGCAAAGTAGACCGCGTGGGCGTTCTGGTTTTCCAGCGCCTTGCTGGAGAACTCGGTGGACAGTTGGGAAAGCCGCGCATTCAGCGACTTGAGCTCTTCCTTGGCTTGCGCGTCCAATCGGGCGCCAGCAAGCTCGAAAGATTTGAGCGTCTCTCCGGCCAGCCGGGCATCTTCGCCCTGCAGTGTTTCCAGGTCTACACCGCGCAGCCGCGCATAGAGATCCGGGTTCAGCTGGATCTCGTCGCGCTGTGCGGTCAGGATGCCGTTGAGTTCGGACTGGATCTCGCGCAGCTCTTCGGTGCCGTGCGCCGAAAGCACGCTGAAATAGGCCATGAGCGTGCGGCGCAGCAACTGCCCGCTGCGTTCCAGCGCGAGGAAGGTGTTCTCGAAGCTCGCCGGGGCAGAGTCGGCCACGATGGCCGCTATCTGTCCAAGGTGCTCCTCGGCACCGGCATGGGCGGCCTGCAGGTAATCTTCGGCAGTGATATTCGCGAAATCTGGCCACTGGTAGGGCAGCTGGCTGGGGTTCAGAAGCGGGTTTGGCATAGTGCCAGATAACCACAGGACACGTGATTTAGCTTGCATTAACACGGTCGCCCAGCCGCTAGGCTGGAGCCCATGAAGCAACGCGCGCTCCCGGTGTTCCTCGCATTCCTCCTGCTCACGAGCTGTTCTGCGAACACCTCCGGTGAGCCGACGCCGACGGCCAACGCACCGCAAAGCAAGCCAGCGCCCGTCCCAAGCACCCCCAGCCCTCCTCCCGAACCGCAGGAGCTCTCGCTGATGGCCACCGGGGATGTGCTGCTGCACCCGCAGCTGCTTGCCGAGGCGGAAACGGGCGATGGCCATGATTTCGCTCCGCTGCTGGCCGGGCTGGAGCCCTATGTGCAGGACGCGGACGTAGCCTTGTGCAACCTGGAGACGCCGATCGGCACCGCGCCGTACTCCGGCTACCCGATGTTCAGCGTCCCGGCGCAGATCGTCACGGACCTGGCCAAGCTCGGCTACGACGGCTGCACCACCGCCACCAACCACACCGTGGACAAGGGCACCGCCGGGGTCAACCGCACCCTGGACACCCTGGAGCAACAGGACCTGTTCGCCACCGGCTCCTACCGCACCGCCAAGGAGGCCGCGGAGCCGCCGATCATGACGGTGGATGGGGTGAAGTTCGGGATCATCGCCAGCACCTATTCGCTGAACGGGATGCGCGCGGACGCCGACTGGCAAGTGGATACCGGGGTGGGCGCGGCCAAACTCATCCAGCGGGCCAAGCAAGCGGCCAAAGATGGGGCCGAAATCGTTGTCGCCGCGATCCACGACGGCGCCGAATACAGCAGCAAACCCACCGAGGCGCAACGCCGGCTCGGGCGCGCCCTGGCCGAATCCGGCGCCTTCGACTTCATCTACATGCACCACACCCATTCGGTGCTGCCCATCGAGAAGCACGCCGGGACGTGGATCGTCTACGGCCTGGGCAACTCGGTGGCCAAGCATGCCACCCCCACGATCCTGAACCGCGAGGGGATCAGCATCAAGGCCACCTTCACCCGCGACCCGAAGGAGGACTGGGGGCTCAGTGAGCTGGCCTGGGTCCCGCATCAATTGAGCGAGTCCCCGGTGCGCTGGTGCCAGGTCGCCACCGCCGATGACTGCCTGCCGGCCGCCGACGCCAAGGCTTCGCTTGCGCGCACCACACAAACCGTGAACGCCTTTGATGCATTCGACGACGGACTGGTGCCATGGGAAGTCGACTAGCCAGTTGCCCCGCGCCCAGATCTACGGTGGCCTCCAAGGCCGTGGGCCTTGGAGGCGCCCAGGTCATCGCAACAGCTGTCCGAGGCGTACTGCGGTTACTCTTGCAATTTTTTGGCAGCCTCAACTTATAGGATCAAATCATGGCCGAAGACCGCATCGCGAAATTGGAAGAAGAAATCTCGGAACTGCGAGATCTGCTGACTTCTCTCACGCTCAGCGTGCAGTACCGGGAAGATATGGCATTCGAGGCCGCGCTTGCCTATAACCAAGTCGCCGGGCAAACACGAGCCGCCTTGATTCTGGTGTTGGGCTCCATCCAGAGTCGCGCGCTAGGAGAAGCACCGCGGCAGGTCAGCCAGCCATCGATGCTGGAGCCGTTCCCTGTTCTCGCCGAAGCCCAGGAGCCCGGGAGCATTGACTTGGCCGAAGCGATCCGGCTGGTTGCCCGGCTCGTCGGAAACCAGGAGCAGGCCTTCAACGTGTTCAAAGCGCATCAGGCCAGCGGCTTCGGAGCCGAGGCGTACAGGCGCCTGGGCTTGGGACTGCGCTGATTGAAGGCGATGGGCCAACCCTGCTTATCCAGGAGTCCCTGGGTCGCAATCCGCAGTCGAAGACCGTCTTTTAATGAAGTCCACCGCCTTTTGATGCGGGACTAGTGCCCGAAGCTGTCCGAGTCCATCTTCGGGCCGTCCCCGGAATCCAGCGCATCAATCGCGCGCATTTGCGCATCCGTCAGCTCGAAATCGAAGATGTCCAGATTCTCCGCCTGCCGCCGCGGATCCGCCGACTTCGGCGCGGCCCCGCGACCGGACTGCACATGCCAGCGCAAGGTGATCTGCGCCGGGGTTTTCCCGTAGTGCGCCGCCGGGGCGCTAATCGCCTCGGCCTGCAGGAATGCACCCATCCGGCCCAGCGGGGTATAGGCCACCGTGCGCACCCCGTGCGCGTCATTGGCAGCCAGCGTCTCGGCGTTCAGGTGCTCGGGGTCGATCATGATCTGGTTCACCGCCGGCAGCAGCCCGGCCTCGCGTACCGCCTGCAGATGCGCCGGCTTGAAGTTCGAGACGCCGGCCGCGCGGATCTTTCCCTGTTCGCGCAATTCGATGAGCCCGGCCAGCGCGTCGGTGAAGGTGCCCTGGTCCGGGTTCGGCCAGTGGATCAGAAACAGGTCCAGGTAGTCCACACCCAGGCGCTGCGCGGAATTCTCGAACGCCTGGCCCACCCCGGAGAACGAATGCCAGCGCTTGTTGAATTTGCTGGTCAAGAACACCTGATCGCGCGGCAGCCCGCTGGCGCGCAGCCCGGCGCCCACCGCCTCTTCATTCTCATAGTTTTCGGCGGTGTCTACATGCCTGTAGCCCAGGCGCAGGGCGCTGGCGACGGCGTCCCGCGCTTCGTTCCCGCGCATCGGCCAGGTGCCTAGGGCCAGCGCGGGCATATCCACTCCGCCTGGCAGTTCCAGGGTTTGGTACCGGTCGTCCATCGGGTATCTCCTTGGCGAATCGGGTGCGTTAACGGCCAGCGGATTTCGCGCCGGACCTCAAAAGCAAGCTACCAACATTGCCCGCCGGCGGCCAACGTGTCCACGACACACCGGGAAACATGCGCCGCGTCACGTGCCACCAGGCACTACCGTTGATCCGTCGCTGAATTTCCGGCGCCACTTCAGCCCAGCAATATTCGAAGGTAGATTCATGACGGTTATCGGCGTGCTCGCGCTCCAAGGCGACTTCCGCGAACATCTCAACGCCCTGTCCGGGCTCGGGGTCAAGGCCAGCGCGGTGCGTACCGTCGAGGAGCTGGCGGCGGTCGATGCGCTGATCATCCCGGGCGGTGAATCCTCGGTGATCGACCGGCTGACGCGCAGCTACGGGCTGGCCGAACCGATCAAGGCGCGCCTGGCCGCCGGAATGCCGGCCTATGGCTCTTGCGCGGGCATGATCATGCTCGCGGACCGGCTGGACAACCCGGCGGTTTCAAGCATCGGCTTGCAGCAGCAGACCCTGGGCGGGATCGACATGCTGGTGCGCCGCAACGCCTTCGGCCGGCAGGTCGACTCCTTCGAATACCCGCTGGAATTCGCCGGGCATAGCCTCGAGGCGGTGTTCATCCGCGCACCCGAAGCCCTCGAAGTCGGGCCCGACGTGCAGGTGCTCAGCACGGTTCCGGCCCCCGAAAGCCGCGCACAAGGTAGAATCGTTGCAGTACGCCAGGGGAATTTGTTGGCCACCAGCTTCCATCCGGAAGTTACCGGTAGCCGCGCTATCCACGAATTTTTCATTAATATCACGCGAGGAGACGCTTAAAGCATGTCAGGCCACTCCAAATGGGCAACCACTAAGCATAAGAAGGCCGCGATCGACGCCAAGCGCGCCAAGGCCTTCGCTAAGTACATCAAGGGCATCGAAGTCGCCGCTCGTGTCGGCGGCGCCGATATGGCCGGCAACCCGGCCCTGGAACTTGCGGTCAGCAAGGCGAAGAAGAATTCGGTCCCGATCAACAACATCGACCGTGCCGTCAAGCGCGGCGCCGGGCTGACCGGCGAGGTCGTCGACTACACCGAGATCATCTATGAGGCACGCGGCCCGCAGGGCTCGGCGCTGCTGATCGAGTGCCTGACCGACAACAAGAACCGTGCGGCCTCCGAGGTCCGCGTGGGCATCAACCGCAACGGCGGCTCCGTGGCCGACCCCGGCTCGGTTTCCTACCTGTTCGCCCGCAAGGGCGTCGTCCGCCTGCCCAAGGGCGAGCTGACCGAGGATGACCTGCTGATGGTGGTGCTCGATGCCGGCGCCGACGAGATCCTGGACGAAGAGGAGAACTTCGCCATCGTCTGCGATCCCTCGGATCTGCGTGCCGTGGCCGCGGCTTTGGACGAAGCCGAGATCGCCTACGAAACCGACGAGATGGAATTCATCCCGTCGATGAAGGTGGACCTGGACGTCGAAGGGGCGCGCAAGTTCCTGCACCTGTACGACGCGCTGGAAGAACTCGATGACGTGCAGAGCGTCTACACCAACGCCGACCTCTCCGACGAGGTCCGCGCGGCCCTCGACGAAGAGAACTAAGCACCGGCTTGGCCCTGCGCATCGTAGGCGTCGACCCCGGCCTGACCCGTTGCGGGCTGGCCGCGGTCGACGTCGCCGCCAATCGGCAGGTTGAACTGGTTGGCTTCACCGTGGCCGGCACCCCGACGGGCACTCCGCTGGACGCGCGCCTGCTGGCCATCGCCGAGGCGATCGACGCCTGGCTCGAACTGCACCAGCCCGACGTGCTCGCCTTGGAACGCGTCTTCGCTTCGGCGAACGTGTCCACGGTGATAGGCACCGCCCAGGTGACCGGCATCGTGATTCTCGCCGCGGCTCGCCGCGGCATTCCCGTGGCTCTGCACACTCCGACCGAGGTGAAGGCCGCGGTCACCGGCAGCGGCCAGGCCACCAAGGTTGCCATCGGCAAGATGGTCGCAAAGATCTGCCGGCTCGACGAGCCGCCCAAGCCCGCCGATGCCGCCGATGCGGTGGCCCTGGCCATCGCCCACGGGTGGCGCGGTGCGGCGGTCGGGTCCAACGCCTCGGCCTCGGCCTCGGCCACCGCCGGGCGGGTCGGTTCGAACCAGCTCACCGCCGCCCAGCAGGCGTGGATCGCCGCCGAAGCCTCGTCGAAGCGCCGGGCAACCCGCCGCTAATCGCCATTCGTAGGTATCTTCGATAAGCTGGGATCGTTCGAACATATTTTTGAGGAGTGGCATGATCAGCTCACTGACCGGCACGGTCCAGGCGGCAACCCTGAATTCCGCGGTTATCAACGTCAACGGCTTCGGCATGCTCGTGCACGCCACCCCCGCCACGCTGTCCACCCTGCACCTGGGCCGCGAGGCCACCGTGCACACCTCGATGGTGGTGCGCGAAGACTCGATGACCCTTTTCGGTTTTGCCACGCCCGATGAACGCGAGGTCTTCGAGGTGCTCATCGGCATCTCGGGCATTGGCCCGCGCACCGGATTGGCGATCCTGGCGGTGCACACCCCCGAAGAGGTCCGCATCGCGGCGAACACCAAGGACACCGCCGCCTTCACCAAGGTCTCCGGCATCGGACCGAAGGGCGCCAGCCGCATCGTGCTGGAGCTGAACGGAAAACTCGTACCTACCGGAGTGGATACCGCAACAGGCCGCCCGGGCACCGCCTCGGTGTGGGAGCCGCAGGTTATCGAGGCACTCACCGGCTTGGGCTGGACCGAAAAGGATGCCCAGTCCACGCTCACGGCGCTGGGCAAGGCGAATCCAGAGGTTGTCGAAACCGGCAACGTCTCCGAAATACTGCGTGCGGCCCTGCGCAGCATGTCCACCGGCGCCCGCGCCCGATAGGATGACCCCGTGAATGAGTCCACGCAGCTGACAAACGCCGGAAGCGAACCGGAAGAACGGGTGATCGAGGCCGCCCTGCGCCCGCGGAACCTGGATGACTTCGTCGGCCAGGGGCGGGTGCGCCAGCAGCTTTCGCTGGTGTTGGAAGCGGCAAAAATCCGCGAGCGAACCGCCGACCACGTGCTGCTCTCCGGACCTCCGGGGCTGGGCAAGACCACGCTGTCGATGATCATCGCCGCCGAAATGAACGCCCCGCTGCGCATTTCCTCCGGCCCTGCCATCCAGCACGCCGGCGACCTCGCCGCGATCCTCTCCTCGCTCACCGAGGGGGAGGTGCTCTTCCTGGATGAAATCCACCGCATGTCCCGTCCGGCCGAAGAGATGCTCTACATGGCGATGGAAGATTTCCGTGTGGACATCATTGTCGGCAAGGGGGCCGGAGCCACCGCGATCCCGCTGGAAATTCCACCGTTCACCCTCGTGGGTGCGACCACGCGCGCCGGGCTGCTGCCCGGGCCGTTGCGTGACCGCTTCGGCTTCACCGGGCATCTGGAATTCTATGCGGTCGAAGAATTGGAACTGGTGCTGCGCCGCTCGGCGATGATGCTCGACCTGCGCGTGACCTCCTCCGCATTCAGCGAGATCGCTAGCCGTTCGCGAGGCACCCCGCGTATTGCCAACCGCCTGCTGCGCCGCGTGCGCGACTGGGCGCTGGTCAACAAGCTCGAGCAGATCGATGCCAGCGCCGCAGCCGCTGCCCTTGAAATGTATGAGGTCGACCCGAGGGGGCTGGACCGGCTGGACCGTTCGGTGCTCGAAGCGCTGTGCAAGAAGTTCGGCGGCGGCCCGGTGGGGCTATCCACCTTGGCGATCGCCGTCGGAGAAGAAAGCGAGACGGTGGAAACCGTCGCCGAGCCCTTCCTGGTCCGCGAAGGCTTGATGGGGCGCACCCCGCGTGGCCGTATCGCGATGCCCGCGGCGTGGGAGCATCTGGGCCTAGTGATGCCCAAGGACGCGATTTTTGCCGGAGCCCAAAACTATGAAACCGATGTGGATTAGGTGAATAACTCTACTCTGCCCGCGTAAATGGCTAGGCGATTTGCTTTCAGCCATTAGACTGGAGACGCCCGACACATGCCCCGATTTTGGCATGCCCGGGCGTCTTAATTCTTTTAACGAATCGTTAGCAGGTATTACACGTGAATTCCCTCGTCCTTGCCCAGGCAGCCGGTGGCGGCTTCAACCCATCCATAATCCTGATGGTGGCGCTGTTCGCAGTGCTGATCATCATGATGATCCGCGGCCGCAAGAAGGTCTCCAAGCAGCAGGAAGCCCTGAAGACCAAGTCGGTTCCGGGCGCCAAGGTGATGACCAACTCGGGGATCTTCGGCACCATCATCAGCATCGATGAGCAGGATCGCGTGCTCGTCGAGGTCGCCAACGGCGTCGTGCTCACCTTGCACCGCCAGGCCATCTCCACCTTCCTGGACGCCGATGCGCCCGCCGCCCCGGCCGAAGACGCCGAGCAGGCTCCTGCCGTCGCCGAATCCCCAGAGGAAAGCCTGCGTCGTTTGAACGGCGAAGGCAAGGACGACCGCAACGCCTAAGGCAGGCACCATCGCGGTGGTAAACCATCACGCCACCAGTTCAAGAAAGCACAATAGATGTCATCAATTGGACCTGTAAAACAGGCACGCAAGGCGTTGCTGTGGTTACTGGTCGTCTTCATCATCGCAACCGGAGTCCTAGTTGCTGGTGTATCGACGGGCCAGACCAGCGCCGCCCCGAAGCTTGCGCTAGACCTTGAAGGCGGCACCCAGATGATCCTGGCCCCGCGGGTCAAGGGGGATGAAAGCATCGGCCAGGAGCAGCTGGACCAGGCGGTGGAGATCATCCGCCAGCGTGTAGCCGGCTCGGGTGTCTCCGAAACGGAAATCACCACCCAGTCCGGGCGCAACGTCGTCGTTTCGATGCCCGGTACCCCGGACGCCGAAACCCGCGAGCTGATCCAGGCTTCGGCCAATATGGAATTCCGCCCGGTGTTGATCACCGGTTCCTTCGAGGCTACGCCCGAGGAGCAGCGCACCGCCGAGGCGGACGTGCCAGAACCAAATGGCGAGCCGGAGAACCCTTCGGACACCAACTGGATCAGCAAAGAGATCTACCAAGAGTTCGAAGCCTATGACTGCCCCACGGTGCTCGCGGAGCGTGAAACCACCGAGCAGGATCCTACTAAGCCCACGATCTCCTGCGACCCGCGCCAGGGTGTGAAGTACATCCTCGGCCCGCAGGAAATTCCGGGTGACCAGATTTCCGATGCCTACGCCAATCTGGCGCGCGGCGTGCAGGGTGCGGTCACCGGCGAATGGGTCGTGGTCATCGAGTTCAACAAGCAGGGTGCCGAAACCTTCGCGGAAACCACCCAGCGCCTGATTGCCTTGCAGGGTTCGCAGAACCAGTTCGCGATCGTGCTCGATGGAACGGTGATCTCCGCTCCGACCACCAACGCGGTGATCTCCGATGGCCGCCCGCAGATTTCCGGCGGCTTCACCGAAGAATCCTCCCAGGCGCTGGCCCAGCAGCTGAAGTACGGCGCACTGCCGATCAGCTTCGAGATCCAGTCCGAGCAGCAGGTTTCCGCCACCCTCGGTAGCGACCAGCTCAAGGCCGGCCTCATCGCCGGCGTCATCGGCCTGGTCCTGGTGTTCATCTACTCGCTCTTCCAATACCGCGCACTGGGCCTGGTGACGATCTTGTCGCTGCTGGTTTCCGGCGTGCTCACCTATCTGGCGATCGTGCTGCTTGGCTGGGCGATGAATTATCGCCTGTCGCTGGCCGGTGTGGCGGGTCTGATCGTCGCGATCGGCTTGATCGCGGACTCCTTCATCGTGTACTTCGAACGCGTGCGTGATGAGTTGCGCGATGGCCGTTCGCTGGCCAGCGCCGTGGACGTGGGCTGGTCCCGCGCCAAGCAGACCATCCTGGCCTCCAAGGCGGTCAACGTGCTGGCCGCCGTCGTGCTCTACGTGGTGGCGGTGGGCAACGTGCGAGGCTTCGCCTTCACCCTGGGCCTGACCGCAATCATCGACCTCGTCGTCGTTTACGGTTTGACCCACCCGACGCTGATGCTGCTGGCGCGCACGAAGTTCTTCGCCGATGGACACCGCCTCTCCGGGCTGGATCCATCCTTGCTCGGCGTGGTGCCGCTGTACCGCGGCGCGGGCCAGGTCCGCCGCTTCAACGAGAACGTTGAGACGAACCGGGGCAAGAAGAACTCCAAGGCGAGCGGCGAGGCTGCCAAGCGCATGACCATCGCCGAACGCCGCCGCGCCGAAGCAAACCGGGAGGAGAACAATGAATAAGCTCGCAGAGTGGGGCAACCAGCTCTACACCGGGAAAACGTCCTACCCGTTCACGCAGAAGCACCGCCTGTGGTTCCTGATCGCAGCGATCCTGGTGATCGCCTCGATCCTGGTCCCGGTGGTCAAGGGCGGCTTCAACCTGGGCATCGATTTCCGCGGTGGCTCGGAATTCATGGTTTCCGGAGTGCAGAATACCGACATCAGCCTCGGCGAGGACGTGGTGAAAACCGCCGCCTCCGGCGCCGAAGCCACCGTCACGAATATCGCCCCGGGCACCATGCGCGTGCAGACCGAACGGCTCAGCGACGACCAGACCATCACGGTGGCCGGCGAGCTGGCCGAAACCTATGGGGTGGACTCCAGCGAGGTGACCAGCAACTTCATCGGCCCGACCTGGGGACAGGACGTCTCACGCCAGGCGATGCTGGGCCTGCTGGCTTTCGTGGTGCTCGTCGGGTTGCTGATGGCCGCGTACTTCCGCACCTGGAAGATGTCGGTCGCCGCCATCGGGGGCCTGTTCGTGGTCATCATCATCACCGCCGGAATCTATTCGCTCTCCGGTTTTGAGATCACCCCGAGTGCGATCATCGGCTTCTTGACGATTCTGAGCTATTCGCTCTACGACACCGTGGTGGTGTTCGACAAGGTCCGCGAGAACACCAAGGACTATGAACAGCAGCAGAAGCGCACCTTCCAGCAGCTGGTGAACCTCGCGGTGAACCAGACGCTGGTGCGTTCGATCAACACCTCGGTGGTGGCGGTGCTGCCGGTCGCGTCGATTCTGTTCATCGGCTCCTACCTGTTGGGCGCCGGTACGCTCAAGGACCTGTCCTTGGCGCTGTTCATCGGCATCATCATCTCCAACCTGTCCACGTTGTTCGTGCAGGCGCCGCTGTACAGCTGGCTGCGCCACCGCGACGAGGACGTGCGCAAGCACACCCAGAAGCTCGAAGCGCTCGACGCCTAGGCATCCGGTCGCTTCCACCGCAGATTCCGTGCGGAGAAGCTGAACGACTAGTGCCTCGGATCCACCGATCCGAGGCACTTTCTCGTCTCGGAAAAGTTCGCGTAATTAGTTGTCACCGCGCGAACGTGCTATAACGAATGAACTAAAACAATGCATGGAGCCGGCCTCACGAGCTTGGCACCTAGCACCGTTATGACCGGCGACGGTGGGAAGGAGCGAGGCATGGCAAACACGCCGAACCTGAACAATTCGAAGCGGCGCTCGATCTCACGCCTAGTACGTTTTGCGGGCCGAGGAAGCACACCGAGCACCTCGCCGACCTTGGAGCCGCTGCTGCGCACGGTGAAGTCCAAGCATCCCAAGGCGGACCTGGACCTGCTGATCCACGCCTACGAAGTGGCCGAGAAGCACCACGAGGGGCAAAAGCGCAAGAGCGGGGACCCCTACATCACCCACCCGGTGGCCGTAGCGACGATCCTCGCCGAAATGGGGATGACCGGTTCGATCCTCGCCGCCGCGCTGCTGCACGACACCGTGGAAGACACCGACTATTCGCTGGAATCGGTCACCAAGGAATTCTCCGAAGAGATCGCGATGCTCGTGGACGGCGTCACCAAGCTCGACAAGGTCACCTACGGGGACGCGGCCCCGGCCGAAACCGTCCGCAAAATGGTGGTCGCGATGTCCCGCGACATCCGCGTGCTGCTGATCAAGCTCGCCGACCGGCTGCACAACGCGCGCACCTGGCGCTACGTGTCCCCGGAGTCCAGCTCCCGCAAGGCGAAGGAAACCCTGGAGATCTTCGCGCCGCTGGCCCATCGGTTGGGCATGAACGCGGTCAAATGGGAGCTGGAAGACCTCTCCTTCGCCGCCTTACACCCCAAGGTGTACCAGGAGATCGTGCGCATGGTGGGGGACCGCACCCCGGAACGCGAAAAATACCTGGCCAGCCTCCGCGAACGGCTGAACAGCAAACTCGGCGAGCTGAACGTGCACGCCGCGGTGACCGGGCGCCCGAAGCACTACTACTCGATCTACCAGAAGATGATCGTGCGCGGCAAGGATTTCGACGACATCCACGACCTGATGGGCGTGCGCATCACCGTCGACTCGGTGAAGGACTGCTACGGCGCGCTGGGCGTGGTGCACGCCGAATGGAATCCGCTGCCCGGACGGTTCAAGGACTACATCGCGCTGCCGAAGCTGAACCTCTACCAGTCGCTGCACACCACGGTGATGGGTCCCGAAGGCAAGCCGGTGGAGATCCAGATCCGCACCCACGAGATGCATCTGCACGCCGAGAACGGGGTGGCCGCGCACTTCCAGTACAAGCACGGCGAACGCGGCGATTCGATGCTCTCCGCGGAGAAGAACATGGAATGGCTGCGCTCGTTGATGGAGTGGCAGGAAGACACCACCGACTCCGAGGAATTCCTCGACGGGTTGCGCTACACCATCAACTCCGCCGAGGTGTACGTGTTCACCCCGAAGGGCGACATCATGTCGCTGCCGGTCGGGGCCACGCCGATCGACTTCGCCTACTCCATCCACACCGATGTAGGCCACCGCACCATCGGCTCACGGGTCAATGGCAAGCTCGTTCCGCTGCACACCGAATTGAAGCAGGGCGACGTGGTGGAGGTCTTCACCTCCAAGGCCGAGGATGCCGGTCCTTCACAGGACTGGCAGAACTTCGTCAAATCCCCGCGCGCCAAGGCGAAGATCCGCGCCTACTTCAGCAAGGAGCGCCGCGAAGAAGCGATCGAAAAGGGCAAGGAGCTGCTCACCAAGGAGCTGCGCCGCAATCAGCTGCCGCTGCAGCGGCTGATGACCCACGAGCTGCTGACCACGGTGGCCACGAACCTGCACCACGTGGACATTTCGGCGCTTTACCAGTCCGTGGGCGACGGGCATACCAGTGCGCAGAACGTCATCGAGCATCTGGTGGCGCTCACCGGCCCGCCAGCGGGCGAACAGGTCGACGAGGAAGCCACGGTCACTCCGAGCCTCGCCAAGCCCACCACGGGCAACGACGCGGGCGTCATCGTCCAGGGCGTGGGCGATGTGCTGGTCAAGCTGGCCCGCTGCTGCACCCCGGTGCCCCCGGATGACATCGAAGGCTTCGTCACCCGAGGTGCCGGCGTCTCGGTGCACCGCACCGACTGCCTGAACCTGGCTCAGCTGTCCCAGCAGCCGGACCGGCTGGTCTCGGTCGCCTGGGCGGAGAAGCACCACGGGGTGTTCGTGGTCGAAATCCAGGTGGAGGCGCTGGACCGCAAGCAGCTGCTGTCAGATGTCACCCGGATCCTGTCCGAAAGCCACCTGAACATCCTCTCGGCCAGCGTGCAGACCAGCCGCGAACGCGTGGCGATCTCGCGCTTCTCCTTCGAGATGGGCGATCCGAAGTTCCTGAGCCACGTGCTCAACCAGGTCCGCCGCATCGATGGCGTGTACGACGTCTACCGCACCACCGCCGGCAGCCGCCGGTAGGCAGCATTGAGCCGAACCCCGCCACCGCGACCCGAGGTCAGCGGTGGCGGGGTTCGCTTTATGCCGCGCGCGCCTGGTAGGACTGCACCAGCCGCAGCGCGCGTTCCACCGGGGGAGCGGAATCGAGTCCCGCGAGCCGTTCGCCCACGGCGGCCAGGTTCAGGAACGGATCCTGGAGCCGCTGGATCTGGTTGAGCACGCTCGTCGCGATCGGCAACGGGTCGAAGCAGGCCACATCGCACACGGTGCGCAGCAATCCGGTGAGCTTCACCCGCTTGCGGTTCACCAGATCCGCCTCCTCGATCGGCAACTGCACAAATTCGAAGCTCAGCGAATTTCCGGGGCGGTAGGGCCGATGGTAGGCATTCGAAGAGATGCAGATCGTATTCACATGGGGCAGCAATCCGTGGATCCAGGCCGCGGTTTGCTGGCAGAACACGTCGTTTCTGCCCAGCTGGCGCCCGGCGAGGAACGCGGCGATGCCGGCGCGGGCGCTCGAGTCATAACGGAACCTGGTCTCCACAAAGCACCCGCCAATGGATTCGCGCAGCAGCCCATGGGTTTCCATGGCTCCGAGCTCATTGCGGGTGAAGGGTTCGCCGACGAGGAACAGGTCTTCGGGGATACGCAACGCGGCGACGCGCTGTCTTGTAACTTTCTCCATGAAGCTACTGAACCAGCAAGCGCCGCCGCGTAGGGGGTGTTCTGCCGAACTGTGGATTCTACTCCAGGTCGGCTGCCGACTTTTCCAGGGTGTTCAACCACATCTGGCGGGCGTCCAAGGCCTCCTGGGCCTTGGCGATCCGCTTGGCGTTGCCCTGCTTCTTCGCCGCGTCAAGATCCGCTTCGAGAGCCGCGATGGTCTCCTGCAGCTGGGTGAGCATCGAATTCGAGCGGGCCTTGGTCTCCGGGTTGGAACGGCGCCACTGCTCGTCTTCGGCGCCCTTGACACCCTCTTCGACCTGGCGCAGCGCCGATTCGACACGCTGCAGGTCCGCGCGCGGAACCTTGCCTGCCTCTTCCCAGCGGCCGCGGATGACATCGAGCTTCTGCTTGGTGATGGTCAGATCCTTCACCGGCAGCAGCGCGCGGGCCTCTTCGAGCAGGGCCTCCTTCACCACGAGGTTCTGCGCGTATTCGGCATCGACCTTCGCGTTTTCGGCGGCGCGGGCCTGGAAGAACACATCTTGTGCCGCGCGGAAACGGCCCCAGAGCGCGTCGTCGTCCTTGCGCGAGGCGCGGCGGGACTTCTTCCACTCGTCCATCAGCTTGCGGTACTCGGCGGCGGTCCCCGCCCAGTCGGTGGAGCTCGCCAGCGCCTCGGCGCGCGCGATCAGCTCTTCCTTGACCGTTTTGGCCTGCGCGTTGGTCGCGTCCAGCTGGGAGAAGTAGGCGCGGCGGTGCCGGTCGAAGGTGGTGCGGGCGGCGCGGAAGCGCTTCCACAGGGCATCTTCGGTGGCACGTGGCAACCGCACGGAGGAACGCTGGGTTTCCTTCCACGTGTCGAACAGCTCGTTCATCTCAGAGGACGCGGTCTTCCACTGGATCTGCTCGGGACGCTTCCCGGCCAGTGCCTCCGCCTGCTCGACCAGTCCTTCGCGGACCTTGAGCTGCTCGGCGCGAGCGGCCTCATTCGCCTGGCGCTGTGCGGCGGACAGGGTGCTCACCGCGCCGCGCAAGGACTCGATGCGGGCCTCGATGGCGCGGATGTCGCCGACCAGGTGGCGTTCGGCCACGGTCGCTGCGAGGGTGTCGAGGGTTTTGGGCATGTCGCCGCTGGGCGCCTTGGCCGCGACCCGCTGTTCGAGCAGCATCAGCTGCGAGACGACGTCATCGTACTTGCGCACGAAGTAGGCCAGGGCCTCTTCTTCGCTGGCGTCCGGGTACTGCCCGACCGGATGCTCGGTGCCGTCGATGATGACAAACACGTGCCCATCGTCGGTCACACGGGCAAATTTGGCCGCTTCTTCGAGGGGAGTGCTGTGGTCGACGGGCTGAGCCACTACCGGCTTCGCCACTGGCTTATGGGCCTGTGGCAAGGGGATGTTCGGGCTGTCGTCGGATTTCTGACTGGTGGTCACCGCTGAAACTCTTTCGCTTTACTGTTCGCTTGCTAGAGGTAACTCTACCTGTGACCTCCGTTTCTTAGTAAGCCGACGTGCACAGTAATCCAATGTGTTGCGTCGTAGGATAGATGGGCAACCAATTTGTACTAAGGAGTTTCATGGCACGCAAGGCCTCACTATCAGGTTTCCCCGAATGGCTTCCGGCCGAGCGGGCCGTCGAACAGCATGTGCTGGACACCTTGCGTCGCACCTTCGAACTCCATGGCTTCGCCAATATCGAAACGCGCGCGGTGGAAACCCGCGGGCAGCTGCTGCGCAAGGGCGAAATCGACAAGGAAGTCTACGGGCTCTCCCGGCTGGCCGCCGAAGCTGAGGACAAGAACGACCCCAACGCGCTGGCGCTGCACTTCGATCTGACCGTGCCCTTCGCCCGCTACGTGGTGGAAAACGCCGGACACCTGGCCTTCCCGTTCCGCCGCTACCAGATGCAGAAGGTCTGGCGTGGCGAGCGCCCGCAGGACGGGCGCTTCCGCGAATTCACCCAGGCGGATATCGACGTCGTCGGCGAGGGCAGCTTGCCCTTCAGCTACGACGTGGAGCTCGCGCTGACCATCGCGGATGCGCTCTCCGCCCTGCCCATCGGCGACTTCCGGCTGCGCGTGAACAACCGCAAGCTGGCCGAGGGCTTCTACCGCGGGCTGGGCCTGGAAGACCCGGACGCGGTGCTGCGCGCCATCGACAAGCTGGAGAAGATCGGCGAAGACGGCGTCGCCAAGATCCTGGTCACCGAGCTCGGGGCCAGCGAAGAGCAGGCCCGTGCCGCGCTGGCGCTCGCGGCGATCCGCACCCTGGACACCGGTTTCGTCGCCCAGGTGCGCGCCCTGGGCGTGGAGCACGAATTGCTGGACACCGGGCTCGACGAGCTCGCCCAGGTCATCGACGCCGCCTCGAAGCGTGCCCCGGGCAAGGTGATGGCGGATCTGTCCATCGCCCGCGGGCTGGATTACTACACCGGCACCGTCTATGAGACGGTGCTCGTCGGACACGAGTCCCTCGGTTCGATCTGCTCCGGCGGACGCTACGAATCGCTGGCCTCGAAGGGCAAGAAGAACTACCCGGGGGTGGGCCTGTCCATCGGTGTCACCCGGCTGATCTCGCGCATCCTCGCCGAGGAGCTGGCCAGCGCCGCGCGCGCCGTGCCCTCGGTGGTATATGTCACCTTGGCCAACGCCGATTCCTGGCACCAGGCCCAAGACGTCGCCTCCGCGCTGCGTGCCCGCGGCATCGCCTGCGAGGTGGCCTCGAGCGCCGAGAAGTTCGGCAAGCAGATCAAGTACGCTGACCGCCGCGGGATTCCGTTCGTCTGGTTCACCCAGGAGGACGGCACTCACGAGGTGAAGGACATCCGCTCCGGCGAGCAGCTGGCCGCGGATGCCGCCAGCTGGACGCCGCCGGCCGAAGATCTGCACAACACCGTCAACTAGCTGCGGTGCACTAAACTCGTCATCGAGAAGAACTGAAGAGATTTCACGTCTCAACCGACCGAAAGGATCGTAGTGCTACGCACTCATCAGCTGGGCGAACTCCGCGCCGAGCACATTGGACAGCAGGTCACCCTCACCGGTTGGGTCGCGCGTCGACGCGACCACGGTGGTGTGGCGTTCCTCGATTTGCGCGACGCCTCCGGCTTCGCCCAGATTGTGGTGCGCGACGAAGAGGACTTCCACCCGCTGCGCAATGAATTCGTGCTGCAGATCAAGGGCACCGTTGAGCGTCGCCCGGAAGGCAACGAGAACCCGAACCTGCCAACCGGTGAGATCGAGGTGATCGCCGATGAGGTGATCGTGCTGAACACCGCCGCGGCGCTGCCTTTCCAGATCGATGAGCACGTCGAGGTCGGCGAGGAGGCGCGGCTGCGCCACCGCTACCTGGATTTGCGCCGGCCGACCCCGGCCCGCAACCTGCGTCTGCGCTCCGAGGTCAACCGTGCCGCGCGCAACCTGCTGCACGACGAGGGCTTCGTCGAGATCGAAACCCCGACGCTGACCCGTTCCACTCCGGAAGGCGCCCGCGACTTCGTCGTGCCCGCCCGACTGAGCCCGGGCGCCTGGTACGCGCTGCCGCAGTCCCCGCAGCTGTTCAAGCAGCTCTTGCAGGTCGGCGGCTTCGAGAAGTACTACCAGATCGCGCGCTGCTACCGCGATGAGGACTTCCGTGCGGACCGCCAGCCGGAATTCACCCAGCTGGATATCGAAGCTTCCTTCGTCGAGGAAGATGACATCATCGAGCTCGGCGAGAAGCTGGTCAAGGAAATCTGGTCGTTGATCGACGTTGAGATCCCGACCCCGATCCGCCGCATGACCTACGCCGACGCGATGTCCAGCTACGGTTCGGACAAGCCGGATCTGCGCTTCGGCCTGGAACTGACCGAGATGACCGAGTACTTCGCGAACACTTCCTTCAAGGTCTTCCAGTCCGCCTATGTCGGCTCCGTGGTCATGCCAGGTGGCGCCGCGCAGCCGCGCCGCACCCTGGATGCCTGGCAGGAATTCGCCAAGCAGCGCGGCGCGAAGGGACTTGCCTACGTGCTGCTGAAGGAAGACGGCGAGCTGGCCGGCCCGGTGGCGAAGAACCTCTCCGATGAGGAGAAGGCCGGGTTGGCGCAGGCCACCGGCGCGAAGCCCGGTGACTGCATCTTCTTCTCCGCCGGCGACAAGGCCGAATCCCGGGCATTGCTCGGTGCGGTGCGCGTGGAGATCGGGCACCGCACCGGGTTGATCAAGGACGGCGACTGGGCGTTCGTGTGGATCGTTGATGCGCCGATGTTCGAGCCAGCCTCCGCGGCCGTCGCTTCCGGCGACGTGGCGGTGGGCGCCGGCGCCTGGACCGCAGTGCACCACGCCTTCACCAGCCCGAAGCCAGAGTTCATGGACACCTTCGACACGGATCCGGGCTCGGCCCTGTCCTACGCCTACGACATCGTCTGCAACGGCAACGAAATCGGTGGCGGTTCGATCCGTATCCACCAGCGCGACGTGCAGGAACGTGTCTTCAAGCTGATGGGCGTGTCCGACGAGCAGGCGCAGACCCAGTTCGGCTTCCTGCTGGAGGGCTTCAAATTCGGCGCTCCGCCGCATGGCGGCATCGCCCTGGGCTGGGACCGCGTGCTGCAGCTGCTCACCGGTTCCGAGTCGATCCGCGACGTCATCGCCTTCCCGAAGACCGGTGGCGGATTCGATCCGCTGACTGCCGCTCCTGCGCCGATCACCCCGGCGCAGCGCAAGGAAGCGGGCATCGATTTCAAGCCCGAGAAGAAGAAGGCCGAGGCCCCGGTGGCCGAAGCCGCCAAGTAGGTTCATAGTTCAGCTTCGCGGACTACAGCCGCAAGGAGCAGGTTGAAACGATTATTCGTTTCAACCTGCTCCTTTTTTGTTTTCGAACAGCTGCGGTGTCGTTGGACACGGGATAATTTTTGAACTAGGTTGAATTTTGACCTAGTTATCTGAAGGCAGTTCGGAGCAGCCAATGTCCCCGGAATCTCCCAGCGGAATCATCGAAGAGTACCCAGAAGCAGACCGCGCATGGGCCCAAACTTTCCTGGTTTCCATCGCTTGGAACGACCTCTCCAACGAGCAATGCCGCAACGAGCTGCGCAATCAGCTTGCTGCCGTGCACGATAGCGGTACCGGTGCCGACGAACTGTTTGGCGATCCGTGGAAATACGGCGTGCAACGTGCCCAAGCAACGCTTACGCCCCAGCAGCGGGCCAACGCAGAGCTCACGGTGCAGACCGGTACCGCGCTGCTCGCCGTCGTTGGCATGCTGGCCGGGCTGATCTGCGTGGGCTTCGGCCTATGGATTGGCTTCCGCGACGGATGGGCGAATTATTCATGGCACTACTGGCAGCTGGCGGCCCTGGCCGGAGGGGTTGGCATTGCCGCTTCGGCCCACCTTTGGTGGTTCTACCGCTTGAAGGGGCGTTTCGAAGCTTCCTGGCTGATCGGTATTTCCGGGTGCCTGGCAAGCATCGCCGCGGCTATTGGGATCGCCGTCCTTGGCGGCGAAGGCCACCTGCCGGTGCCAAATTGGCTGGCGCCGCTCCTTGGGGCGGCGGCAGCGCTCGGCTCCTGGTTCCTGCCCTTCACCAGGGCCGAGGAAAAACCCTCAGCCAGCACGGCGGCAGCCCTTGATCCGAGCGGCTGGTTCGACGAGGTAGCGCGATTGCTGCGTGGCCGCTACGGAATGAACGCGAAGGAAGCCCGGGAGGCACTGGCTGCGGCACGCCAGCATGGTTCTGATCTCGGTGCGGCAGGCAGCAGCGTGGACATGCTCGAGGAATTCGGGTCACCCAGCACCTTTGCCATCGGGCTGGCGGTGAATACCGAAAGTGCGCTCAAGCGGCGCTGGCTGCTCCGTCGCCTGCTGCCGCTGGCCGTCGCATGCGTCTATGGCATGAGCCTCATTCCGGAGCTGCTGGAACCAGGGATCAGCGGTTGGAAGATTTTCATCGCGATAGCATTCATGGTGTTCATCGGCATCTCGCTCTACCAGCTGCGCCGCGCCGATCGGGCGGACTACGTCCAAGCCAAGCTTGCCGAACGCCGGGCGCATGCCCAGGCGGTGCAGGAAGGCCGCGATGAGTAGCGAATTTCCCGGCTCCTGGCAGCGCGCGATGCTGCCGATGCTATTGCTTGCCGAGCTGTCCGGCGGTCAAGCCCATGGCTATGCGCTGTCCAAATCCTTGCAGGAACGCGGATTCGGGCCGATCAAGGGCGCGACGCTCTATCCCGCACTGGCCAAGCTGGAAGCTTCCGGACTGCTCGGAACACGGTGGGAGGAAGGCCAAGGCGGACCGGGGCGAAAAGTCTACGAGCTCTCCGCCGCCGGCCGCTCCGAACTGCAGGCGCAGCGCGCCAGCTTCGACCGGCTCGTGCACCTGGTCCGGGCCACGGGCCGCTAGGCCAGCTCTGCGGAATCCACGATTACCGTGAATGGGCCGGAATTTGTGAGGTTGACCTCCATCATCGCGCCGAACACCCCGGTCTCCACGCTGGCGCCGAGGTCGCGCAGGTAGTCCACGAAGTATTCGTAGAGCGGTTCGCTGTGCGCGCCGGGCGCCGCCGCCGACCAGGAGGGGCGCCGGCCCTTGCGCACCGCGGCGTAGAGCGTGAATTGGCTGACCACCAGCAGCGGCGCGCCAAGCGATTCGCAGCTTGCCTCATCCTCCAAGATGCGCAGCCCGTAGATCTTCTGCGCCACCTTGCGGGCGGTAGCCTCGTCATCCTCGTGCGTGATGCCTAGAAGCACCACGAGCCCCGGGCCCGGTAGCTGCCCGACGATCGAACCCTCGACTTCGACGCTGGCCCGGCTGGCTCGTTGTAATACTGCGCGCATGTGATCCTTTCTTCGCAGCTACCAGAGTATCGGTAGGCTGGGGGAGTGAACGATTTGCTGGATGCCCTGGACGACGGTTCGATCAAGCGCCCGCGCCCGCCGCTGGCGGTGCGCATGCGCCCCAAGACGCTCGATGAGCTGGTCGGCCAGCAGCACCTGCTGGGCCCCGGTTCCCCGCTGCGCCAGCTCGCCGAGCACCCGGAAACCGGGTTGGCCGGCCCGGCCAGCGTGATTCTCTACGGCCCGCCGGGCATCGGCAAGACCACCATCGCGCATGTGATCGCCCGCGCCACGGACCGCAAGTTCGTCGAGCTCTCGGCGATCACCGCCGGGGTGAAGGATGTGCGCCGGGTGATCGACCAGGCCAAGGACGACCGCGACCTGCGCGGGATGACCACGGTGCTGTTCCTCGACGAGATCCACCGCTTCAACAAGGCCCAGCAGGATGCGCTGCTGCCCGGGGTGGAGAACCGGGTGGTGGTGCTCGTCGCGGCCACCACCGAAAACCCGTCCTTCTCGGTGATCTCGCCGCTGCTCTCGCGCTCGCTGCTGCTGACCCTGCGCCCGCTGACCGACGCGGATGTGGCCGCGCTGCTGGAGCGGGCGGTTGACGATGAGCGCGGCTTCGATGCGCAGGTGATCCTGCCGGCCGAGCAGCGCGACGCGATCGTGCGCCTGGCCCAGGGCGATGCCCGCCGTTCGCTCACCGTGCTGGAAGCCGCCGGCGCGGTGGCCTGGAATGCCGCCGGAACCGCGGGGCAGCCGCCGATCGAGATCGGCGACGAGCATGTGCAGCTGGCCATGGACCAGGCGGTGCAGCGCTACGACAAGGACGGGGACCAGCACTACGACATCATCTCCGCGTTCATCAAGTCGATCCGCGGCTCGGATGTGGATGCGGCCCTGCACTATCTGGCGCGCATGCTTTCGGCCGGGGAGGACCCGCGGTTCATCGCCCGCCGGCTGATGATCAGCGCCTCGGAGGATATCGGCATGGCCGATCCCGCCGCCCTGCCGCTGGCGGTGGCCGCCGCGCAGTCGGTGGCGCTGACCGGGATGCCGGAGGCCCGGATCATGCTCGGGCACGCCACCGTGCACCTGGCCACCGCGCCGAAGTCCAACGCCGCCTACAACGCGATCAACGAGGCGCTGGCCGACGTGGCCGCCGGCAAGGGCGCGCTGGTCCCGGACCATCTGCGCGACGCGCACTACCCGGGGGCCAAGGCGCTGGGCCACGGGGTGGGCTACATCTACTCCCACGATGCCCCGCATTCGATCGCCAGCCAGCAGTACCTGCCCGATGACCTGATCGGCACCGACTACTACCGCCCCAACGCCAACGGGACCGAACGCTCGCTGGGCGATCGGCTGGCGCGGCTGCGCGAGATCATTCGGCGCAAGGACAAGAAGAAACGTTAGCGAGCTTCGTTACAGCTCACCTGCTGGCCGGGGTGCATCGTGTAGACTTGATCCTTGGCTGGCAAGCCATGCCACCCGCGCGAGTCATCGTTCGGGAGGCAAGGTTGCAGTGGTCGAGGGCCGCGACGCCCCAACACTCTCCGTCCCGGAGGCCAGTAGATCCCGTCGCTAAAACGAAAAGGACACACATATGGCTAACGCCCGTGCCCGCCGTACCGTGCGCCTCTCGCGCGCACTCGGCCTTGCCCTGACTCCAAAAGCTGAAAAGTACATGGAGCGTCGTCCCTACGGTCCCGGCCAGCATGGCCGTGCCCGCAAGAAGCAGGACAGCGATTACGCGGTTCGTCTGCGCGAAAAGCAGCGTTTGCGTGCCCAGTACGGCATCCGCGAAGTTCAGATGCTGAACGCATTCAAGGAAGCCAAGCGCCTCGGCGGCCAGACCGGTGACAACCTGTTGGCACTGCTCGAGTCCCGCCTGGATGCCCTGGTGCTGCGTGCAGGCTTCGCCCGCACCATCCAGCAGGCCCGTCAGCTGGTTGTGCACCGCCACATCCTGGTTAACGGCCAGCGCGTGGACCGCCCATCGTTCAAGGTGCAGCCGGGTCAGCTGATCCACGTGCACGAACGCAGCGAGAAGATGGTTCCATTCCAGATGGCAGCAGCAGGTGAGCACTCACAGGTGCTGCCAGCAGCTCCTGCCTACCTGGACGTGAAGCTGGAAGCCTTGCAGGCTACCTACCTGCGCGCTCCTGAGCGTGCAGAGATCCCAGTGACCTGCGAAGAGAACCTCGTGGTCGAGTACTACGCACGCTAAATCTAGCGCGTGTTCAATGGCCCGCAACCGACTCGGTTGCGGGCCATTGGCTTAACTACCTATATCAGCTCGCGGTTCGCTAAGCTGGACTGGCAGCAAACACCCAAAGCAGAAGAGGAAGCACATGTCGGGTTCGGATATTGCAGGGCTCATCGCAGCCGGCGTCTTTGCCATTCTGGTGGCATTGTTGGCGGTGCCGATCATCAAGTTGGGCAGGGTGTTTGATGAGCTTCGCAACTCGATCAAGGACCTCTCGGACGGGACGACCCCGCTGATTGGCGAAGTTGCCAATACCGTCGCCACGACCAACGACCAGCTCAAGAAGGTCGACGCGATCACCTCGAACGTCTCCGATGCGAGCGCCAACGTCTCCGCGCTGTCCTCCTTGGTGGCAGCCACCGTGGGCAAGCCACTGATCAAGATCGCCGCATTCACCTCGGGTGTGCAGGCAGCGATCAATGCGAACACCAGCGGCAAGGGCCGCCGCAGCCGTTAGGGGAGACTAGAATGAAAAAGCTTTTGTGGGTTGTTATCGGCGTGGGCGTCGGAGTCCTCGCCACCAAGAAATACACCGAAGTATCCTCCGGGGCGGCCCTGAACCGTCAGGTCGGCAAGTACGCCGACCGCATCTCGGAGGTAGTGGGGGCATTCCGCGAAGGAATGAACTCCCGCGAAGTAGAATTACGTTCCGCCTTGGGCGTGGACACCGCTAAGTGAAGGGATCATCCGTAACACGATGAAAACGCAGGAAATTGCACGCCGCTGGGTCGACTTCTTCGTCGCGAAGGGGCACACAGCGGTACCCAGCGCCTCGCTGGTCTCATCTGACCCGTCGCTGTTGTTCACGGTGGCCGGCATGGTCCCATTCATCCCTTACCTGACCGCCCAGGAGGAGGCGCCGTACGCGCGCGCCACCTCGGTGCAGAAGTGCATCCGCACCGGAGACATCGAAGAGGTCGGCAAGACCGTACGCCACGGCACGTTCTTCCAGATGTGCGGCAACTTCTCCTTCGGCGATTACTTCAAGAAGGAAGCGATCCACTTCGCCTGGGAGCTGCTGACCGGTTCGCTCGCGGACGGCGGCTACGGCCTGGATCCCGAGCGCCTCTGGGTCACCGTCTACGAAGACGGCGCGGAGAAGGACGAGGAAGCCCGGCGCATCTGGGAAGAGCAGATCGGCATCCCGCGCGAACGCGTGGTGGGCACCGGCAAGGAAGACAACTACTGGAACACCGGCCAGCCCGGCCCCGGCGGTCCCTGCTCGGAGATCTACTACGACCGCGGCGCCGAGTACGGCCTGGACGGGGGACCGGCGGTCGACGAAACCCGTTTCATCGAAATCTGGAACCTGGTCTTCATGCAGTACCGGCTCTCCGCGGTGCGTTCCAAAACCGACTTCGACGTCGCCGGCGAACTGCCCAAGCGCAATATCGACACCGGCCTGGGACTCGAACGCCTGGCGATGATCCTGCAGGGCGTGGAGAACATGTACGAGACCGACCAGCTGCGGCCGGTGCTCGACAAGGCCGCCGAGCTGTCCGCGGTCAGCTACACCTCCACCGAGGACCCGGAAGATCCGAACCACGCCAACGACGTGCGCCTGCGCATGATCGCGGACCACATCCGCTCCTCGCTGATGCTCATCTCCGATGGCGTCACCCCCGGCAACGAGGGCCGCGGCTACGTGCTGCGCCGGCTGATCCGCCGCGCGGTGCGCGCCATGCGCCTGATGGGCGTGGACTCCGAGGTGCTCCCGGAGCTGCTGCCGGTCTCGCGTGACGCGATGAAGGGCGTCTACCCGATCGTCGAAGAAGACTTCGCCCGCATCGGACGCATCGCCTACGCCGAGGAGCGCGCCTTCCGCCGCACCATCGCCTCGGGCACCACCCGGCTGGACGACGCGCTGAAGCAGGCAAAAACCGCGGGCCGCGAGCTGACCGGCGACGACGCCTTCGCGCTGCACGACACCTTCGGCTTCCCGATCGACCTGACCCTGGAGATCGCCGCCGAGGCGGGCCTGGCGGTGGACGAGAAGCGCTTCCGCGAACTGATGACCGAACAGCGCACCCGGGCGCAGAAGGACGCGAAGTCCAAGAAGGCCGGGCACGCGGACCTGTCGGTATTCACCAAGCTCGCCGAGGCGGGCAAGGTGGAGTTCACCGGCTACGACACGCTGGTGGGCGAATCGAAGATCCGCGGCATCGTCTCCGGCGGCCAGGTGGTGAACTTCGCCGAACAGGGCCAGGAAATCGAGCTGGTGCTCGACGAGACCCCGTTCTACGCCGAGGCCGGCGGCCAGGCCGGCGACATCGGCCTGATCACCGGCGACGGCTTCGTCCTGGAGGTCACCGACGTGCAGGCCCCGATCAAGGGGCTGAACGTGCACAAGGTGATCGTGCGCGAGGGTGAACTGCCTGCCGAGGCGCTGGTGCGCACCGAGGTGGACGCGGCGCGCCGCCACTCCGGGGAGCAGGCCCACTCGGCCACGCACCTGGTGCACGCGGCCCTGCGCGAGCTGCTCGGGGACACCGCCACCCAGGCCGGTTCCTTCAACAAGGCCGGATACCTGCGCTTTGACTTCTCCTGGGCCGAGGCGCTTTCCGCGGCGGCCCGCACCGAGGTCGAAGAGGTGGTGAACCTGGCGATCGCCTCGAACCACCAGGTGATCACCAACGAGATGGCCATGGCCGAGGCGCAGAAGCTGGGCGCGATGAGCCTCTTCGGCGAAAAGTACGGCAACGCCGTGCGCGTGGTGGAGATGAACGGGGCCTGGTCGCGCGAGCTGTGCGGTGGCACCCACGTGCCGTCCACCTCCCGCATCGGGCAGCTGACCCTGCTCTCCGAGGCATCGGTGGGTTCGGGCAACCGCCGCGTCGAAGCGCTGGTGGGCATGGAGGCGTTCCGCCACGGAGCCGCCGAGCGTGCGCTGGTTTCCGAGCTGTCGGGCCTGTTCCGCGTGCCCTCCAACCAGGTGTCCGAGCGCGTGAACGACACGGTGGCGAAGCTGAAGGCCGCCGAAAAGCAGATCGCGGAGCTCAAGAGCGCCGCGATGCTCGCCCAGTCGGCCAGCCTGCTGGAGCAGGTGCAGAGCATCGGGAACACCCGGCTGCTGGCGCACAACGCCGGACAGATCGATTCGGCCGACGCGCTGCGCACCATGGCCCTTGACCTGCGCGGCAAGCTCGGCGCGCAGGCCGCGGTGATCGTGCTGATCGGCGTGTCGAACTCCCGTCCGCTGGTGCTCGCGGTGACCAACGACGAGGCGCGCGCCAACGGCTTCAAGGCAGGCGCGCTGGTGCGCACCGCAACCGGGGTACTCGGCGGCGGCGGCGGCGGCAAGGACGATATGGCCCAAGGCGGCGGAGCGGACGAATCGAAGATCGACGACGCGCTCGCGGCGATCCGGGCGGCCCTTGCCAATGGCTAAGCTAGCGTTCGGCGTCGACGTGGGCCTGGCCCGCGTCGGCGTCGCCGTCTCCGATCCGTCGGGAATCCTCGCGACCCCGGTGATGACCCTGCGCCGCGATGCGAAGAAGAACTCCGATCGCCGCCTGCTCTTGCGCATGATCGTTGACCGTGAGGTCTCCGAGGTGTTCATCGGGGAACCGAAATCACTGGCCGGGAATTCCACGGAATCCACGAAAATGGCTCGTGACTACGCGATCGCCTTGGCCGAGGAGGCAAATGCGGCTAGCATCGAGGTTGAGATTTTCTTGGTTGACGAACGGTTGAGCACGGTCAGCGCGCACCGCTCGTTGCACGCCTCGGGGCGCCGCATGCAAGACCATCGCCAGGTCGTTGACCAGGCGGCCGCCATTGAAATCCTGCAACAGGTGCTTGAAATGCGACGTAATGGTGTGCGCGTTCAAGCCAGCCGCATCGTGCTGAAGTAACCGCGCGCCGCGAGAATCCACAGGGAGAATTGATGCGAGAAGAAGCCCGCCGCGAACGGCAGCGTGAAACCTTTTCCGAGCTTTACGCGCGTTTTGCAGCTGGCGAGCCGCAAGGCCTCGCAACACCAACTACCCCGGAACTGACCGGTGAGCAGCTCTACGGCGGTGCAGATTCGGCCGCGGCCGAGCTGCACCGCGAGCCGGAACCGGCCATGGCAGACGCCGAGCCGCAGCCGGCGCCCGAATCCTTGCTCGGCACGGTGCCCGCCAGCGGCGCGGCGAAGGCGCGCAAGAAGCGCAGCAAACGCCGCCGCAACCTGGTGATGCTCGCAACCTTCTTGATCTTCGCCGTCGTGGTCGCCGGGTCCTTCTATTTCATCCGTTCGCTGGTCAAGCAGTTCAACCCGGATGACTACCCGGGCCCGGGCGGCCAAGCGGTCGAATTCACCGTGGAGGACGGCTGGGGTCCGGCGCTGATCTCGCGCAAGCTCGAGGAACTCGACGTGGTGGCCAGCGACAAGCTGTTCATGGACGCGCTGGAGGACTCGAAGGCGGACAATGTGGTCATTCACCCCGGAACCTATCCGCTGAAGCTGCAGATGCCCGCCGCGGACGCGACCGAGGTGCTGGTCGATAATCGTCCGGACAAGGTCTTCTACATCGGGTTGAAGGCGAATCTGCGGCTGCAGGCCTCGCTGGCCGAAATCGCCAAGGGCTCCGGGCTCGACGAGAAGAAATTGGGCGAGCTGGCGAACCAGCCCGAGAAGTTCGGGCTGCCCGAGTCGGTGAAGAACCTCGAAGGCTGGCTGCACCCGGGCGAATACCGTTTTGCCCTGGATACCAGCGCCGAGAAGGTGCTCACCGAATTGGTGGATTCGACCAAGACCGCCTTGCAAGATGCCGGAGTCAATGACCTGGGCGAAGGCTACCGGGCGTTGAAGGTCGCCTCGATTCTGCAGGCCGAAGCCACCCCGAAGGACTATGCCACGGTGGCCGGAGCCATCGAAAACCGGTTGAACCCGAACAACGTGGAGACCCATGGCCTGCTGCAGACCGACTCCACGGTGATCTACGGGCTTGACCGGTACTCCTTGCAGTTCACCGCGACCGAGAAAAGGGACGCAGGCAACCAGTACAACACCTATGTGCACACCGGGCTGCCGCCGACCCCGATCGGCTCCCCGGCAACCTCCGCGATCGATGCGGCGGTCAACCCGGCGGATAACGGCTTCTACTACTGGGTGACGGTCAATACGCAGAGCGGCGAGACGAAATTCGCCTCGAACTATGCCGAGCACCAGGTGAACCAGAACGAATTCCGCGCCTGGTGCGCGGCGAATGCGGAGGTCTGCAAGTAATGCGCGCCGCCGTCTTGGGCCAACCCATCAAGCATTCCAAATCCCCGGTGCTGCATCGAGCGGCCTATGAGCTGCTCGGCGCCGACATCGACTATCGGGCCATCGAGCTGGACCCGTCCCAGGCCCCGGAGCAGGCGGCCAAAATGCGTGCCGGCGGGTGGGCCGGATGTTCGGTGACCATGCCGTTGAAGGATGTCTTCGTTCCGCTGATGGATGAGGTTTCACCGCGCGTGGCGCGCCTGGGCGCGCTGAACACCATCGTGGTGCGCCCCGACGGCGCCCTCTATGGGCAGAATACCGACGTGGACGGGATCGTGCTGGCGCTGGCCGACGCGCGGCTGCGCCAAGCATCGAGGGGCACCGTGCTGGGCGCCGGCAATACGGCCTTGGCGGCCATCGAAGCGGCCGCGGAACTTGGCGTCAAGGAACTCAAGCTGGTGGTGCGCGACGCCACCCGTGCGCAGCGGGCCACCGCACTGGCCGGCCAGCTGGGCCTGCGCGTGCAGCTGGTGCAGGTGCAGGATCTGGGTGCCGGCGGCATCGCCGCTGACCACCTGGTGATCAGCACGCTGCCGCCGCGCGCCGCCGACAGCTGGGTGCCGCATCTGGGCCGCGGCCAGGGGCTGCTGCTGGATGTCGCCTATGACCCGTGGCCGAGCAAACTGGCCGAGTCCTGGGCCGGCACGGTGATCTCCGGGCTTCATATGCTGGTGCACCAGGCGGTGGAGCAAGCCCGTTATTTCAGCGCCGCAGACTTCGACACGCACACCCGCGAAAACGTCACAAATGCGATGTATCGCTCACTGGGGCTTCATCGACGCGGTTAATGAGGCCATGTCATGGCAAAATAGAATCCATGTTGCGTTGGTTGACGGCGGGCGAATCACACGGCCCGGCACTAGTTGGAATTCTTGAAGGCCTACCCGCCGGAGTCTCGGTGGACAGCGAAGCGGTGCGCGATGCACTGGCTCGGCGGCGCCTGGGCTACGGCCGAGGCGCGCGCATGAAGTTTGAAAAGGACCAGGTCACCTTCCTCGGTGGCGTGCGCCACGGAAAGACCCAGGGCGGACCGGTAGCCATCGAAATCGGGAACACCGAATGGCCCAAATGGGAACGCGTGATGAACTCGGACCCGGTTGACCTGGACGAACTGGCCTCGATGGCGCGCAACGCGCCGCTGACCCGCCCGCGTCCGGGGCACGCGGACTTCACCGGCATGCAGAAGTACGGTTTCGACGATGCCCGTCCGGTGCTCGAGCGCGCCAGCGCCCGCGAAACCGCGGCCCGCGTGGCCCTCGGCTCGGTAGCCCAGGCCTTTCTGGCCGATCTGGGCATCGAACTCGTCTCGCACACCACCGCCATCGGCGCCGTCGCGGCGCCCCTCGACGCACCGCTGCCCACCCTGGGGGACGTTGCGGCGTTGGACGCGGATCCATTGCGCTGCTTCCACGGGGAAACCTCGGCCGCCATGGTCGCCGAGGTCGATGACGCGCACAAGGCGGGGGAGACCCTGGGCGGCGTCGTGGAGGTGCTGGCCTACAACCTGCCTCCGGGCATCGGCTCCTACGTGCATTGGGACCGCCGGCTGGACTCCCGGCTGGCCGGCGCGCTGATGGGCATTCAGGCCATCAAGGGTGTTGAGGTCGGCGACGGCTTCCTCACCGCCGCCCGACGCGGTTCGGCCGCCCACGACGCGATCGTGCCGGCCACCGCGGGCGGAATCAAGCGCGAAACCAATCGAGCCGGCGGCATCGAGGGCGGCATGAGCATCGGCGAGGTGCTGCGCGTGCGTGCGGCGATGAAACCGATCGCCACCGTGCCGCGCGCCCTGGCCACCATCGACACGGCCACCGGCGAGGAAACCACCGCCCACCACCAGCGTTCGGATGTGTGCGCGGTGCCCGCCGCCGGCGTTGTCGCCGAGGCGATGGTCGCGCTGGTCCTGGCCCAGTCGCTGCTGGAGAAGTTCGGCGGAGACTCGGTCACCGAAACCAAGCGCAATATCCAAAGCTACCTGGCCAGCATTCCCGCCAATCTAGGGTCGACCGGAGTCTAACCGGCAGATGATTTACCTCATTGGGCCGATGGCCAGCGGCAAGTCAACTGTGGGCAAGGCGCTGGCCAAGGCGCTGGGCACCGATTTCGCCGATTCCGACGCGCACATCGTCGCCGCCCATGGTTCGATTCCGCAGATCTTTGCCGAACACGACGAAGCCTACTTCCGTGATCTGGAGGTCGCCGCACTGGCCGAACTGCGGGCCGGGGTGATCGCCACCGGCGGCGGGGCCGTGCTGCGCGAAGAAAACCAGGCGGTGCTGCGCGGCGGGACCGTGATCTACTTGGCGATGACCCTCGCCACGGCCAAACGCCGGCTGGCCGGGGATACGAACCGCCCGCTGCTGGCCGGTGACCAAAGCCTCACCACCTGGACCAGGCTCTACGAAGCCCGCCACGATATCTATGAAACCCTTGCTGATCTGACCTTACAGGTAGACAATCTGAGCGTTGCCCAGCTTGTCGAAGCCATCGAGAGCCATGTGATTCACAGCACGAGATAGCGAATCCCAGTACGCTCCCGCGTAGGCTTTACAGATCAGCACCATCAGGAGGATCTTCTCGGATGCCACTAGCACCCACCACACTTCAAGTCACCGGAACCACCCCCGCGGAGTCGTACCCGGTTCTGGTCGGCAACGGACTATTGGGACACCTGCCCGAACTTCTGGGCTCGGCGGTTAAGAAGGTCCTGGTGATCCACCCGCGGGCCTTGCGCGCCACCGGCGACGTGGTCCGCGACGATCTGGAAAAGGCCGGTTTCACCTCGCTGACCGCGGAAATCCCGGATGCCGAAGAGGGCAAGCACATCCAGGTTGCCGGGTTCTGCTGGGAAGTTCTGGGCAAGAACGACTTCACCCGCACCGACGCCGTGGTTGCCGTGGGCGGCGGAGCGGTCACCGACGTGGCGGGCTTCGTGGCGGCCACCTGGCTGCGCGGGGTCAAGGTCATCCACATTCCCACCTCGCTGCTGGGCATGGTCGACGCGGCCGTGGGCGGCAAGACCGGCATCAACACCGCCGAGGGCAAGAACCTGGTCGGCGCCTTCCACCCACCGGCCGGCGTGCTCGCGGATCTCGACGCTTTGGCAACGCTGCCGAAGAACGAACTGGTCACCGGGCTGGCCGAAGCAGTCAAGTGCGGGTTCATCGCCGACGAGCGCATTCTGGAGCTGATCGAAGAGGATCCAGAAGACGCCATCCGCCCGGACAGCGCGCGACTGCGCGAAATCATCGAACGCACCATCGCGGTGAAGGTCGAGGTGGTCTCCAAGGACCTGAAGGAATCCGGTCCGCGCGAATTCTTGAACTACGGCCACACCCTGGGCCACGCCATCGAGCTCTCCGAGCGCTATGCAATGCGCCACGGGGCCGCGGTCTCCATCGGGCTGTGCTTTGCCGCGGAACTAGGCCGTTCGGTGGGCTACACCTCCGATGCGGTGACCGATCGCCACTTCAGCATCCTGAAGTCCCTGGGCCTGCCCACCAGCTACCGCAACGACAAGTGGATGGCGCTGCTGGACGGCATGAAGCGCGATAAGAAAACCCGCGGCGACCAGCTGCGCTTCGTGGTACTCGAAGCCATCGGCAAGCCGCGCATCTACGAGGTGCCGGATAACTCGCTGTTATTCGCCGCCTACCAAGAGATCGGAGAGTAAGCATGAGCGAATTCACCGCATACGCCATCGACGTCGCATCGGTGAACCACGAAGGCGTGGGCACCTCCATCGACGGAGTATTGATCGACCCGAGCAACCTGCGGCCATTCATCACCGATGAACAAGCCGCGGACCGTTCGATGCGCTCTGGCACCCCGACCGACCAGGTGGTCATCCACATGGCCCGCGGGGAACTGGCCCAGGCCGGCAACCTGATCGCCGAGTCGCGGTTAAGCGACCCGACCAACGCGCACCTGCGCGTGCTGGATACCGAATTGACCCGCCTGCAAGGTGATTTCGATCGCGCGATCAATCGCCTGCGCAAGCTGGTGGACGAATTCTCCGGCACCTACTACGAGCCGCTGATGCAGCACCACCTGGCGATGTCCTTCTTCGAAAAGGGCGACTACAAGGCCGCGGCTACCCGCTTCCGTGCGGCCCTGGAGCAGCGCCAGCAGATGGGTTCGGCCGAGCACCTGGTCAACGCGTCGGCCGCATGCCTGGCGCTTGCCGAGGAACGCGCGCGAAATTAGCTCTCACCGCGGTTTGCTATAGTAATAAATGGATTTTTGATAATGCCAGTGCACGCTGGCGAAAATAGAGGATTTGAGGACCCGTGGCGGATACAACTGACATCAAGAATGGTCAGGTCATTAAGATCGATGGCCAACTGTGGACCATCATCGACTTCCAGCACGTCAAGCCGGGCAAGGGCGGCGCATTCGTGCGCACCAAGATGCGCAATGTGCTCTCGGGCAAGGTTCTGGACAAGACCTACAATGCCGGCACCAAGATCGAGCTGGCCAACGTTGACCGCCGCGACTACCAGTACCTCTACCAGGACGGCGAAGACTACGTCTTCATGAACCTGGAAGACTACGACCAGATCACCGTTCCCGGCCAGACCGTGGGCGACTCGGCCGGATTCCTGTTGGAAAATCAGGAACTGACCATTGCCATGTATGACGGCAGCCCACTGTACCTGGAGCTTCCGGCCTCGGTCATCCTGGAAATCACCTACACCGAACCGGGCCTTCAGGGCGACCGCTCCTCGGCAGGCACCAAGTCGGCAACCCTGGAAACCGGCAAGGAAATCCAGGTTCCGCTGTTCGTCGATCAGAACACCAAGGTGAAGGTTGATACCCGCACCGGCGATTACCTGGGACGTGTCTCCTAGTGAGGGCCCGCGCCAAGGCGCGTCGTCGTGCACTTGAGTTTCTTTTCGAAGCCGAGGCCCGCGACGTCGATGCGCTCAGCGTAGCCATCGCGCGCCGCGAAAATTCTGACATCGTGCTCAACGAGTATTCGTTGACGATCCTCGAGGGCGTCACCGCCCACCTGGACCGCATCGACGAGGTGCTCGAAAGCTATGTCAAGGGCTGGACCATCGAGCGGATGCCCGCCGTGGACCGCATGGCGCTGCGCATCGGGGTGTGGGAGCTGCTGTACAACGACGAGGTTCCGGACGCGGTTGCCGTGGCCGAAGCCGTCGTGAATGTGCGCGAGCTGTCCACCGACGAGTCTCCAGAGTTCGTCAACGGCGTGCTCGGACGCATTCAAAGCGTCAAGGACACCCTGGTCGACTAATCCTCGATTCTCCTGAACTACCGCAAGCCGGAACCTGCTGGGTTCCGGCTTGCGGTATTTAACCCGCAGGGTCCCGAACCCGCGCGTTGCCCCGGAGGCAGCACCCGCCCAAGCCTAGGCGATTCTGCGCCGCGAGGGGTTGCCACGTGAAAAACTCAAC
This sequence comes from Glutamicibacter sp. 363, assembly GCF_052379505.1. Taxonomy (NCBI): domain Bacteria; kingdom Bacillati; phylum Actinomycetota; class Actinomycetes; order Micrococcales; family Micrococcaceae; genus Glutamicibacter; species Glutamicibacter sp. 363. The sequence goes on along the minus strand of NZ_JBQSYR010000006.1, from coordinate 63,337 downwards.
ATTATTTCATCGAAGTTTCCGACGACCCGCTGTGGCGAAGCCAACATTCCAGGCCCCTCGAACCTCGGGCGCTGCGGTACTTTCCCGCCAATAGCGGGGCTGGCCGCGCGAGCCCGCATGGCGCCGTGAGGGAGATCACCGCCCATTCAGTGTCATGCATAGCTTTCCGCTAGGGAATGGCGGCCGGATCGTGATAATTTGAACTAGCAATATTCCTTTAAATCCCGTCCCGTGAGGCGGAGAAGGGAGAGGTGCACAGGATGAATGAAAATTCACAGCCCGATGTGGCTCGCACGGTATTGACCGGCGAGGATATCGAACGTGTACTGACCCGTGTGGCCTTCGAGATTATCGAAGCCAACAAGGGCACCGAAGATCTGGTGCTATTAGGCATTCCAAGCCGCGGATATCCGCTGGCCCAACGCCTCGCACGGCGCATCGCCGCTTCCGCGCCGACCCAGCTTGACCCCGCGTCGCTGGTCGGACAGCTGGACATCACCATGTACCGCGACGACCTGCGGCACACCACCACCCGCACCCCGGCGCCAACCCGCCTGCCGGCCGGCGGCATCGACGGCAAGGTCGTCGTGCTGGTGGACGACGTGCTCTACTCCGGACGAACCATCCGCGCAGCCTTGGATGCACTCTCCGATTGGGGACGCCCGCGCATCGTGCGGCTGGCGGTCCTGGTGGACCGCGGCCACCGCGAACTTCCCATCCGCGCGGACCACGTGGGCAAGAACCTGCCCACGGCGAAAAGCGAAAAGGTGCGCGTGCACCTGGCCGAAGTCGATTCAAGCAATGAAGTAGTCATCGAGGCCAGCGCATGAAGCACCTGCTCTCCACCGCGGATCTAAGCCGCGCCGAAGCCATTGCCATCCTCGATATCGCCGAGGAAATGCGCGAAACCGGCACCCGTGAGGTCAAGAAGCTTCCGGCCTTGCGCGGACGCACCGTGGTGAACCTGTTCTTCGAGGACTCCACCCGCACGCGCATCTCCTTCGAGGCCGCCGCCAAGCGGCTGAGCGCGGACGTGATCAACTTCTCCGCCAAGGGCTCGAGCGTGTCCAAGGGCGAATCGCTGAAGGACACCGCCCAGACGCTGCTGGCCATCGGCGCCGACGCGGTAGTCATCCGCCACCCGGACTCCGGGGCGCCGGCCCGGCTGGCGGCCACCGACTGGATCGGGCTGCCGATCGTGAACGCCGGAGACGGCACCCACGAGCACCCCACCCAGGCGCTGCTCGACGCCTTCACCCTGCGCCGCCAGCTGGCCCTGCGCGAGGGAGTCAGCCCGGCCGGCCGCGGACTGGACGGATTGAAGGTCGCGATCGTGGGAGACGTCCTGCATAGCCGCGTGGCCCGTTCGAACCTCTGGCTGCTGAACACCCTGGGCGCCTCGGTGACCATGGTCGCCCCGCCGACCCTGCTGCCGGTGGGCGCGAGCGCCTGGCCGTGCACCATCAGCTACAACCTCGACGAGGTCATCGCCTCCGGGGTGGACGCGGTGATGATGCTGCGCGTGCAGGGCGAACGCATGCGAGACGCCTTCTTCCCGAACCCGCGCGAATACTCGCGCTACTGGGGACTGGACGACACCCGGCTGAAGGCCCTGGAAGCCAACGGGGACGAAACCCTCATCCTGCACCCGGGCCCGATGAACCGCGGCCTGGAAATTTCTTCGGCTGCCGCCGACTCGCCGCGTTCGATGGTCCTGGAACAGGTCACCAACGGCGTCGCGGTGCGCATGGCAAGCCTGTATATGCTCCTCTCCGGCGACCTGATCTAAGGAACTGATTATGACGTATTTGATTCGACAGGCCTCCGTGCTCGGTGGCGAACGCGCCGACGTGCTGATCAGTGACGGCAAGATCGCCGAGATCGGCACCATCACCGCGGCCGAGGGCGCCACGGTGATCGACGCCGCCGGCATGGTGCTGCTGCCGGGCCTCGTGGACCCGCACACCCACCTGCGCGAACCGGGCCGCGAAGACGCCGAAACGGTGGAGACCGGGTCGAAGGCCGCCGCCAAGGGCGGCTACACCGCGGTGCACGCGATGGCCAACTCCACCCCGGTGGCCGATACCGCCGGCGTCGTGGAGCAGGTCTACGAACTGGGCCGCAAGGCCGGCTGGGTGGACGTCCGCCCGGTGGGTGCGGTCACCGTGGGCCTCGGCGGCGCGCAGCTGAGCGAAATCGGCGCGATGGCCGACTCGCGCGCCAAGGTACGCATGTTCTCCGATGACGGCATCTGCGTCTCGGACCCGCTGCTGATGCGCCGCGCGCTGGAATATGTGAAGGCCTTCGACGGGGTGATCGCCCAGCACGCCCAGGAGCCACGGCTCACCGAGGGTGCGCAGATGAACGAGGGAGAGGTCTCCGCGGTGCTCGGCATGGCCGGCTGGCCGGCGGTGGCCGAAGAGTCGATCATCGCCCGCGACGTGCTGCTGGCCGAGCATGTCGGCGCGCGCCTGCACGTGTGCCACGTCTCCACCGCCGGCTCGGTGGAGATCATCCGCTGGGCCAAGGCCCGCGGCATCCAGGTCACCGCCGAGGTCACCCCGCACCACCTGTTGCTGACCGATGAGTTGGTCAAGACCTTCGACCCGGTGTTCAAGGTCAACCCGCCGCTGCGCCGCGAAGAGGACGTGCTGGCGCTGCGCGCCGGCGTCGCCGACGGCACCATCGACGTGATCGGCACCGACCACGCACCGCACCCCTCCGAGGCCAAGGACTGCGAATGGGGAGCGGCCGCGATGGGCATGACGGGGCTGGAGACCGCCCTGTCGATCGTGCAGCACACCTTGGTGGAGACCGGACTGCTTTCCTGGGCCGACGTCGCCCGGATCACCTCGCAGACCCCGGCGGAGATCGGCAGCCTGAGCGATCAGGGCCGGCCCATCGCCGTGGGGGAGCCGGCCAACCTGACCCTGGTCGATCCGGCAGCGCGCTGGATCGTCGACCCGGCCGCCATGGCCACCAAGGGGCGCAACTCGCCGTTCGCCGGCATGGAGCTGCCCGGAGCGGTGCATGCCACCTTCTACCACGGCCACGCCACGGTGCTCGATGGCGCGCTGGCCAGCCCGCGGGTAGCCAATGACTAGCGGCGAACTCACCTCGGCGCTGGTCACCATCGGGATCGTCGTACTGTTCTGTGCGCTGATCCTGATCGGCTGGCGCAATATGAAACGCCGGCAGTCCGGCATCCCGGCACCCTACGCCGGGTTCGCGGACCGGCGAGAGCACAGCTTCGAGGGCATGTACGTGGCCACCACCCGGTTCGAGGACTGGCTTGACCGGATCGCCGTGCATCAGCTCGGGGTCCGGGCCAATGCCAGCCTGGAGCTCGGCGAGGCCGGCATCCACCTGATGCGCCCGGGCACCAGCGATGTGCACATTCCCTGGACCGCCTACGTGAAGGTGGCCCGCTCCTCGGGCATGGTCGGAAAGTTCGTCGAAAAAGACGGGCTGATCGTGATCACCTGGGTGAAGGATGATTTCACCTTCGACACCGGATTCCGTCCTCGCTACCACGAGGACACCGCCAAGATTTATCAGTTGCTGGCGTCGCACCAAGCCGACGCGGCCGAGCAGGAGACAAACTAAGTGAATTCCCTGAGCAACCTACCAGCAGTGTTGGTACTCGAAGATGGCCGCATCTTCCGTGGACGCAGCTACGGCGCCGTGGGCACGACCCTCGGCGAAGCAGTGTTCACCACCGGTATGACCGGGTACCAGGAAACCCTGACCGACCCGTCCTACGCGCACCAGATCGTCGTCCAGACCTTCCCGCACGTAGGCAACACCGGCGTGAACAGCGAAGACCCGGAGTCCAAGCGCATGTGGCCCTCGGGCTATGTGGTCCGCGACGCGGCCCGCCGTCCTAGCAACTGGCGCAGCGAGCGCACCCTGGACGAGGACCTGGTCGGCTACGGCATCGTGGGCATCCGCAATGTGGACACCCGGGCGCTGACCCGCCACCTGCGCGACGCGGGCGCCATGAAGTCCGGCATCTTCTCCGGCGAGGAGGCCAACCGCTCCGAGGCGGAGCTCGTCGCGCTGGTCAAGGCGCAGCCCGCGATGGCCGGACGGAACATCTCCGCCGAGGTCTCCGTGGACAAGGCCTACACCGTTGAACCGGCCGAGCACGGCTACACCGGCGAACCGCTGCACACCGTCGCCGCCGTGGACCTGGGCATGAAGTCGATGACCCCGCGCCGCCTGGCCGAGCGCGGACTGCGCGTGCACGTGCTGCCGCACGATGCAACCCTGGAGGATATCAAGGCCACCGGCGCCACCGGCGTGTTCTTCTCCAACGGCCCCGGCGACCCGGCCACCGCCACCCGGCAGGTGGAATTGGTCCGCTCCGTGCTGGATGCCGGCATGCCGTACTTCGGCATCTGCTTCGGCAACCAGATCCTGGGCCGCGCGCTGGGCTTCGACACCTACAAGCTGCGCTTCGGGCACCGCGGGATCAACCAGCCGGTGATGGACAAGTCCACCGGGCGGGTGGAGATCACCAGCCAGAACCACGGCTTCGCCGTCGACGCGCCGCTGGAGGGAGCCGTCACCGCACCGGTGGCCCGCTTCGGCCAGGTGGAGGTCTCGCACTTCTCGCTGAACGACCGCGTGGTCGAGGGCCTGTCCTGCCTGGACATCCCGGCGTTCTCCGTGCAGTACCACCCGGAGGCAGCATCCGGCCCCCACGATGCCGCCTACCTATTCGACCGTTTCGTTTCCGCGATGAATTCCGCCGCAGATAAGGACAGCAAGTAATGCCTAAGCGCACCGATCTCAACTCAGTACTCGTCATCGGTTCGGGTCCGATCGTCATCGGCCAGGCGGCCGAATTCGACTACTCCGGCACCCAGGCCCTGCGCGTGCTCAAGGAGGAGGGCCTGCGGGTCATCCTGGTCAACTCCAACCCGGCCACCATCATGACCGACCCGGAATTCGCCGACGCCACCTACGTCGAGCCGATCACCCCGGAGGTTGTGGAGAAGATCATCGCCAAGGAACGCCCGGATGCGATCCTTCCCACCCTGGGCGGCCAGACCGCGCTGAACACCGCCATCGCGCTGGACAAGTCCGGCGCCCTGGAAAAGTACAACGTCGAGCTGATCGGCGCGAATATCGAAGCCATCGAGCTGGGTGAGGACCGCGAGAAGTTCAAGGGCGTTGTCGAGCGCTGCGGCGCCGAGTCCGCCAAGTCGGTCATCGTGCACACCCTGGAGGAGGCCTTCGCCGCCGTCGAGATCCTGAACTACCCGGTGGTCGTGCGTCCTTCGTTCACCATGGGCGGGCTGGGCTCGGGCATGGCCTACAACGCCGAAGACCTGCGCCGCATCGCCGGCGCCGGGCTGCAGTACTCGCCGACCACCGAGGTGCTCCTGGAGGAGTCCATCCTGGGCTGGAAGGAATACGAGCTGGAGATGATGCGCGACAAGAACGACAACGTCGTGGTCGTCTGCTCCATCGAGAACTTCGATCCGGTCGGCGTGCACACCGGCGACTCGATCACCGTCGCCCCGGCGATGACGCTGACCGACCGTGAATACCAGAACCTGCGCGACATCTCCATCGCGGTCATCCGCGAAGTCGGCGTGGACACCGGCGGCTGCAACATCCAGTTCGCCATCGAGCCGGACACCGGCCGCGTCGTGGTCATCGAGATGAATCCGCGCGTCTCGCGCTCCAGTGCGCTGGCCTCCAAGGCCACCGGCTTCGCGATCGCCAAGATCGCCACCAAGCTGGCCGTGGGCTACACCCTGGATGAGATCCCGAACGACATCACGAAGAAGACCCCGGCCTCCTTCGAGCCGGCCCTGGACTACGTGGTGGTCAAGGTTCCGCGCTTCGCCTTCGAGAAGTTCCCGGCGGCCGACAAGACCCTGACCACCACGATGAAGTCCGTCGGCGAGGCGATGGCCCTGGGCCGCAACTTCACCGAGGCGCTGCAGAAGGCCCTGCGCTCGCTGGAGCAGAAGGGCTCCGAGCTGTCCTTCGAGCCGATCCCGGAAGCGGAGCACGAGGCCGTGCTGGCCTCCATCGTGAAGGGCTCGACCGAGCGCCTGTCGCTGGTCCAGCGCCTGCTGTTCTCCGGAGTGTCCATCGAGCGCCTGTTCGAAACCACCGCCATCGACCCGTGGTACCTGGATCAGCTGGCGCTGATCAACGAGACCGCGCAGCTGATCGCCGCGAACAAGGACCTGTCCGAGGAGCTATTGCGCGAGGCCAAGCGCCACGGCTTCTCCGACGCGCAGATCGCGGCGTTGACCGGCAAGTCCGAGGCGGTCATCCGCGGGATCCGCCACGCGCTGGGCGTGCGCCCGGTCTTCAAGACCGTGGACACCTGCGCTGCCGAGTTCGAGGCGTTCACCCCGTACATGTACTCGACCTATGACGAGGAAACCGAGGTGGTCGCGCATCAGAAGCCTTCGGTGATCATCCTCGGATCCGGGCCGAACCGCATCGGCCAGGGCATCGAATTCGACTACTCCTGCGTGCACGCGGTGATGGCGCTGCGCGCCGCCGGGCACGACACCGTGATGATCAACTGCAACCCGGAAACCGTGTCCACCGACTACGACATCTCCGACCGCCTGTACTTCGAGCCGCTGACCCTGGAAGACGTGCTGGAAATCATCCACGCCGAAGAGCAGTCCGGCGGGGTGCTCGGCGTCTTCGTGCAGCTGGGCGGGCAGACCCCGTTGAAGCTCGCCGCCGAGCTGAAGGCCGCCGGCGTGCCGATCCTGGGTACCTCCCCGGAGGCCATCGACCTGGCCGAGCACCGCGGCGCCTTCCAGCAGGTGCTGGACAACGCCGGGCTGATCGCCCCGAAGAACGGCACCGCGGTGTCCTTCTCCGACGCGAAGGCCATTGCGGACTCCATCGGCTACCCGGTGCTGGTGCGCCCGAGCTACGTGCTCGGCGGACGCGGCATGGAAATCGTGTATGACGAGGCGCATCTGGAGCGCTACATCGCCAACGCCACCGAGATCACCGTGGACCACCCGGTGCTGGTGGACCGCTTCCTGGAAGACGCCATCGAGATCGACGTGGACGCCCTGTTCGACGGCACCGACCTGTACATCGGCGGCATCATGGAGCACATCGAAGAGGCCGGCATCCACTCCGGCGACTCGTCGTGCACCCTGCCTCCGATCACCTTGGGCCCGGATGTGCGCGACCGCGTGGCGGCAGCCACCCGGGCCATCGCCGAGGGCGTGGGCGTGCGCGGGCTGATCAACATCCAGTTCGCGCTGGCAAGCGACATCCTCTACGTGATCGAGGCGAACCCGCGTGCCTCGCGCACCGTGCCGTTCACCTCGAAGGCCACCGGCGTGCAGCTGGCCAAGGTCGCCGCCCTGATCGGCGTCGGGCACAGCATCGCCGAAATGCGCGGCACTTCGCTGCCGGCCACCGGCGACGGCACCCACCTGCCGGATTCGGCACCGATCGCGGTGAAGGAAGCGGTGCTTCCGTTCGCTCGCTTCCGCACCCCGGAGGGCAAGGTCGTCGACTCGCTGCTGGGCCCTGAGATGCGCTCCACCGGCGAGGTGATGGGCATCGACAAGTACTTCGACACCGCCTTCGCCAAGTCCCAGGCGGCGGCGAACAACCCGCTGCCTACCGGCGGCAAGGTCTTCGTCTCGGTCGCCAACCGCGACAAGCGCTCCATCGTGATCCCGGTCAAGCACCTGGCCGACATCGGGTTCGAGATCCTGTCCACCGGCGGCACCGCCGAGGTGCTGCGCCGCAACGGCATCCCGACCCAGGTGGTGGGCAAGGTCCACGAAGGCGGCGAGTCGATCGTGGACTTGATCAACGCCGGCCAGATCGGCCTGATCCTGAATACTCCGACGGGCTCCGAAGCCCGTGGGGACGGCTACGAGATCCGTGCCGCCGCCGTTTCGGTGGGCACCCCGATCATCACCACCGTGGCCGAGTTCGGCGCCTGTGTGCAGGCCATCGACGCGCTGCGCGAATACGAGTGGGACGTCACCAGCTTGCAGGAGCACGACAAGAACCTGCGCGGGGCCCGCAATGCCTAACTTCGGAACCCGCCTTCGGGCGGCGATGGAGGCCTCGGGGCCCCTGTGTGTGGGCATCGACCCGCACCCGGGGCTGCTCCGGGCGTGGGGGCTGGAGGACAGCGCCGCCGGAGTGCGATCTTTCTCACTGACCGTGGTGGAAGCCATGGCCGGGGCGGCCGCAATTCTCAAGCCGCAGGTCGCTTTATATGAGCGATTTGGCTCGGCCGGATTCGCCGCCCTGGAAGAAACTCTGCGCGCAGCAAAATCCGCGGGAATTTTAACCCTCGCGGATGCCAAGCGTGGCGACATCGGATCGACCATGGCAGCCTATGCGACCGCGTGGTTGGACGATGCCTCGCCACTGGCCAGCGACGCGGTGACGCTGAGCCCATACCTGGGCTACGAGTCCCTGCGCCCGGCCATAGACCTGGCCGCGCAGACCGGTCGCGGAGTGTTCGTCTTGGGGCTGACTTCGAACCCGGAGGGGCCCTCCGTGCAGCATGTAGGCGGGGAAAAGTCGGTTGCAAAATCGATTATTGACCAAGTCAGTGCCGAAAATGCGGATGCTGAAGATATGGGCCATGTGGGCTTGGTGGTCGGCGCAACGATCGGAGATGCCCCCAAGAAATTGGGCATCGACCTGAGTCTGACCAAGGCTCCCTTGCTCACCCCGGGTCTCGGCGCCCAAGGGGCTACAGCACAGGATATCGCCACCGCTTTCGCCGGCAGCTACCGCCAGGTGCTAGGCACGAGCAGCCGCGACATCCTCCAGGCCGGGCCTAGTGTAAACGCATTGCGCGCAAAAGCGTTGCAAGTACGCGATGAATTATTGGCCGCCGGCTAAATAAATAGCAGAATCGCGTTGTGGCTATTACAGTTTCTGGTAGCCACAACGCGATTACTCTTGCAAAAACCGCGTTTGATCGCTATGTTCACAACATAGCCATAGTCCACTACACATTAAGGATGGCTGAACGATGGTACTGCGAGAACTCTCAGACGAAGACCGCATCCGGGCCCGCGCCAAGGCATTGGCCGCCCGCACCCGCCGTGCGGAAATTAAAGCCCAGTTCAGTGCCGGCAAAATCTCCATCACGGAGGTACTAGACTTGGTATACGAAGATGAGGCTGTGGGACGCATGCGTGTCATGGACCTCTTGGAGTCGGTGCCGGGTGTCGGCGAAGTGCGCGCAGCGAATCTGCTGGAGCGTCTTGGCATTTCCCCTTCGCGTCGCTTGCGCGGATTGGGACGCAAGCAGCGCACGGCAATCACCGAACACTTCAAACAATCTCCGCCAAAAACGAAAGTGTAGTCAATGACCGCTGCGTCGGTAACCGTTCTAGCCGGCCCTACGGCCGTAGGCAAGGGCACCGTCTCTACCTACATCCGTGACAATTATCCTGATGTCTGGCTCTCGGTGTCGGCAACGACACGGGAGCCTCGGCCGGGGGAACAAGATGGAGTCCACTACTTCTTTGTGGGCCCGGAAAAGTTCCATCAGCTGGTGGACAACGACGACATGCTGGAATGGGCGGTGGTGCACGGGCGCAATAGCTACGGCACCATTCGCTCAACGGTTAATGACGCGGTGGCCAACGGCAAGAAAGTACTGCTGGAAATAGATTTGCAGGGCGCGAGGCAGGTTAAAGAGACGCTGCCCGATGCGAAGTTCGTCTTTTTGGCCCCGCCATCCTGGGACGAATTGGTGCGCCGGCTGATCGGGCGCGGTACCGAAACCGCCGAAGAGCAGCAGCGCCGGCTAGAAACCGCTAAACTGGAACTTGCGGCCGAATCGGAATTCGATGTAACCATCGTTAATGACGATGTTCCACGTGCCGCCGAAGAGCTTGTTGCCCTCATGGGGCTGAAGAATGACTAAAGGGAGTCCTGTGTCCAATCTAGAGGGAATCATTAACCCATCGATCGACTCGTTGCTTGAGACCAACGACTCGAAGTACGCGCTGGTGCTGAATTCGGCCAAGCGCGCACGCCAGATCAACGCCTACTACGCACAGCTGAACGAAGGCCTGTTCGAGTATGTTGGTCCATTGGTTGAGACCAAGTTGAATGAGAAGCCATTGACCATCGCACTTCGCGAACTGGACAATCAGCTGCTCAAGGTCTCGCGGGCCGAGGCCACCGAAGACTAATAGCAAAGATGGCGTCCCGAGCGGACGCCATCTTTTTCTTTAACCACCAGGTTATAAATCACCAAGGATGAACTGCGTGAAGCGTATCGTTTTGGGCGTCTCGGCCGGGATCGCCGCCTATAAGTCAGTGTTGTTGCTTCGCTTGCTGCGCGAGGCCGGGCATCACGTGGACGTGATCCCCACCGAGAACGTGGCTAACTTCGTAGGCAACGCCACCTGGGAGGCCCTTTCCGGCAACCCGGTGACCTCCAAGGTCTTCGACGCCGTCGAATCGGTGAACCACGTGCGTCTGGGCCAGCAGGCAGATCTGGTGCTCGTCGTCCCGGCCACCGCGGATATCATGGCCAAGGCCGCGGCCGGGATCGCCGATGATCTGTTGACCGGCACGCTGCTTGCCACGCGCGCCCCGGTGGTAATGGCCCCGGCCATGCATACCGAAATGTGGCAGCACCCGGCCACACGAGCAAATGTCGACACGCTGCGCGGCCGCGGAGTGAAGGTTATCGAACCCGCCAGCGGGCGCCTGACTGGCAAGGACACCGGCCCCGGAAGGCTTCCGGAGCCCGAAGAGATCCTCGCCGAGATCGCGCCATTGCTGAGCACCCCCCTGCTGGCCGGACAGCGCGTCCTGATTACCGCCGGGGGCACGCGCGAGCCGCTGGATCCGGTGCGCTTCCTGGGCAACCGTTCCTCGGGCCGCCAAGGCGTCGCTCTGGCGCAGGCCGCCCGTGATGCCGGTGCGCAGGTGACGCTGCTCGCGACGCACCTTGAGGTTCCGGCCCCGCATGGGGTCCGCCTGGTCCACGCCTCCAGCGCACTGGAACTGCGTGCTGCGGTTTTTGCCGAAGCGCCGGGAAACGATGTGCTGATCATGAACGCGGCCGTCGCCGACTTCCGACCGGCTTCCATCGAGAATTCGAAGATCAAGAAACGCGACGAGCACTCCGCCCCGGTGATCACCCTGGTGCGCAATCCGGACATCCTTGCCGAGGTGGTCCAGGCGCGTTCCGCGGACGCCACCCTGCCCGGGTTGATCGTTGGCTTCGCCGCCGAGACGGGCGATGAGCACGGCAGCGTGCTGGACTACGGCCGCTCCAAGCTCGAACGCAAGGGCTGCGAAATGCTGGTGGTCAACGAGGTCGGCGCGCAGCTGACCTTCGGGGAGGACACCAATAGCGTTCAGGTGCTTTTCGCCTCGCAGGCGCCCAGCGTGCAGGCCCAGGGAAGCAAGCTGGACGTGGCACGGGTCGTCATAGAGCAGATCGCCGACGCAATAATCGGACATTCACGCGTCACAAAGTGAGCCGCGCCATATAGCGCTTGGTCACGTAACGTCGCAACTAAAAGCAATCGGTCGGTCAGACCAGATAGAGTAAAAAGGTGACTTCAACTAGCCCCGAACTTCGTCTTTTCACCTCGGAATCCGTCACCGAGGGACACCCGGACAAGATTTGCGACCAGATCTCGGATGCAATCCTCGACGCCATGCTGGCGCAGGATCCGAACTCCAAGGTTGCGGTCGAAACGCTGACCACCACCGGACTGGTGCATGTGGCCGGCGAGGTAACCACCAACGGTTATGTCGAGATCCCCGAGATCGTGCGCAGCACCATCCTGGATATCGGCTATGACTCCTCGGCCAACGGCTTCGACGGCGCCCGCTGCGGCGTGTCGGTCTCCATCGGCCAGCAGTCCCAGGAAATCCACGACGGCGTGTTCAACTCGCTGGAATCCCGCGAGGGTACCGCCGAGGGGCCGCGCGACCTGCAGGGCGCCGGCGACCAGGGCCTGATGTTCGGCTACGCCTCGGATGAAACCGATTCGCTGATGCCCACCCCGATCTTCCTCGCTCACCGCCTCTCCGAGCGGTTGACCCAGGTGCGCAAGAACGGACGCATGCCGTTGCTGCGACCGGACGGCAAAACCCAGGTGACCATCGGCTACGACGGGGACACCCCGGTCTCGGTGGATACCGTGGTGGTTTCCAGCCAGCACGCCGCCGAGTACGAGCTGGAGACGCTGAAGGCCGATCTCGCCGAAGAGGTGGTTGCGCCGATTCTGGAGCGCGTGGATCTGGATACCTCGAACGTGAAAATCATTCTGAACCCTTCGGGCCCGTTCGTCATCGGCGGTCCGGTGGGGGATGCCGGGTTGACCGGCCGGAAGATCATCGTGGACACCTACGGTGGTTTCGCCCGCCATGGTGGTGGCGCGTTCTCCGGCAAGGACCCTTCGAAGGTTGACCGTTCGGCGGCCTACGCGATGCGCTGGGTAGCCAAGAACGTCGTCGCAGCAGGCCTGGCCCGCCGCGCCGAGGTGCAGGTGGCCTACGCCATCGGCGTGGCGCGTCCGGTGGGACTCTATGTGGAGACCTTCGGCAGCGAAACGGTTGACCCGGCCAAGATCACCCACGCCATCAACGAGATCTTCGACCTGCGCCCGCTGGGCATTATCGAAGATCTGGACCTCTTGCGTCCGATCTACCGCAAGACCGCCGCGCACGGCCACTTCGGCCGCGACGACAACGATTTCACCTGGGAGCGTCTGGACCGCGTGGACGCGTTGCGCAACTGGTTCAACGCCTAGGAACCAGGTGCAGCAGGATGCCCTGATCTCAGCACCCGAGCCGGCCCGTATCAAACGGGTTGCCCGGGTGCTGATTGATTCTTCGGTCCCGCACCTGGACCGGCTCTTCGACTATGAGGTGCCGCCCTCGATGGTTCAAGGCGCGAGAGTGGGTGCGCGCGTCAAGGTGCCCTTCGGCCCGCAGCAGCTGCCCGGGTTCATCACCGAAATCCTCGAAGACCATCCCTCGCCAATCAAGCTGAAGGCGCTGGCGAAACTAGTCAGCGACCAGGTTGTATTGCACCGTCCGGTCTTCGAGGTCGCCGAGCTGGTGGCCAACCGCTATGCCGGCACCGTGTGGGATGTGGTGCGCCTTGCGGTGCCGCCGCGCGCGGCGAAGGTGGAAAAAGAAGAGCTGCTCGACCAGCTGCCCACCCTGCCCGAATCACCGAATCAGCTAGAGCACTACGAGCAGGGCGCCCAAGCGCTGCAAGCCTGGGCCAATGGGGACACGTTGCGGGCGGTGGCCACCTGGGTGCCGAACTTCTTTGGCTCCTGGCCAGGATTCCTGCTGGATGCCTGCCGCCCGGTGCTGGCGCGCAAGGAACGGGTCCTGCTCCTGGTGCCCGATGCCAGCGATCTGGAACGCCTAGCCGAGCATCTGGACGAGCACTATGGCAAGGATTGCTATGCGCGCTTGCAGGCCGATGACGGGCCGACTCCGCGCTACCGGAATTTCTTGCGCGCCATCGGCGGCCACGTGCACATCGTGATCGGCACCCGTTCGGCGGCCCAATGCCACGTGCCGGACCTCGGGCTGATCGTGCTGTGGCAGGATTCGGACCAATCCCATCGCGAGCAACGCGCGCCCTACCAGCATGCGCGCGAGGTGGCGTTGTTGCGCAGCACGCACGGAAACTGCTCGTTGCTGATCGCCTCGCCATCACGTTCGGTGGAGGCCCAACGCCTGGTCGCTACCGGCTGGGCCATCGAGTTGAAGATGCCGCGTGAGATTTTACGCGCACACACCGCCCGCGTGGTGGCGACCACCAATGATTTTGAACTGGAACGAGATCCGGTGCTGGCCCGGGCCCGAATCCCGTCCCTCGCCTGGCGTGAGGCCACCAAGGCCCTGGAAACCGGCCCGGTGCTGGTCCAGGTGGCCCGCACCGGGTTCATGCCCGCTCTAGCCTGCCAGGACTGCCGCACGCTCGCGCGCTGCCCGCAATGCCAAGGTCCGCTGCAGCTGGGCGGCTCCGGTCATCATGTGGCCTGCAAATGGTGCGGAGAGCAGTATCGCGAGTACCGGTGCGCAGAGTGCAGCTCTCCGCGCATCCGCGCCGCCAGCATCGGCGCCGACCGCACCGCCGACGAGTTGGGCCTCGCCTTCCCGAAGGTGCCGGTGATTTCCTCCACCGGTGCGAAGCCGGTGCGCCGGCTGAGCGGCAAGCCGGCGCTTGTCGTCGCCACTCCGGGGGTCGAACCCTTCGTGGAAGCCGGATACCGTGCGGTGCTCCTCTTGGACGCCGACAAGATGATGGCCCATGACTCCTTGCGCAACACCGAAGAGGTGCTCAGCCGGTGGTTCACCGCAGCCTCTCTGGCCAGCAGCTCCGGGGTCGTGGTGCTCACCGGAACGCCCAGCCCGGCCGGGGCCGCGCTGGTCAGGTACGACCCGGCGAGCTTTGCCGAGCGGGAGCTGGGGGAGCGGCGTGAACTTGGCCTGCCGCCAGCGGTGCGCAGCGCCGTGATCTCCGGCCCCGGGGCCGAACGGCTGATCGCCGCACTGGACCCGGCAATGCGCGAACGGCTTCAAATCCATGGGCCGACCATTATCGACGGGCCACCGATCGAACACCGTTATGTGGTCTTCTACTCCTACGCCGAGGGAGCGGCAGTGACCTCGGCGCTGCGCGCCCTGCGCGCGCGGATGTCCGCGGCCAAGGACCCGGTGGTCAATATCGCGGTGGATCCCGACGAGGTGCTCTGATCCCCGTTTAGGCGTCGATCCGAGCCAGGAATTTGGTGATCGCCGCGGCGGTCTCGGGTGCTTTTTCGTAGTGGATCAGGTGTCCGACGTCTTCGAGCATCACCAGTTCGGCGTGCGCGAAGCTCGCCCGCAGGGTTTCCTGGGTTTGCGCGGTGCCCAGCTCATCGAGCATGCCGCCAACCAGCAAGGCCGGGATGCCGATTGTCCCGGCGTACCCGCCCACCGTGCAGCTGATCGATGCTTGGTAGGACTGGGCCAGGGTGTCGCGTGAATGGAAACCGCCGAAGTAGGCGCGGTGTTGCTCGCGCACGTACGCACGCATTGCCGGATCCTTGCTTTTGGTCATGACCAGGCTCATCGCGTCGGAGAAGAGCTTCGAGCGGAGCACCGCCTCGCCAAGGGGCGCAGGGAGTTTGGCGCACAGCGTGTAGTAGCAGCCGGTGAGCTTGGCGATGAAGGCTTGGGAGGATTCGAGGGCCAACTCGGAAATGGGATTGAGCAGCAGCAGGGCGGAGAAGCCGCGCTGTGTGGCGAGTTTGGCGGCGACCAGCGAGCCGAAGGAATGCCCGAGCAAGATGCTGTGCGCCGGCAGGTGAAGTTCGTCGGCCAGGTCGTTGAGCGCCAGGGCATAGCCGTCGACGTCGTGAGCCAGCTGCATCGAGGTGGATGCGCCGAACCCCGGCAGGTCCGGCACGATGATCGTATATTGCGGCAGCTGCTCGATGATCCGGGTCAGTCCGTGATGATCCCCGCGGAATCCATGGATCGCAAAGATGACCCCGGCGCTGCTTGCGGTGCTGGCCGGATAGCTGAAGACCCTGGTGTTCGAGCCGTGCAGGGCGTGGGTGGTGACCAATTCGGTGCGTGGGCTCATAGCTTAAGCCTACCCGTCCAAGAGGGCCATCGCGGTGCCCTCGTCTATGACCAGTTCGGTGATCAGCCCGCCATTGAGTGCGCCGCGAACGGCGTTGATCTTGCCTCGGCCGGCCACCACGCAGAAGCGCCGTGGCACCTGGCGCAGCGCGGCGAGGGTGGGGCCGGTAGCCCGGGCATTGATCTCGATTTTTGCGTCATTTCCATGCTTGTCGAAGAACACGGTGGCCACGTCGCCCACCACACCCTTCTCTCGCAATTGCCTCGTTTCGGCTTCGCTCAGGTAACCACCGCGGTACACCTGGGAGGCGAGTTTTGAGTCGGCCGCGCCGAGCGAGAAGACCGCCAGGTTCATTTCCTCCTGAATATTCAGCACGCGTCGCACGGAAGTTTCCTGCCACATCGCTTCCCGCGTGCTGGCCTTGTCGAAGAAGGCCGGGACCGGGAACTGTTCGGTGCGCGCGGTGAAGGCCTGGCCGAAGCGGGTGAGGATTTCGCTTGCATAGCGCACACCGCTGGATACCGGGTTGGCGGCCCCATTCAATTGGACGACCACCGAATCATGGGTGGGATGGCTGTTCAAGGCGGCGGAAACCGCTTGCATGGTTTGCCCCCAGGCCACGCCAATGGTCATCGATGAGGAGACCATGGTGCCCAAGTGGTAGGCGGCGTGCGCCGACACGCGTTGGAGGAGTTCGGTATCGTCCATCGAACCGTCGGTAGGCACCAAATGCACGCTGATCCCGTATTGCTCGGCGAGCTGGTTGCCGAGCAGCGCGGACATATTTGCGGAAGGGTTGATCTTCACCGACACCATGCCGGTGCGTTTGGCATGAGCGAGCAGGCGGGAGACCGTGGAGCGTGAAACCCCGAGTTCACGGGCGATTACCTCCATCTTGATGTCCTGCAGGTAATACAGCTGGGCCGCCCGCAACGCATCCTTCGCTTTGGGGCTGGCTTGCACGGATGTGCCAGGATTTGGCAGTTTGTACGGACCGGAGCTGGGGGATATCTGCATCAATGGGACCTTTTCTGCACGTTTGTGCATTTCGTTTGACCGTTTCGTTCCATGGTGACCAGACTAACTGTTGACACGTACCAATCGTCAATAAAGGGGCATGTAATCGTGAATCGGGACCAGCTAGAGCAACTTCGTGCACGGCCAAAGGCGCGCGTGCTCGTTGTCGGCGGCGGCATCAATGGCGTAGCAACTTTCCGCTACCTGGCGATGCAGGGAATCGATGTGGCGCTGGTGGAACGCGGGGACTACTGCCAAGGCGCCTCGGGTGCCAGCTCGCATATGATCCACGGTGGCATCCGCTACCTGGAGAACGGAGAGTTCCGTCTGGTCCACGAATCGGTCCAGGAACGCAACTCCCTGTTGGAGATCGCCCCGCACTATGTGAAACCGCTGCAGACCACGATTCCGATCTTCTCCACCTTCTCCGGCATGCTCAGCGCTCCAATGCGCTTCTTGAGCCACAAGTCGGGAAAGCCCACCGAACGAGGTGCGGCGCTGATCAAGGCCGGCCTGATCATGTATGACGTCTTCGCCGGCATCGGCGGACGCAATACCCCATGGCATAACTTCAAGGGAGCCAAGGCCGCCCGCAAGGATCTGCCCGCTTTGCGCGACGATGTGAAGTACACCGCCACCTACTTCGACGCCTCGGTGCATAACCCCGAGCGGCTCACCCTGGACGTCTTGCGCGACGGACTGAAGGCCAGCGACCAAGCGCGCGCCTCGAACTACGTGGAGCTTGCCGGCGTTGAATCGGGAACCGCGAAATTGCGCGATGTGCTCAGCGGCGCGGAATTTGATTTCGACGCCGAGGTCATCATCAATGCCACCGGCGCCTGGGTTGACCTGACCAACGCGGAGCTTGGCAAGGAAACCAAATGGACCGGCGGCACCAAGGGCTCGCACATCGTGCTGGACCACCCGGAACTGCTTGCCGCCACCGGCGGGCGTGAGATCTTCTTCGAAAACGAAGACGGCCGCATCGTGCTGATTTACCCGATGCTCGGCCGCGTCCTGGTGGGCACCACCGACCTGGAACACGATATGCGTGATCCTGCGGTGTGCACCGAGGCGGAAGTGGACTACTTCTTCGACCTGATCCAACAGGTCTTCCCGCGGATCGAGGTGGCCAAGGAAGATATCGTCTACAAGTTCTCCGGCGTGCGTCCGCTGCCAAACCACGACGATACCGCTCCGGGCTTCGTTTCGCGCGATTACCAGGTGAAGGAAACCCGCCTGACCGATAGCACTACGATGCTTTCGCTGATCGGCGGCAAATGGACCACCTTCCGCGCGCTGGCCGAGAACCTCGGGGGCAAGGCGTTGGATTTCCTGGGCGAAAGCGCGAAGGTCAGCACCGAAGGTGTGGCCATCGGCGGAGGCAAGAACTTCCCGAAGAACGACGGCGAACTTGCCGCCTGGTATGCCGCCCGCGAGCAGCGTGCGCCGCATTCACGCCTGCGCGTGCTGCTCGAGCGCTACGGCACCGGGGCCGACAGCGTGCTGGAGCAGCTCGGCCAGCACGAGCAGCTCCTGGAGCACAGCAGCGAACTGTCCGTTGAAGAACTTGCCTACTTAGCCGAGCATGAGCAGGTCGGTCGCCTGATCGACGTGTTCATCCGGCGCACCAACCTCGCCTTCCGCGGGCTGGTCACCAAAAGTTTGGTCATCGAGGTCGCCTCGCACCTCGTGACGCCAATGGGCTGGGATCAGTCCCAGACCGAAGCCGAGATCGACCATTCGCTCTCGGTACTTGCAGATAGCCATGGGGTCATCCTCGCGTAACCTGCACCGGCCGGCGGCAGGTTGCCGTCGGCCTACGAAATCACTAAGAGGTCAATGTTGTCCACTCACGTGTTTCTTGCCGAATTAGCCGGCACATTCATTCTCCTACTCATGGGCGGCGGTGTCTGCGCCAACGTCGCGTTGAAAGGCACCCTCGGTAGCGCCGCCGGATGGCTTGCCATCAGCTTCGGCTGGGGTCTAGGCGTCTACTGCGGTGTCTGGATCGCCGGTATTTCAGGTGCTCACCTGAACCCTGCGGTGACCCTGGGCTTGATGATCAACCCAGATATCACCGAATACGCACCGGGCGTCGCCATCACCTTCGCCAACACCATGCTCTATTTCCTGGCGCAGCTCGTTGGTGCCTTCCTTGGCGCCGTTGGCGTCTGGCTGGCCTACAAAAAGCACCTCGATGACAAGCAGAACGCCGGCAGCCAGCTTGGCGTCTTCGCCACCGGTCCGGCGATCCGCTCCTATGGCTGGAACGTCGTCACCGAGGTATTCGGCACGTTTGTGCTCGTCTTCGTCATCGCCGGTCTGGGAAAGACCCCGCACCAGCTCGGCCCGCTAGCGGTCGCACTGCTCGTGGTGGCCATCGGCCTGTCCCTCGGTGGAGCTACCGGCTACGCCATCAACCCGACCCGTGACCTCGGTCCGCGACTAGCACACGCTATCCTTCCTATCAAGGGCAAGGGTTCTTCCGACTGGGCCTACTCCTGGGTGCCCATCACCGGTCCGGTCATCGGTGGTCTACTTGGCGGCGTCGCTGCCGGCTTCCTGTTCTAGAAAGAGAGATGTGAATCATGAGTGAAAAATATGTCATCGCCATTGACCAGGGAACGACCAGTTCCCGAGCCATCGTCTTCGATCATGCAGGCGAGGTTGTCTCGGTAGGCCAGCTGGAGCACGAACAGATTTTCCCGGCCGCTGGTTGGGTTGAGCACGACGCAGCGGAAATCTGGAACAACACCCGAGAAGTCATCGGCCAAGCCCTGTCCAAGCAAAACCTGACCCGCCACGACATCGAAGTTGTCGGCATCACCAACCAGCGCGAAACCGCCGTGGTCTGGGACAAGAACACCGGCAAGCCGGTGTACAACGCGATCGTCTGGCAAGACACCCGCACCCAGGACATCGTCGACGAGTTGGCCAAGGACGGGGGAGTCGACCGCTACAAGGACCGCGTCGGCCTGCCACTGGCCACGTATTTCTCCGGAACCAAGATCAAGTGGATCCTGGACAACGTCGAAGGCGCTCGGGAGCGTGCCGAAGCCGGCGACCTGATCTTCGGCACCACTGATACGTGGGTACTGTGGAACCTGACCGGCGGCGTGGACGGCGGCGTGCACGTCACCGACGTGACCAACGCTTCGCGCACCCTGTTCATGGATCTGAAGACGCTGACCTGGGATGAGCAGATCCTGGCGGACTTCGGTGTGCCAGCTTCGATGATGCCCGAGATTCGCTCTTCCTCAGAGGTGTATGGCACCGTGGCCGGCAATCAGCTGCTGCGCGAAGTACCCGTGGCCGGCATCCTGGGCGACCAGCAGGCAGCCACCTTCGGCCAGGCCGCTTTCACCGCCGGTACCGCGAAGAACACTTACGGCACCGGTTGCTTCTTGATCTTCAACACCGGCACCGAGATCGTGCATTCCTCTAACGGTTTGCTCACCACCATGGCCTACAAGCTGGGCGATGCCGCTCCGGTCTATGCCTTGGAAGGCTCGATCGCCGTGGCCGGTTCGCTGGTGCAGTGGTTGCGTGACAATATCGGCATGATCGCCACGGCTCCCGAGATTGAAGAGCTGGCGGCCAAGGTGGAGGACAACGGCGGGGTCTACATCGTCCCGGCGTTCTCGGGCCTGTTCGCCCCGTATTGGCGTGCCGAGGCTCGTGGCGCCATTGTGGGCCTGACCCGCTTCGCGAACAAGAACCATATTGCCCGCGCGGCGCTGGAGGCCACCGCCTTCCAGACCCGCGAGGTGCTTGATGCGGTCAACGCCGACGCCGAGGTGCCTCTGACCGAGCTGAAGGTTGACGGTGGCATGGTTGCCAACGAGAGCCTGATGCAGTTCCAGGCGGACATCCTAGGTGTCCCGGTGGTCCGTCCAAAGGTTACCGAAACCACGGCATTGGGCGCCGCATATGCCGCAGGCCTGGCCGTGGGCTTCTGGAAGGGCCTGGGCGAGCTGGAAACCAACTGGTCCGAGGACAAGCGTTGGGAACCGGCCATGGGTGAAGAAGAGCGCGAGCGCAGCCTGCGCCTTTGGAAGAAGGCAGTGACTCGCACCTTCGATTGGGTGGATGAGGACACGAAGGCCTAACTCGGCCTCGCCGCCCTCGACCTTGTCGATGAGCCGATAGCAGCGGACCCCGAATCAACTGATAATCGTTGATTCGGGGTCCCGCTGTCGTTAACCCTCAACGCCGGGACATCACTCGTCGTTCTCCGGTGGCTCCGGACCAGCTACATCGGGGTCGGGAGCATCACCGAGCTGCAGCGCATCCCAATAGGTGTTGCGCCGCGGTTTCTGCTCCGGGTCCAGATGCGGAGGCAGGATGACGTGCGGCAGGCCGTTGACGTCCACGATCTTAAGCTGTCCGAGATGGCGGCTATGGTGGCCATCGGGGCAGACCGCCGCCCCGGATTTAACACTTGTGGTGCCACCCTCGGCCCAGGGCAGCTTATAGTGATCGATCTCCACGTGATCGGGAGCCGTGGTGCAGCCGGGCACAATGCATCCGCGATCACGCGCCAGCACACCCGCCCGCACGTAGCCCTCGTGGTAGCGTCTGGATCTTCCCATGTCCAGGGGTTGGCTGTTGCCGCCGAGCACCACGGGGATCACATTGGCTTTGGCAAGAGCCCGTCTGAGCTCGCCGGGCGGGAGCCGAACGCCGTTGGAAGTAGTCCCATAAGCGCGGTCCAGATTCTGCAGATCGCTGAGCCACATGTAGACAATGAATCGCGGGATGACCGCCTTGGCCTTGCCTCCTGCGGGGGTGGCGAGAATCGCCATGAGCGCGTTGAGCCTGCGCAGTGCGACGCTGACCTCCTCGCGGTCCGAGGCAACTTCTGCGTTGGCCGGGATGCTCTTCCCGGGCGTTGCTTCAGCATCGTCCGCTGGCAGCTCGGGTTTGGCTCCGGAGGGTTCTTCCGCTGCGCGGGCCCAGTCGGGCATGGGATTTTCGGTGCGCAGCCATGTTGGTGCTCCGGCTGTTGGTTCCTCGGCGGTGCCGGACCGGTCGATAGATTCGGCGGATTCCGCCGCCCGGGCAGCCGTTGGCTCGGTGGCGGGCTGATCGGCTGCTTCGGTGCTGCCATCGGGCTGCACGGGGGTCCGGGCTGCCTGGCCGGCCTTGGTGCGCGGGGCGCTGGCCTGCACGGCGATCGAACGGATCAGCTGGGCCTGCGTGGCTAGGGTGCGAAGGGTGAATTCGTGCACGCCTTGGACCACCGGGCCGATGAACAGCCCGAGCTTCGGTGGGAGCTTGTCGCCTTTGAGCTGCTTGTAGAGACTGATCCGGGAGCTGATGTCTTTGCGTGCTTCATCTGGCCCCAGGCTCCGCAGTGACTCGGCGGCATGCTCCTCCAGGAAGCGGCCGTCGGTGCCGCGCGCCTTCAGCTCGGTGGGCACGCCGTCGAAGGTGGTGTCGGTGGCTTCGAGCTTCTCCAGGCGACGTGCGGTGGCTGCGATGCTGCGGCGGTCGGCGCCGCCCTTGGCATAGACCTCGGCCAGCTGGGCGAAGCGCGGCTCGCAGATCGTGCCTTGCGGCGTACGGCGGCCGATGAGCAGGTGGGCATCGTCGATACGGCGTTGGGCCTCGAAGTAATTCAGTCCAAGCCAGGCGGCGAGCAGATCGCCGGTGCTCTGATAGCAGGTGCGGCCGGCGGCTAGTTCGGGCTGCGCCTCGAAGCTGCAGGTGCCGTCGCGCAGCCCGTCGTAGGTTTCCAGACTGAGCGCGTGCGCGCCGCTGGCCTCTGCATCCAGTGCGGTGGTGAGCTGGGCGAGGTGGACCTGTTGGGAGAACTTCTCGACCAGATCCGCATGGGCCAGGACCAGGCGCGGGTCGCGGGTCTGGTGGACCAGCTGGCCGATGGCGGTGAACAAGGCCAGACAGAGGATCCCCAGGCGCACGAGCATGGCACCGGTGAGGTGCGCCCCGAGCTGAAGCGGGGCCCTGCACAGGGTGTGCAGCGCTGAGATGAGTGCTGGCGTGTTCATGCCTCCATGATTACGCCGGGGCGGCCCTGCGCCGCGGCTTCGTCCGCGGGTTGTGGATAGCGTGGCGGAATATTTCTTGCGCCGGCCTTGGGCGCGATGGAAACCCCCGGCATTTCGTATCCAGCGGGGAGCCCCTGGGCTGGATGCATGCGGCAGAATGGTCCGCGTTGGGCGAGGACTTCGACAGCCCGATCTGGCCCCGTGGAATCTGGCCAGGGGAGCGCTGGGTGTTCATCGACTGGGATGCTAGCGAGCCGAGTACCAGATTGGGGGACTTGGCCTATGCCGCGCAGGCTTTTCGGGCAATGACCCGGCGGATCTCAGCGCGTTCCTCGACGGCTACCAGGCCGCTGCCCGCCATGATCGAACGGATCGGCCCCATGCACGGGCTGCTGGATTCGCCGAGTATCCGCGGCGTCGAAGCGTAGGGATCCATGTTTGCCGACGGGTAGGGGGTTCATTGGGCTGCGGTGCCAGCCGGCGGCCGGGGAAGCGATCGTGGGCATGCCGTTTTTGCCGTGGCGCAGCGCGCACTTCATCGATGCACCTCTGCGGCTGGAACTGCGATAGAATCGCTGTATGCATTTTCAGCGCGACCTAGTCTAAGAGCGGCCTGCGGCCGTACCCCCGAGTGGATATTTGGGGGCTTTTGTTGTGTCTGGAGACAATACCAAGTTTTTCCGTCAGGAAATTTTTCCGCAAGTTTGTGAGACGAGCTCAGTGACATCATCGACGAACGAGACCAGAACCTACGACTTCAAGGACCTCGAGTCCAAGTGGCTACCGGTTTGGGATGAACTAGAAGTGTTCAAGCCGGCCGACGATGGCACCCGTGAACGTCGCTACGTGCTGGATATGTTCCCCTACCCCTCCGGTGACCTGCACATGGGCCACGCGGAGGCCTTTGCCATGGGCGATGTCGTCGCACGCTACTGGCGCCTGCGTGGCTTTGACGTCATGCACCCCATCGGCTGGGATTCCTTCGGCCTGCCGGCGGAGAACGCCGCGATCAAGCGCAATGCGCACCCGGCCGAGTGGACCTATAAGAACATCGACACCCAGGCCGAGAGCTTCAAGCGCTACGCCATCTCCGCGGATTGGGATCGCCGGCTGCACACCTCGGATCCGGAGTACTACCGCTGGACGCAGTGGCTGTTCAACAAGTTCTACGAAAAGGGCCTGGCCTACCGCAAGGACCACCCGGTCAACTGGTGCCCGAAGGACCAGACCGTGCTGGCCAACGAGCAGGTAGTCAACGGCGCCTGCGAACGCTGCGGCACCGCCGTGACCAAGAAGTCGCTGAACCAGTGGTACTTCAAGATCACCGAGTACGCCGACCGCCTGCTCGAGGACATGGATGCGCTCAAGGGCCACTGGCCCGAGCGCGTGCTGCTGATGCAGAAGAACTGGATCGGCCGTTCCGAAGGCGCCCAGGTCACCTTCCAGATCGAAGCCCACGAGCAACTGGCCGAGGTGCAGATCCCGGTCTTCACCACCCGCCCGGACACCCTCTACGGGGCGACCTTCATGGTGGTCGCCGCGGATGCCGCGCTGGCCAACGAGCTGGTCACCGAGCAGCACCGCGAAGCGCTGGAAGCCTACCAGGAGCAGGTCAAGACGCTCTCGGAAATCGAACGCCAGTCCAGCGAGCGCGAGAAGACCGGCGTGTTCACCGGCCGCTACGCGATCAACCCGCTCTCGGGTGAGAAGCTGCCGGTCTGGGCGGCGGACTACGTGCTGGCCGACTACGGCACCGGCGCGATCATGGCCGTGCCCGCGCACGACCAGCGCGACCTGGACTTCGCCCGCACCTTCGACCTGCCGGTGCGCGTGGTCGTGGAGACCGGCGAAGAGGACCCGGCCGTGTCGGGAACCGCCACCGCCGGCGAGGGCAAGCTGGTCAACTCCGGTGAGCTGACCGGGCTGGACAAGACCGAAGCGGTCGCCAAGGCGATCGAAATCGTGGAAGCCGCCGGCACCGGCGAACACACGGTCAACTACCGGCTGCGCGACTGGCTGCTGAGCCGCCAGCGCTTCTGGGGCACCCCGATCCCGATCATCCACTGTGCCGAATGCGGCGAGGTCCCGGTACCCGATGACCAGCTGCCGGTGCGCCTGCCCGATAACCTGCGCGGTGAGCAGCTGGCGCCGAAGGGCACCAGCCCGCTGGCCGCCGTGGCGGAGTGGGTCAACGTGCCCTGCCCGAAGTGCGGGGCGGACGCCAAGCGCGACACCGACACCATGGACACCTTTGTGGACTCCTCCTGGTACTTCCTGCGCTTCGTCTCCCCGAACTACACCGAGGGCCCCTTCGACCCGCAGGCGGTCCGCGACTGGATGCCGGTAGGCCAGTATGTCGGCGGCGTCGAGCACGCGATCCTGCACCTGCTGTACTCGCGCTTCTTCACCAAGGTCATCCACGATCTGGGCCTGATCGACGCGACCGAGCCGTTCAGCGCGCTGCTGAACCAGGGCCAGGTGCTCAACGGCGGCAAGGCCATGAGCAAGTCCCTGGGCAACGGCGTGGACCTCGGCGAGCAGCTGGACAAGTTCGGCGTCGACGCGGTGCGGCTGACCATGATCTTCGCCTCCCCGCCGGAGGACGACGTGGACTGGGCCGATGTGTCCCCAAGCGGTTCGCAGAAGTTCCTGGCCCGCGCCTGGCGCATCGCCCAGGACGTCACCAGCGCACAGGACGTGGACTACACCACCGGTGAGAAGGCGCTGCGCCAGGTCACCCACCGCACCGTGCACGAGGCAGCCGCGCTGCTGGATTCGGGCAAGTTCAACGTGGTGATCGCCAAGACCATGGAATTGGTCAACGCGGCGCGCAAGACCATCGATTCGGGAGCCGGCGCCGCCGACCCGGCCGTCCGCGAGGCGGCCACCGTCACCGCCCAGCTGCTGAGCATGTTCGCCCCCTACACCGCCGAGGACATGTGGGCCGAGCTCGGCTACGCACCGAGCGTCGTGAACAGCGCCTGGCCGGAGGTCGATGAGTCGCTGCTGGTTGACGATACGGTCACCGCCGTGGTCCAGATCAAGGGCAAGGTCCGCGCACGCCTGGAAGTTCCGATCGACATTTCCGAGGATGACCTGCGCGAGCAGGCCTTGGCCCATGAGACGGTGATTCGCATGCTCGACGGCAAGGAGCCGTTGAAGGTCATCGTCCGTGCGCCGAAGCTCGTGAATGTGGTTCCGGCACCGTAAGCTCAAGGCATGAACGAACGCACCAAGGGCCCACGCGCGGGCTGGCTGCCTAAATGGCTGGCCCCGCGTGGGCTTGCGCGTACCCGAATCGGCGTAGTCACCGACTCCGCCGCCTGCCTGCCAGCACAATTGCTGGACAGCGAAGACTTCGCCTGCCTGGGAATCCCGATCATCGTGGACAACCACGTGCACGGCGAAGATCTGAACGCCCTGATGATGGGGCTCGCCATGGGAAAATCCGTCAAGACCTCGCGTCCGGCGCCCGGAGAATTCGCCCGGGCCTACCGGGAGCTGGCCGCCGCCGGTTGCGAGTCGATCATCTCCATTCACCTCTCCGGGCAGCTTTCCGGGACGGTGGAGGCCGCGCGCTTGGCCGCCGCCGACATCAAAATCCCGGTGCAGGTCATCGATTCGCGCACCGTCGCGATGCCCCAGGGCTTTGCGGTCACCGACGTGCTGGCCGCGCGCGATGCCGGAGCCCCGCTGGAAATGCTCGAGCAGATCGCCCGCGGCGCGGCGCGGAATTCCGTCTACTTCGCCGTGCCGAGCCTGGAGCAGCTGCGCCGCGGGGGACGGATCAGCACCATCTCTTCGGTGCTGGGCAACCTGCTGAACGTCAAACCGATCCTGAGCATCGAAGCGGGTGTGATCCAGCCCATCGAAAAGCCGCGCTCCTTCGCCCGGGCCCAGGCGCGGCTGGTGGCGCTTGGCGCCCAGGCTGCTACCGCGGCCCAGGGGCCGGTACGCATCGGCGTCATGCACTTCGGCGCGGCCGAACTTGCCACCGAGATCGCCAACGAGCTCGCTCCGCTCAGCGCGCAGCAGGTGCTGATCGAATCCCTGCCGGCGGTGCTCGCGGCGCATACCGGCATCGGGGTGCTCGCCGTGGCCGTGGGGCCGCTGAATCCACAATCCGAGCCGGAGGACACCCTCCCTTCGTAGTAGTGGCGCAAACTATCGGCCATGGGGCGCCACGACTTCTTCAGTAAATTTGCGCCACGGCCGACCAGGTTGCGCTTCGCCGTGTCGCGGGTCGCTGCCCTCGTGCTGGTCCTCGTGGTCCTGGCCTGGGTGGCCTTTTCGATCATCTTCTCGCCGCCGCCGGCGGCCGAAGAGCTGGATTCCATTCCGCTGGTGGCCGACCCCGAACACCCGGCCGCCACCGAACCGCTGGCTACGCTCACCGTGCATGTGGTCGGGGCCGTGAAAAAGCCCGGCGTCTACGAGCTTCCCGATGGTTCGCGGATCACCGATGCGATCGAAGCAGCCGGCGGGATGAGCAAAAAAGCCCGCCCGGAGCTATTGAATTTGGCGGCCAAACTCGCCGACGGGCAGCAGATCATCCTGCCCGGAACTAGTGATGCCTCGGCAACTCCGGGCGCCCCGCAAGCCCAAGGGCCAAACGCGAAGATCTCGCTGAACCAGGCCGATGCGCAGACCCTGCAGACCCTGCCGGGCATCGGCCCGGCACTAGCCAAACGCATTATCGACTTCCGGGACAAAAATGGCCCGTTCACCAGCGTCGCGGAACTCGACGCTGTCTCTGGAATAGGCCCGGTGCTCTTGGGGGAGCTGTCGGAATTGGTGATCCCATGAAGACGGACTTCCGCGGGCTTTGGATCTTGGCCGGGGCCTGGGTGACCGCATACCTGCAACCGCCGCTGCTGGGCACCCTCATCGTGCTGCTGCTCTTCCTCGGGGGCTTCGCGCTGCTGCTGCGCCGGCGCCACGATGCTCCCTCCTCGGCTCCCTGGTTCACCGGACCGCTGCTGCTGCTCCTGGCCTCGATCAGCATCAGCTTCGCCGCCCTGGGGCAGAACGACTGCCAGCTGCCCGAGGGAGCAGAACAGCAGCGGCGGGTCATCGTGGCCTTTAACGATCCGCCGCGCCTCGGCGAAGACGGAACGAACAAGGGCATTGCGCAGATCGGAGAATATTGGCACCAGGAGCAGTGGGTTGCTTGCCCCATTCCGATATATCTGAGCCTGCCCTACCCGCTGGAAACCGGCGCGGATAGTTTCGAAACAATTCTGGACCTGCAATCTACCGGGGCAAAAGGTGCATTCCACTGGTGGGCTCGGGCACAGAGCGAACCGGTGGTGAAGACCTGGAAGGAACCGACACCGGCAGATCACTTGAAAACCAGATTCGCGTCGAGCCTGAAAGAACTACCCGACGAGGCCCGCGGGCTCCTTCCGGGCATGCTCTACGGGGACCGCTCGGGGCAGGGCGAAGAACTCTCCGCGGCAATGAAAGACAGCGGGCTGAGCCACCTCACCGCCGTCAGCGGGTCAAACGTGGCGTTGCTCGGTGCCATGGTGCTGGTGATCCTCAGGCTTTGCGCCGTGCCCAGGGTGCTGGCCGCGCTGCTGGGCATCGGCTTCCTGGCCTTATTCATCTGGTTCGTGGGCCCTGACCCGAGTGTGCTCCGCGCCGGATTAATGGGAATCATCGCAACAATCTCGCTCATGCTGGGCCGCGGGCGCGGGTCCTTGGGCATCTTGAGCCTGTCGGGGACCATTTTGCTGCTG
This sequence comes from Glutamicibacter sp. 363, assembly GCF_052379505.1. Lineage (NCBI taxonomy): Bacteria > Bacillati > Actinomycetota > Actinomycetes > Micrococcales > Micrococcaceae > Glutamicibacter > Glutamicibacter sp. 363. Next base: position 34,949 of record NZ_JBQSYR010000006.1, on the reverse strand, counting down.
ATCGATCCGTCGCTAGCAGTGGAACCGGCCTTCGCCTTATCCGTACTGGCCACCTTGGGCATCATCGTACTGACACCGGCCCTCACCGACATCCTTTCACGCCTCTTCCCGTCGTGGTTTGCGCAATTGACGGCAATTTGCTGCGCCGCGCAATTCACCTGTCTGCCGGTGATCATCGCCTTGAACTCAAATTTCAGCCTGTACTCGCTGCCGGCCAACCTCTTGGTCGCACCATTGCTGCCCCTGATCACCAGCGTGGGGGTGATCTGCCTGCTGTGCTGCACTCCATTGCCGGCGGTCACCGGCATCTTGTTATGGGTGCCTGGCCTTCCGGCGGGATGGATTGGAAAGCTCGCGCTCTGGGTAGTCGAGCTGCCCGGTGCCGCACGTCCATGGCCTCCTGGGATTGCCGGCATCTCTCTGGCAGTGGGATTCTCGGTGGTGTTCGCCGTCCTGCTGCTGAGCACCTATGAAAGCGAGCACGCGAGTATTCATCGGCTGGCCGGCGCCGGATTGGCGGTGCTCGTGGTGCTCCTCGTGTCGCTGGTGCTCCCGGCGACCCTGTTCTACCGTCCGGCCATCCCGGTGACCTGGAATATCGCGATGTGCGATGTCGGCCAGGGTGACGCGTTCGTGATTCGTACTGGTCCCGCTGAGGGGTGGCTCTTGGACGCCGGACCCACCGATGGGGGCGTGGCTGACTGCGTGAATCAGCTGGGAATCAAAAAGTTATCCAAGATTTTCATCACGCATGAACACGCCGATCATCTTGGCGGGATCGCCGCGGTGGAAGGGACGGGATTGCAAATCGATCAGCGTCTGGTTTCGACCGGCTTCGACCCTAGCCGCTGGGCCGAGACCACAGTGCTCAAACCGGGGGATAGCGGTGGCACGGACGCGGTGCACTACCGGGTGATCGGGCCAAATGACATCCGTGCGCGTTATGCCGAACCCAATGACACCTCCTTGGTGATCGTTTTCGACTTTCTTGTCCAAGGGCAGGTGCTGAGCTTCTTTACCGCCGGCGACCTGGAGGAAGCAGCGATGCATCAGCTGCTGGCCGAGCTGCCGCAACCTCCGGTCCAGGTGCTCAAGGCTTCGCATCACGGCGCGCGCAATGGCGGCACGGAAGTCATTGAAACACTGCGGCCGCAGGTCCTTTTGATATCTGCCGGAAAAGACAATTCCTATGGTCATCCGCATCAAGAAATACTCGATGCCGCGCGAGCCACCGGCGCGCGCGTGATCAGATCCGACCTCGAGGGTACGGTTCTGCTCACATTCGAACCGGACAAGGTGCTCGCCACAGCGATCGGGCCTGCAGTTCGGTAGGATCGAGGTAACGCACGACGCATGAAGGAGCTCGATGGCACGCGCGCAAGCATCTCCGGGAATTTCTTGGCGGGATTTAACACCCCAACCCTTGATTCTGCTGACCGGATCCGAACAATATCTGGCTTCGCGCGCCTTCGAGCTGTTGCGCAGCCAAGCTGCTACGCGCGAGGACATCCAGCATACTCGGCTCAACGCGGCCAGCTACGAGCCAGGCGAACTGTTGCTGGCCACGAGCTCCTCGTTGTTTTCCAGCGCGAACCTCGTCGAGGTACACGACCTGGCATCAATGAACGAGTACTTCCTCAAAGATGCCTTGAATTATCTGAAGGATCAGGCACCGGAGAATGTGCTGATCATGCACCACTCCGGGGGTACCCGCGGCAAGAAATTACTGGATGCCATAAAGGCCGCCGGCGCGTTGCTCGTCAATTGCCAGCCGATTAAACGCGACGCCGAGAAAATCGACTTTGTGCAAGCCGAATTCAAGTCGGCAAAGCGCCGGATCACCAATGACGCGGTGAAGTCACTAGTCGCCGCGGTTGGCAATTCCTTGGCAGAGCTTGGATCCAGCTGTCACCAGCTGATTCAGGACACCACCGGAACCATCGATCAAGAGGTGGTCGATCGGTACTATGGTGGCCGTATCGAAGCGACGGCCTTCAAAGTGGCGGACGCCGCCTTGGCCGGAAATGCGCAATTGGCCTTGACCACGTTGCGCCACTCCCTGGATACCGGAACAGATCCAATTCCCATCGTCGCGACCTTGGCGATGAAGATCCGTCAGCTGGCGAAGGTGCTCGGAGTCAACGAGCCGGCGGCGTCCTTGGCCTCCGAGCTGGGCATGGCGCCGTGGCAGGTTCAGTCAGCGCAGCAGCAAGCACGCGGTTGGAAACGCGCTGATGTCGCGCAATGCATTGAGAACATCGCCCAAACAGATCGCATGGTCAAAGGCGGCGGGCGGTCACCAGGCTATGCCTTGGAACGTGCGATCTTATTTATTGCTTCCAAAGCACCGCAGCGATAGCTCGGCTTGCCTGGCACTTAGCTTTCGTTCCGCTTGGGATCGGTGGAACGGGCCAGTTCTTCGTAGAGCGTCCAAAAATCCACCATGTCGCGCGGCTTGCCGGCGAGCAGATCTTCCAGATACCGCAGATGAGTATGCCAACCGATCAGGTAGTCGGCGGCCTTATCCGCTAACCCCCGGTGTTCGAGGTGCAACCCGGTGCTGGATTCTCGCCCGGTAAGTTCGATCCGCAACTCCGAGGGCTCTTCGTCGGGGAACTTCCAGGACATGGCCAAGAGCTTGAGCGGATCAATTCCTCGCACCTGTGAGGTGCAGGGGTAATTCGGTGCGTGTTCGACCGTGACTACTTCACCGGAGCGAAAGGTCCCAGAGACCAGCGTCCCGAGCCACCCCGATAACGGCGCGGACTCGGTCAGCGCGTGCCACACCTGGTCTGCCGTGGCTGGCATTTCCCAATGGTGCAGGACACGTCCTGCGAAAATATTTACTGATCTACCGACTAATGGCATAGCTGAACACTAGCGCAGTGCCGCAGGGCAGAGAAGCGGTGCTTAAAGCACAAGATCCCCGAAACCCAAGGGCTTCGAGGATCTTGCTGAAGTTTAGCGTTGCTTAGAGGGCGTTAACCTTCTTGGCAATGGCCGACTTACGGTTAGCAGCATTCTTCTTGTGAAGAACACCCTTGCTAACAGCCTTGTCGAGCTTCTTGCCAGCCAGACGCAATGCGTCAGTTGCCTTATCCTTGTCACCGGCGGCAATTGCGTCGTTGACGTTACGGACCACGGTCTTAACTTCCGAGCGGACTGCTACGTTACGCAGACGAGCCTTTTCGTTGGTAAGGTTACGCTTCTTCTGGGACTTGATGTTTGCCACTTTAATAAACTCTCTCGTTTATTGCGAAATACGGTCGGTAGAGGGTTCATCCTTCGGGCCATCGACTGAGCGGTGTGGGGCACCTATGGCGACCCAAAGGGGGCGTGTCACCCAACCTGCGTGACACACAAGAATTAACTCTAGCAGAACGCCGCGGCAACGACCAACGCCTAGCGGCCGTTATTTAGGGCGTTCACCACATTGCCGAAACGCTGCTCGTCGAGAATGGCCCCTTCGCGACGTACTGCACTTTGCGACAGGCGGATGATTCGGTCGAGCTTGACCTCGCTGGGACGGCGCTCGCGGTCCCAGGCGCCGGTTCCGATGTCCATGTAGTCCGGATTGCTGTGACCGCCATTGTTCTTGTCTTTGCTCGTCAGCATCAGGCCAAGCAACCAGCTGTCATCGCGGCCGATAATCAGCACCGGGCGGTCCTTTCCCTGGCTGTGGTCTTCCTCGTAGGGAACCCAGCCCCAAACCACTTCGCCGGGATCGGCCTCGCCGTCGAGGCTCGGGTTGTATTCATAGTGGACGGTGCCGCGGAAATCGCCCGGGTAGGCCGATTCGCGGAGGTTATTCCCGCCATTGCTGCTGCCATGCCGCTGCTGAGCCCGGCTCGGAGCATTGCTCGGCCGGCGGGTAGTGGGGGAGGTGTTTGACCCATTGGCGCGAGTGGAGTTGAAAACCTTAACTGCACGCACAACGAGGGAAAGAATCTTCTGCACATTCAAAGCCATGATCGACAAACTATCAGGGCGCGCGGTACCAAATAGGTAGTGACGCGTAAATCATGACAGAATGGAGCCTAATTCCGCGTCTATTCTTAGTTTGCAAATGAGGTCTGTTTAGGTGTCTCCATTGGCCCGCACCGCCCAGGTGCCAGCCGCGACCGATCCGTCGCTCATCCGTAACTTCTGCATCATTGCCCATATCGACCACGGTAAATCCACCTTGGCCGACCGCATGCTGCAATCCACCGGCGTGGTCTCCGCACGCGACATGAAGGCCCAGTACCTGGACCGCATGGATATCGAACGTGAACGCGGTATCACCATCAAGTCCCAGGCTGTCCGTATGCCTTGGGAAGTCGATGGCGTGACCTACGCGCTGAACATGATCGACACGCCTGGCCACGTCGACTTCACCTATGAGGTTTCCCGTTCCCTGGCGGCCTGTGAAGGCGCGGTCCTGCTCGTTGACGCAGCACAGGGCATCGAAGCACAGACCCTGGCGAACCTCTACCTGGCCATCGAGAGCGATCTGAACATCATTCCGGTGCTCAACAAGATCGATCTGCCAAACGCGCAGCCGGAGAAGTATGCCGAAGAGCTGGCAAACCTCATCGGTTGCGATCCCGATGACGTCTTGAAGGTTTCAGGTAAGACCGGCCAAGGCGTTGAGGCTCTCCTGGATGAGGTCATCAAGCAGCTTCCGCCGCCCGTTGGCGTGGCCGATGCTCCTGCACGGGCCATGATCTTCGACTCCGTCTATGACACCTACCGCGGTGTGGTCACCTACGTTCGTGTCGTCGACGGCATGTTGCGTCCGCGCGAACGCGTCCAGATGATGTCCACCGGCAGCACGCACGAACTGCTCGAAATTGGCGTCTCCGCCCCCAACCCGGTTCCAAGTAAGGGACTGGGCGTGGGTGAGGTCGGCTACCTGATCACCGGTGTGAAGGATGTACGCCAGTCCAAGGTCGGAGACACTGTCACCAATAGCCTGAAGCCTGCCGCTGAGTCCCTCGGCGGATACGAAGATCCGAAGCCGATGGTGTTCTCGGGACTTTACCCGATGGACGGTACTGATTACCCGGCGCTGCGCGATGCTTTGGATAAGCTTCAGCTCAACGACGCCGCCCTGGTGTACGAGCCAGAGACTTCCGTCGCTTTGGGCTTCGGGTTCCGCGTTGGCTTCTTGGGGCTCTTGCACCTGGAAATCACCCGTGAGCGTTTGGAGGCCGAGTTCAACCTCGACCTGATTTCTACCGCTCCGAACGTGGTCTATGAGGTCATGGGCGAAGACAAGCAGTTGACCACCGTGACCAACCCCTCGGAGTTCCCCGAAGGCAAGATCCTCGAGGTTCACGAACCACTGGTCTCGGCAACTATTCTCGCTCCATCCGAATTCATCGGCTCGGTCATGGAATTGTGCCAGGGACGTCGCGGCACCTTGCGCGGTATGGATTACCTCAGCGAAGAACGCGTAGAAATGCGCTACACGCTGCCGCTGGCCGAGATCGTTTTCGATTTCTTCGACCATCTGAAGTCACGTACGCGTGGTTACGCATCCTTGGACTGGAAGGCCGACGGAAGTCAGGTTGCAGACCTGGTCAAGGTCGATATTCTACTGCAGGGTGAGCAGGTGGACGCGTTTAGCGCGATCACCCACCGCGACAAGGCGTACTCATACGGCGTGATGATGACCGGCAAGCTGCGTGAACTGATTCCACGCCAGCAGTTCGAGGTGCCGATTCAGGCTGCCATCGGTTCGCGCATCATCGCCCGCGAGTCCATTCGCGCCATCCGCAAGGATGTGCTGGCCAAGTGCTATGGCGGCGATATCAGCCGCAAGCGCAAGCTGCTGGAAAAGCAGAAGGCCGGTAAGAAGCGAATGAAGATGGTCGGCCGCGTGGAGGTTCCCCAGGAAGCCTTCATCGCCGCGTTGTCCACCGGCGAAGAGAAAAAGAAGTAAATGCCCTCAGTTTTGCCTGATGGCGATCCGGCTCCGGCCGATGGTCTGCTCCCCGCATTGTGTTCACACAATGCGCAGGAGCGGACCATGTCCTTTTATGTACATATTCCGTTCTGCACGGTGCGCTGCGGATACTGCGACTTCAACACCTACACCGCAAAGGAACTTGGTTCCGGGGCGAGCCAAGCCAGCTATGCGGCCACCGTCAGCCAGGAAATCAGCTTCGCTCGGCAAGTGATGGACAAATCTGGCTTGCCGCATCGTGAAATCGAGACCGTGTTCTTCGGTGGCGGCACCCCGACCCTACTGCCAGCCAGCGACCTGGTGTCGGTTTTGGCACGCATCAACAGCGAATTCGGGCTGAAGCCCGGCGCCGAGGTCACTACCGAGGCGAACCCGGATTCGGTGACCCGTGAAAGCCTGCAAGAGCTCAAGGACGGCGGGTTCACCCGCGTGTCCTTTGGCATGCAGTCGGCGGTGCCACATGTGCTGGCGGTGCTGGAGCGAACCCACGATCCCAAGGGCGTGCCGCAGGTGGTCCGCTGGGCTCGCGAAGTGGGTCTCCAGGTGAGCGTCGATCTGATCTATGGGACTCCGGGGGAGTCCTTGGAGGATTGGCGCACCAGCGTGGAAGCGGCTTTGAGCTATGAACCGGATCACATTTCGGCCTACGCGCTGATTATTGAAGAGGGCACCAAGCTTGCGGCGCAGATTCGCCGCGGACAGGTACCGAACATCGACGATGACGATCATGCCGAAAAGTATCAGCTGGCCGATGAAATGTTCGCGGCCGCGGGCTTCCGCTGGTATGAAGTTAGCAACTGGGCCAAGGGCGAAGGGCATGCTTGCCGGCATAACGTTGCCTACTGGCAAGGCGGAGACTGGTGGGGCGCCGGACCGGGTGCCCATTCGCATGTTGGTGGCCTGCGCTGGTGGAATGTGAAGCATCCTTCGGCCTACCAGCAGCGGATCGACGGCGGGATTTCCCCGGGCCACGGCCGCGAGTTCCCCGATGCCGAGGCAGTCAAACTGGAGCGCACGATGCTGCTGACCCGGTTGGGCAGCGGCATGCCGATCGCCGAATTGGATGAGCATGGCCGTCGGGCAGTTGCCGGACTCATTGCCGACGAGCTGATCGAACCGCAGTCGGCCTTTGCCGGAACGATCGTGTTAACGCAACGAGGTCGGCTCCTGGCCGACCTTGTAGTGCGGGAACTGTTGGACTTCTAAAGTTTCAGCAAGGATTGTTACTTCATTAGCCGCAGGTTGAATGCGTAGCGGTATGGGCGTCCCTTGTTAGCCTGGATGGCTGCACGGGCGCCCATCAGCGTCATATAGACCCAAAGCGCCACGGTGGCTACCGCGAACGCCCAGCCAAACCCGGGAACCAGGGTGAGCACGTTCAGCACGATGGCCAAAATGGTCAGCGGAAACGTGAAGTTGAAGGCTTCTTTCGACTCCTGCGAGGTAAAAGGTCCACGGTCGCGGTACACGGCGAAGATGATGGCCGCGGGAATGCATCCCAGTACCGCGCCGAAATGCGACATCATGGCCCATTGGCGATCCTCGGAAGGAGTCAAGGGCAAAGCCGAGACCTTGGAACCTTCGAAACGTGAATTTTCCGGCGGTACGGTCTTGCGTGCAGTCACGTGGCGCTTCCTTGTTTAGCAGTGGGTGGTCGATCTGATTCTATCGAGGATCTAGCGACGCAGAGTACAACCCGCCCTAAAAATCCAACTATTAGTCAATCGTTAGGAAACCGTAATCTTCGCTGGTTAGAAAATCGATGAGCTCCTCGACCTTACCCAGCAGCTGCGGTTCAAGCTGTGCGTAGTGGTCAACTCGGGAAAGGATGCGCTGCCAACCCAGCCCGATGTCCTCGGCAGTTGAATGCGGCCAGCCGAACGCGCGTAATATTCCGGTTTTCCAATCCGTTCCACGGGGGATCACCGGCCACTTCTCAATATTAAGTGCTGCCGGTTTCACCGCCTGCCACACGTCGACATACGGATGACCAAGAATCAGGACATGATTCGCCGCACCGGGAACCGCCATCGCTTCCTTCACGATACGTTCTTCCTTGGTGCCCGCAATCAGGTGGTCAACCAAGATCCCCAGACGCCGTTCGGGCGAGGGATTGAAAGCGCGAATGGCGCCGGCAAGATCGTCGACGCCATGCAGAGGCTCAACGACGATGCCTTCCACGCGCAGGTCATGGCCCCAGACTTTCTCCACTAGTTCGGCATCGTGCTTGCCTTCGACCCAGATCCGGCTGGCGCGTGCCTCGCGGGCCTTCAAACCGGTGACCGCCCGGGAACCGGAAGCTGAAACCATGTTCTTTGGCGCCAATGCCTTGGCTTGTGGCTCAACGATCTCCACCGGCTCGCCTTCGAGCAGGAAGCCGAAGCCCGCTTGGAAAGAGCGGGTCTTGCCCCGCCGGTCTTCTAAAACGATCACCCGCATTCCTCCGGACTTCTCGGTACGCACCACTTCGCCGACCCAACCGCTGTCCACGTCTTCGAGTAGTAGGCCCATTGATATCGGAACTTGACGCAGTTTTTTCGGTGCAGGTGCACTGAGGTCGTGGGCTCCCCAGGAGTAATTGGTCACGTACTGCCTTTCGCTGTGATCGAATACGCTCGAAATCCAATGCTAGCAACCGATGTAGGTATTAGACTTGGCACTTGATAGGTTAGAGTGCCAAATCCTTGCCGGAGTTCATAGGAGGTGTTGACGTGAGCGAGTTTCGACGTCTGGACGTTTTACGCGCCATTGTGGAGGACTACGTCCAGTCGCATGAACCGGTAGGTTCAAAGGCTTTGCTTGATCGGCATAACCTGGGAGTTTCTGCTGCCACGATTCGCAATGATATGGCCTTGCTGGAAGAAGAGGGGCTCATCGCTGCCCCGCACACCTCCTCGGGAAGAATACCCACGGAAAAAGGCTATCGCCGATTCGTTGACCAGATCGGCGAGCTTAAGCCGTTGTCTCGGGCGGAGCGCGAGGCCATCAACAAAATCTTGGATAATTCCCAGGATTTAGATGAAGTCTTGCATAGCACCGTGCGCTTGCTGGCACGTTTGACGAATCAGGTGGCGTTGATCCAGGTGCCGCACTATGACACCGCATCGCTGCGCAATCTGGACCTAGTCGGACTTGGCTCATCCCAGGTATTGATGGTCATGATTGCCTCCAATGGCACCGTCGACCAGCGGATGATCGGCACTTCCAGGGCGTATAGCGACGACGAACTGCAGGGTATGAAGCAAGGCGTGCTCAAGGCCTTTGGCGGTCGGCAGTTGGCAGATCTCGTAGGTTCGCTGACCACCGAATCAATTCCGCTCCAGCTTCTGGAAGATACGCTGTTCATGACGGTGCTCGGTTCCTTGCAGGAGATGGCACGTGCGGCTAACACCCAGCGCATCGTGATGGCGGGGACCGCGAACCTTGCCCGTTCGGTGGGAGATTTCCCGCTGACGCTCACCCCGGTGCTCGAAGCGCTTGAAGAGCAGGTGGTGCTGCTGAAGCTGTTCTCCGAGTTGGAAGCGGACTCTCGGGGCGTGGCGGTAGCCATTGGCACCGAGCACCATTACGGGCAGCTTTCCGACGCAACGGTCATCGCGACAACCTATGGCTCGGACACCAGGAACAAGCTTGGAGTGCTCGGTCCGACGCGGATGAATTATCCAACCTCCATGTCTTCGGTCCGGGCGGTTGCCCGTTACCTGTCAAAGATTTTGACGAACTAGTTTCGTCAGCAACAACGTTTTATATTTTTACGAAAGGACACGGCGAATATCGTGAGCTCGCATTACGAGACGCTGGGTGTTGCCCAGGACGCGACCCCGCAGGAAATCAAGAGCGCCTACCGCAAGCTGGCGCGCAAGCTGCACCCCGATGTCAACCCAGGCGAGGGGGCAGCCGAGCAGTTCAAGCTCGTCACACGAGCCTACGAAGTCCTTTCCGACGAAAAGAAGCGCGCCAACTTCGACGCCACCGGCGACCTGAACGGCAACGGCCAGCAGGGATTCGGCGGCGGAGGCCAGAACTTCGGTGGCTTCGGCGACATCTTCGAACAGTTCTTCGGCGGCGGGCAAGCCCAAGGGCCGGCCTCGCGCACGCAGGCCGGCCGCGACGCGCTGATCACCATCACCATCGATTTGGTCGACGCTGTCAAGGGCACCGTATACCCGCTCGAGATGGAAACGGCCGTCACCTGCAAGGTCTGTGAAGGCTCTTGCTGCCGGCCCGGCACCAGCCCGGTTACCTGCGAAACCTGCCGCGGTGCGGGCCAGATCCAGCGTCCGGTGCGTTCCTTCCTCGGCCAGATGATGACCGTGGAAACTTGCCCGGCCTGCCGTGGCTTTGGCACGACCATTCCGGATCCATGCAATGAATGCAATGGCGAGGGACGCGTGCGCGAGCACGTCTCGAAGTCGCTGAACATTCCGGCCGGTGTCGATGCCGGCACTCGTATCCAGCTGCGCGGACAGGGCGAAGCCGGTCCCGGCGGTGGCCCGAACGGAAACCTCTTCGTCGAAATCGACGTACGCCGCCACAAGGTCTTCGAACGCGCGCAGACCGACTTGCACGCGAAGATGGCCATCCCAATGACCGGCGCCGCCCTCGGTTGCGAGCTGAAGCTGGAAACCTTCGATGGTGAACAGCAGATCACCGTGGAATCGGGCGCCCAGGACGGGGACACCATCACTCTGCCAGGGCTGGGTGTGCCGCGCCTGCGCGGTGGCAAGCGTGGCGACATCGTGGTGCACCTGCAGGTGGAGACTCCGACGAAGCTGGACGCCGCACAGCGTGAGCTGCTCGAGCAGCTGGCGGCATTGCGTGGCGAAGAGATGACCGCCGGCCGCGTCGAACAGTCCGGTGGAATGTTCTCGCGACTGCGTGACAAGTTGAACCAACGCTGAGCATGAGCAATCACAGCTTCGTGATCGACGCTCAGCAAGCAGCTGAGGCCATGGTGGGGGACAGCTTGGAGCTCACCGGGCCCGAGGCCCACCATGCGGTTGCGGTCAAGCGTGTGGCGCCCGGCGAGGAGCTGGACTTGCTCGACGGCACCGGGCTCCGGTTGCGAGTCAAGGTCAGTGCCGCGGCCAAGGACCTGCTCAGCGTGACCGTGGTGGAACGCATCGAAGAAGCGCCGCCGGTCCACCCGGTCGGCCTGGTGCAGGCGCTGGCCAAGGGCGACCGGGATCTACAGGCCGTGGAATCGGCGGTGGAACTGGGAATTTTCACGGTCCGCCCCTGGCAGGCCGATCGATCGATTGTGCGTTGGAATGGGCCGAAGGCCGAAAAGGCCTTAGCTAAATGGCGTTCGCAGGTGCGTTCGGCACAGAAGCAGTCACGCCGCGCCTTCGAACCAAAGGTCTTGGACCCGCTCGGGTCCAAGGCTCTGGCCGGACAGATCGCGCAGCTTGCTGCCCAGGGCGAGCTGGTTCTGATCCTGCATGAATCAGCTAAATGCTCGGTGGCCGAGGAAACCCGGTCGTGGCTCGATTCGGCCCCGGCGCATGCGGGGGTGACGTTGGTAGTGGGCCCCGAAGGCGGGATCAGCGACGCGGAGCTCGATCAGTTTGTCGGCGCCGGAGCCAAGGCCGCGCTCTTAGGCGAGCACGTGCTACGCGCTTCGACGGCCGGGCCGGCAGCCCTCGTTCTGGTTCGGCATCTGCTCGGAGAACTGTAGCCGCCGAAAGGTTCAGCAATTAAGAAGTTCCGCAGGCCGACGGCCTGCGGAACTTTTTAATTGGTAGCGAATATTCGCAGCCTATTTAATGGTGAACTCGCTGGATACCGAGGCGATCTTTTCTTCGGATCCGGATTCCCTGCCCCAGAAGGTGAGTTTGTAGGCGCCTACGCTCAGCTGCTTGGTGAAATCAAAGGAGCCATCGGGATTGACCTTATCTTCCGGGATTGGCTTCTCGGCGGTGAGCACGGTGAGCTTTCCCGACTTGTCCTTGCTCTCCAAGCTGTAATAGATGCCGTCGCTGAACTTCGAGGCGCGAGCATTGAACTGGATCTGACCGGCCTTGCGGGTCGACCCGTATTGCGGGTCGATAATCCAAATCGGGGCCATGAATGAGGCATCGCGGTCGTAGGAGTCCGCCAGTCGCAAGTCGCCGAAGACCGTGGCGTTGGCCCGGCCGTCAACCAGAATTCTCACTTTCGGTGGCAGCGAGCCAACGAGGAGGCCTGCGTTGGACGCGGCGGCGGTGGCGGTGAACACCAGCTGCTGAATTGTGCGTTCGGAAAGGCCACGATCAAGCTTTGCACCGAAGACCTTCTCCGGTAGGTCCAGGGTGATCACATTGTCCTGGTTCATGGACACGCCAACTTCACCCGAAGGCTTCAGATGCGTGTACCACTCGGCATTGGCCGGCTTTTCGTTGAGCAGGTAGGAGATTGAATCGCCGATCGGCTCGCCAGTGGCGTTTTTTGTGGCGTACTCGCGGTAGAGGAAAACCCCGAGGTCCATATTTTCAAGCCAGTAGATCGGGAGCCTGTCGATCGGGGAATGGTGCTCCACCGAATCGTTGGCAGGAGGCAGTCCCACGGTACCCGCGGCAGTACTGATCGGCATTTCGTGGGATTCTTCGCGCGAGGCAAGACCGCAGCCAGCTGCTACGACGAGAGTTAAACAGACTCCGGTGACGGTTACCCGCTTGGAGATCAACCTCGTAATTCTTCCTTGCACTACTTACCAATCCGTTGATTATTCACTTGACACCTTGCTGTAAACCAGCTCTGGCGCTCAAATAGTTTGGCACATGATGGCGCCCGGGATCGCCAAAAAGGAGTCTAACGAAGGATTCGTAACCAAATCTATACCTTTACCACCACAGATGCTTTAGAATCACTTCAGATTTTTGTGCTCTAGCTACCTGCGAAATTATCCCCTAAGCGTGCTGAACTAGATAGACTGTAGGGGACAAGAACAATAATCATTGCCAAGCTCAGCAAAGGGGCACTAAGCACTGCATGCAGGTTGAACAGAACAAGATGCCGGTCGAATCCGGCCCCGCGTCATTGACGATCACCTTCGACACTCCCGAACTCATGGTTGCCACGCTGGGTCCAAGCGATGAATTGTTGCGCATTCTGACCGGCGCCTACCCGCTGGTGCAGTTTCGCCCCAATGGCGCTTCCTTGACCCTGGTTGGCGAGCCCGTGCAGGTGCGCAAGGCTCAGCGTGTGACCGAAGAGGCCCGTGCACTTGCCAGCCGCGGCTCCCGGATGAGCGCAGACACCATTGAGCAGATCATCAAGATGCTCTCCGCCGGTGGTGCCGATGCGCCCACCGACGTCCTCGGGCTGAAGATTCTCTCCGGACGGGGACGCGCGATCCGGCCGAAAACGCTGAATCAGAAAAGCTATGTCGACGCCATCGAAGACAACACGGTGACCTTCGGCGTGGGTCCTGCCGGTACCGGCAAAACTTTCCTGGCCATGGCTATGGCCGTGGCAGCCTTGCAGGCGAAAGAAGTCAGCCGCATCATCTTGACTCGTCCCGCCGTAGAAGCCGGGGAGAAACTGGGCTTTTTGCCCGGAAGCCTCACGGAGAAAATCGATCCCTATCTGCGTCCGCTCTATGATGCGCTGCACGACATGATCGACCCGGAGACCATTCCACGGTTGCTGGAGGCAGGCACCATCGAGGTCGCTCCCTTGGCGTACATGCGCGGGCGCACCTTGAACGATGCCTTCGTGATTCTCGACGAAGCGCAGAACACCACCAGCGAACAAATGAAAATGTTCCTCACTCGTTTGGGCTTCGGCTCCAAGATGGTCATCACCGGCGATGTCACTCAGGTGGATCTGCCCGGTAACTCGGTCTCCGGGCTTCGCATGGTGATCGACGTGTTGGCGGGTATCGACGACATCGCCCTGTGCCGGCTGGATGCCGGCGACGTGGTGCGCCACCGCCTCATTGCAGATATCGTCACGGCGTACGATCGCTGGGACACCCAACAGCGCAAAGCACAATCCCGGGGACGGCACAAGTCATGAGCGTCGAAGTAAATAACGAAACAGACTACGAAGTGGATCTGCAGGACGTGCAGAAACTCGCTGACTCGATCACCCAGGCGATGTTCATTCACCCGGAAACGGAAGTTTCCGTCGTCTTCATCGACGAAGAGGCCATGAGCGAATTGCATGTGGAGTGGATGGACCTGGAAGGTCCCACCGATGTGATGAGCTTCCCGATGGACGAGTTGCGTCCGGGGTCGGAGAAGGCCCCGTCGGAAAGCGGCATCCTCGGGGATATCGTGATCTGCCCCACCGTCGCCGAGGCCCAGGCCAAGGCCGGTGGGCACCCGGTCCACGATGAGATCTTGCTGCTCACCACCCACGGCATGCTGCATTTGATGGGCTTCGACCACGATGAGCCTGCCGAAAAGGCCGAAATGTTCGGTCTGCAGCGCCGTCTGCTCGAGAGCTACACCGGGCGCCCGGCGCCGAAGGAAACGGTGGAATAGCCGGTGGGCATAGTCCTATTAGTCGTGGCGTTGGCCTTCATGGCCAGTGCCGCAATTCTCACCGCCGCCGATTCCGCCTTTTACGCCTTGTCCCGCAATGCGGCCGAACGGTTGCGGATCGAGTCGAATTCCAAAGCGATAAGCCATATCCTGGACGACAGCGAATCGCACGCCCAGGCGATCCGCTTCTGGCGTATCTGGTTCGAGACGGCCTCCGCGGTGGCCGTCGCGCTGCTGGTGGCCCGTTGGATTGATAATATCTGGATGGTCGGCTTGGTGGCGACTATGGTTATGGCGGCCCTCGGATTCGTCCTGGTCAGTGTCTCCCCGCGGCGCTATGGCCGCTCCAATGCGCGCAATGTCGTGCGCGCAACCGCACCGATGGTCCGGCTCTTGCGGGTGCTGCTCGGCCCGATCACCAACTGGCTGGCGAGCATCGGCACCGCGATGAGCCCGGGGCCCGGAAACGATGAAGACGGCTACCTCGGCAAGGAGCGCCTGCGCGACATAGTGGACCGTGCCAGCGAGGGAGAGGACCTGGACGAAGAGTCCGCGGAATTGATCTCCTCGGTGATGGATCTGGAGGAAACCAACGTCCGTGCGGTCATGGTGCCGCGCACAGACATGGTGGTGCTCACCGGCGAACATACGATCAACGGCGCGCTGGAACTGTTCATGGCTTCGGGCTATTCGAGGATCCCGCTGATCGGCGAAGACACCGATGACATCCAGGGCATCATCTACCTCAAGGATGTGATCTCCGAGATCCACGGCCTGCAGCAGGCCGAGCGCCTCGAGGATCTCTCCCGTCCGGTGCGTTTCGTCCCCGAGTCGAAAAACGCTGCAGAACTCCTGCAGGAACTGCAGCAAGAGGCAATTCACCTGGCGGTGGTCATCGACGAGTACGGTGGCACCGCGGGCCTGATCACCCTGGAGGACCTGCTCGAGGAGATCGTCGGCGAGATCGACGACGAGTATGACCGCTCGCGCACCGAGCTGATCGAAAACCCCGATGGCTCGCTCTTCGCAATGGCCTCGGTATCCATCGATGACGTCGCAGATCATTTTGATGTGTTCATCGATGATGAAGATGTAGACACCGTCGGTGGCCTGCTCTCCAAGGCGTTGGAATCCGTGCCCGTGCTCGGATCCACCGCCGATGTCTACGGTCTGCGCCTGACCGTGGTGGCCCTGGCCGGCCGCCGCAACCGCATCGGCAAAATCCATGTAGAGCGTCTGGAAACGGACGCATCCGATCATAAAGAGAACGACGAGGAATCCTCAGATGAGCGATAAAGACAAATTGCTGGCCACCAGCGGCTGGCCCGAGAACTACCGTTCGGGTTTCACCTCCTTCGTGGGGCGCCCGAATGCTGGCAAATCCACGCTGACCAACGCGCTGGTGGGCCAGAAGGTGGCCATCACCTCGGCCAAGCCGCAGACCACCCGGCACACCATCCGCGGGATCGTGCACCGTGATGACGCGCAGCTGATCCTGGTCGACACCCCGGGCCTGCACCGCCCGCGCACCCTCTTGGGGCAGCGGTTGAACGACCTCGTCGCGCAGACCCTTTCCGAGGTCGATGCGATCGGTTTCTGCTTGCCGGCCAATGAGAAGATCGGCCCCGGCGACCGTTTCATCGCCTCCCAGCTGGCCCAGCTGCAGCGCAAGCCGATTGTCGCCCTGGTGACCAAGGCCGATCTGGTGGACCGCGAACAGCTCGCCGCGCAATTGATGTCCGTCGCTGAACTGGGTGTGGAGAGCTTCGGCGAAGACGGCTTCGCAGCGATCATTCCGGTGTCCGCGGTGAAGGAATTCCAGGTCGAAGAGGTTGCCAACGTACTGGTCCAGCACCTGCCCAAGGGACCGCCGCTCTACCCGGATGGCGAGCTTACCGACGAGCCCGAGCTGAAGATGGTCGCCGAACTGATCCGTGAGGCCGCCTTGGAAGGCGTGCACGATGAGCTGCCGCATTCCCTGGCCGTGGTCGTCGAGGAGATGATCCCACGCGAGGGCCGCAGCGAAGGCAACCAGCTGGTGGACATCCACGTCTCGCTCTTCGTGGAACGCTCGAGCCAGAAGGCCATCATCATCGGCAAGGGCGGCTCACGCCTGCGCGAGGTGGGATCCAACGCCCGTCAGGGCATCGAGAAGCTGCTGGGCACCAAGGTCTTCTTGGACCTGCACGTGAAGGTTGCCAAGGACTGGCAGCGTGACCCGAAGCAGCTCGGCCGCTTGGGCTTCTAAGCTCAGCCCGGTAGATTACCCCACCCCCGGATCCCCTCTCCTCGAGAGGCGATCCGGGGGTTGGCTTTTAACCGGCCCCAGTGATCTGACCCTGCGGGATAGCGGGTTCGGCGCTCCGCGACACGAGTTGGATGCACTGGGTCGGCTTCATATTCCGTAGTTCTCGGCACGGCGCGAAAATGAACGGGGGAGGAAAGATTACTCGATGGTAATGTCCAGATAATAATTCGCGCAGCAATCGATAGGGAACGCATATGGACGGCACACAGCAGGAGCACACCCCCGCCGGAGTGAACATGAACAACTGGCGGCTTCCCAAGAACCTGCGCTGGTCCTTCCAACATATGGCCGACTTCCTGCCCACGGCACTGATATCCCGGGGCGAAGGAACGGTGGCGCCGCTTCCCGCGGCACACCGTGACTTGGACTCGGTGAGGCTGGCCCCGGCATTCCCTTCAGAAGCGCCGCTGAGCGTGGGCTCGGTGATGGCCGCCACCGAAACCGACGGGTGGATGTTCATGCACCGCGGCACGGTGCTGGCCGAGCAGTACTTCGGCCAGATGAAGGCCGACACCCCGCACCTGCTGATGTCCATGAGCAAGTCGCTGATCGGCGCGGTGGCCGGAGCGTTGATCGATTCCGGGGTGCTTGACTCCGACGCGCGCTTGACCGATTACCTGCCGGAGGTAGCCGAGAACGGCTATGCCGGGGCCAGGGTGCGCCAGTTGCTGGATATGCGTTCCGGCATCGATTTCTCCGAGAACTACCTGGACCCCAGCGCCGGGGTGCGGATGCTAGGACAGGCCATCGGATGGTCTGCGCTCAAGGCCCCGGGGCCCACCGGCATGTACCCGTACCTGAGAACCCTGGTGCGCAAGACCGCCCACGGCGGGGTCTTCGAGTACCGATCTTGCGAGACCGACATGCTCGGCTGGATCTGCGAGTCCGCGGCCAAGAAGCCCATGGCCACCTTGCTGAGCGAGCTGCTCTGGAGCAAACTCGGCGCCGAATCGGATGCCACCATCGGCGTCGACCAGTTCGGCACCGGAATATTCGACGGCGGGATCAACGCCACGATGCGCGATATGGCCCGTTTCGGCTCGCTCTTCCTGAACGACGGACTCGCGCCGAGCGGCGAACGGGTGCTCTCAAAAGAATGGATCGCCCAAACGCTGGCCGGCGCCCCGGACTCCCGCGACGCCTTTGCCGACGGCCCGGTGGACAACCTCATGCCCGGCGGGATGTACCGGAACCAGATGTGGTTCCCGTACCCCGGCAATGATGTGGTGCTCTGCCTGGGCATACACGGGCAGATGGTCTACATCAACCGGCCCGCCGAGGTGGTGGCGGTGAAGCTCTCCAGCTGGCCGACCCCGCAGGGACCTGCCAAGCTCTCCCGCACGCTGCGCGCCTTCGACGCTATCTCCGCGGCGCTATTGGTGGAGGCCAACACCGCACCACCTGCCTCGGCGGCACCAGCCGGCAACTAGCTGCCCGGGATACGGGATCCCAGGTTGGCCAGCGATTCGGCCGCGATGCCGCAGTGCAGCGCTCGTGCGCGGATCGGGCAATTGGCCGAAGGCTGCCTTCAGCCAAAGACGAGGGCACGGATTATGGCCAGCCCGCTGCCCTGAAACTGCACGTGCGCCCCGGAACCTAGTAGAAGAAAATCGGCAGCCAGTCACGGTTGTGCGCGTGCACCAGCGCGAGGAACAGTACGAAGTCGAAGATCAAATGCACCGAGACGACGTAGGTCAGCGACTTGGTCAGCTTGAAGGTATAGCCCTGCAGCAGGGCGAAGGGGAACGTGAGAAGCGGACCCCAAGCCTGGTAGCCGATCTCCCAGAGGAAGGAAGAGAAGATCACCGCCTGCAGGATATTGGCGAGCCAGTCGGGGAAGTGGCGTCGCAGCAGCGTGAAGGTGGTGCAGATGAAGAACAGCTCATCCCAGATGCCCACGGCGTTCACTCCGAGGAAGAGCCGCCAGAAGATGGTCGGATCCGAGGCGTCCGGCCAGTTCTGGAAGACCCCCGTGCTGATCAGGTACACCGGTAAAATGAGGAAGCCCAGCGCTACCACGCCGAGCAGATACAGTTTGGCGGCCAACGGCCATTTACGTCCGGTGTTCACCGGAAATTTGATGATCTGCTCGCGGTAGGCAAACCGTGAGACCAGCCAGGGCACCAGCACGGCCATGCCGAGCGCACCACCCATCTGGAGCATGTGCCCGATGCTCAAATCGGCATTGAGCGGAACGAAGCTGATGATCGCCAGCCCCGCCGCGATCAGTCCCAGGTGGCGGGCGAGCTGGCGATCGATAAATGCTGCCGTGAGCACGCTGAGCACGAGCGTAGTGTAGCCCGCCGGGTCATTGGCTACGGCGAAGAGCAGCACGCCGGAGAGCGAGAGCAGTACCGCCGGCAGCAATTTCCAGCTGAGCGCGGTGCGGGGCGGATCATCTAGGGTGAGCTTCACACCACCAGCATGCCACCTCCGCCCGCGGCGCAAAAGGGTTCAGTGCAGCAGCGTGCCGAGCGAGGCGACGAAGCCGCCGAGCAGAAAAGCGCCGACGCCGATGGCCAGCGGCCGGTTGTCCATGCCCGCGCCTCCGCCCAGTGCCTGGTGGGTTACCGCGTGCCCCTTGCCGCGGCGCAGCTGGGCCCGGTTCACCGGCCAGGCGACGAAGAAGGCGACGGTCAGGGCGAGGGCCATGGCAACCCAGAAAACGGGGTTGAGGACCCCGGAGTCCATGGCTCCGGGAATGAGCAGCATGACGAGGTTATCCACGATCTCCATCGTCACGATGGACAGGGTGTCGGCGGCGAGGACCAGGCCCAGGGCGGCGGACAGGGCGATGCCGCCGCGCACCAGCGGGATGGCCGACAGTGCGTAGCCGAAGAGGAAGGCCAACGAGATGGACAGCGCCACCGTCGGCAGGTTTGCCCATCCGGCCGCGGTGCCCACCAGCAGCCCGATGATTTCCCCGATGGCGCAACCGGTCAGGCAGTGCAGCGTTGCGCCCACCGCCATCGACGACATGTCATGCCCGGCGCCGTGCCCGGCGTGCTCACCGTTCGTATCGTGTTCCATGGATCTCCTTCCGGGTGCTTTCAGGAATCGGCTAGCCTTCCGCGGTTGTTCAGCATCATACCGCCGGCACCGTGGCCGGCTACGTGCCCACGCTATGTGGCGATGCGCTTGAGGATCTGCTTGGCCACCAGCCGGTCTGCTACGGGCAGATGGGTTGCCCGAACGATCCAACGGCGCACCAGCAGCTGCAGCTTGTTCTTCGGCAGGAAGGTATTCGCCGCACGCCGCCCCGAGGCCTGCGCGGTGGCGATGACCGGACGCATGGCCCGTTCATAGCCGGCCAGCGCGTTCGGCAGCCGCGCCGGTTCGGTGACTGCGGCCAAGGCCTCGCCGAGGGCTGCGGCGCCGGCAATGGCCATGGAGCCGCCCTGACCGGCAAGCAGCGATACCGCGGCCGCCGCATCTCCGAGCAGCACCACCGGACCGCGGTGCCAGCCGGGCATGACCACCTGCGCTACGGCATCGTCGTAGGGATGCTCCGGGCATAGCCGAAGAAGCCGATCCACCCGTCCATCAACTCCGGCGAAGGCCTTGCGCAGCCGCTGCCGGGGATCGCTGGGCGTCGCGTCTTCCGGTTGGCGATACACCAGGAAGGCGGCAACCTCGGTGGAACGCAGCCCGTAGATCCCGGCGGTGCGGTTGACCGTATCGCTGAGCACCAAACGGTTCTTGAACTCCCGATTCAGCTGTGGCTCTTCAACGATGAAGGCCGCCGCCCGCATCCCCAAGGGCCGCAGGTAGTCTTCTTCGGGTCCGAAGACCGCGGCCCGGACCATTGAATGGATCCCGTCGGCACCTACCAGGAGCTCCCCGGATTCCGGATGCTCTTGGCCTGCAAGCTGCACCTGTACCCGAGCATCCGTCGTTTCGATCCGCTCAACCCACGCGCCGTAGCGGATGCTCACTCGGCCCGGGGCAACATCCTGCAAGGCCTTGCGCGCCGCACCTTCCATATCCGGGCGCAAGAGCGTAAGCACTCGCCCGCCTGCCAGGTCCGAGAACTTCTGGTAATCCAGGCTTGCGGTGCGCCGGCCCTTCGCGTCAACGTATTCGGCGGCCTGCACCCGGTAGGCAACCTCAGTCAGATAGGGGTAGAGCCCAATGCGTTCGGCGGCGCGCAGGCCGGGGCCGAAGAAGTCCATCAGGTAGCCCTCGGGGCGCGGCTCCTTAGAGCGTTCAAGCACCAGCACCTGCCAGCCGGCCAACCCGAGCTGGCGCGCCGCCACAAGCCCGGCAATTCCCGCTCCGATGATGATCGCCTTCATCCGTAGCCCTTCCCTCAGCTCCACCGCCCGGGCCCGCGTGCAACCGGGCCTGAAATCCCATTGTTCGCACGTTTGCCCCGAGCTGTCCATGGCCATCGAGCCGATCCCGAAGATCGCTTCCACCGGCCGATGTCCACTATTTGACACAATTGAGTAGCAAATCCCGTCGCAGTTCAAAGCGGTGTTATGCTCAAAAAGTGCATTTCGAGCTTCTACTTCTAATCTGCCGCTGCGAGGATCCAAGAGACCGTTAGTGGTCTATTCGGCCGACCTTCTCGCCGCGGAGTAGCTCTTGTCTGGCCCCACACAACTAAGCACCAACATTGTCTAGGGGATACACCGAAATGCAGAACATGCAAAAATCTTCGAACATGCCAATCCACAAGTATGTTCCCTTCCAGGACCAGATCGAAGTCAACCTGCCCGATCGCACCTGGCCAGATAAGTACATCACCACCGCCCCGCGCTGGTGCGCGGTTGACCTGCGTGATGGAAACCAGGCACTGATCGACCCGATGAGCCCCGAGCGCAAGCACAAGATGTTCGACCTGCTGGTGGAAATGGGCTTCAAGGAAATCGAGGTGGGCTTCCCTTCCGCCTCGCAGACCGACTTCGACTTCGTCCGCCAGCTCATCGAGCGCGGCATCCCGGATGACGTGACCATCCAGGTGCTCACGCAGTCCCGCGAGCACCTGATCGAGCGCACCTATGAGGCGCTGGAAGGCGCCAAGCAGGCCATCGTCCACCTGTACAACTCCACCTCGGTGCTGCAGCGCGAAGTCGTCTTCCGCCAGGACGAGGACGGCATCGTGGACATCGCGGTGCAGGGCGCGCGGATGTGCAAGAAGTACGAAGAACAGCTGACCGGCACCAAGATCACCTACGAGTACTCGCCAGAGTCCTACACCGGCACCGAGCTGGCCTTCGCCAAGCGCATTTCCGAGGCCGTGGCCGAGGTGCTGGAGGCGACTCCGGAAAACAAGATGATCTTGAACCTGCCTGCCACCGTCGAAATGGCCACCCCCAACGTCTATGCGGACTCCATCGAGTGGATGCACCGCAACCTGGCCAACCGCGATTCGATCATCCTCTCGCTGCACCCGCACAACGACCGCGGCACCGGAGTCGCGGCCGCGGAGCTGGGCTACCTGGCCGGCGCGGACCGCATCGAAGGCTGCCTGTTCGGCAATGGCGAACGCACCGGCAACGTCGACCTGGTGACCTTGGGCATGAACATGTTCGGCCAGGGCATCGACCCGCAGATCGACTTCTCGGACATGGACCACATCCGCCGCACCGTCGAGTACTGCAACCAGCTGCCAGTGGCAGAACGCAGCCCGTACGGCGGCGACCTGGTCTTCACCGCCTTCTCCGGATCGCACCAGGACGCCATCAAGAAGGGCCTGGAAGCCATGGAGGTCAAGGCCTCGGCTGCCGGCAAGGAACTGAACGATATGGTTTGGGCGGTTCCGTACCTGCCGATCGATCCGAAGGACATCGGCCGCTCCTACGAAGCGGTGATCCGCGTGAATTCGCAGTCCGGCAAGGGCGGAGTGGCCTACCTGCTGAAGAACGACTACAACTTGGATCTGCCACGCCGTGCGCAGATCGAGTTCTCCGGGGTTATCCAGAAGAAGACCGAAACCGAAGGCGGCGAGGTTTCCTCGTCCACCATCTGGAACGTCTTCCAGGATGAGTACCTGCCGGTCAGCGAGGACTCCGGGCTGAATGCCTGGGGCTACTACGAGATCGCCTCGGCGACCGCGGCCTCCGCCGAAGACGGCAGCTTCCAGCTGGACGTCAAGCTGATCGTCGACGGCGTCGCCCACGAGCGCAGCGCCCAGGGCAACGGTCCGCTGTCGGCCTTGGTGAAGCTGCTTAACGATGACGGAGTGGACCTGCGCGTGCTGGACTACAGCGAACACGCCATGAGCGAAGGCGGCAACGCCCGCGCCGCGGCATTCGTCGAATGCGCCGTGGGAGATCGCATCCTCTGGGGGATCGGTTTGGACACCAACACCAACATCGCCGCGCTGAAGGCGGTCATTTCGGCAGTCAACCGGGCAATCCGCGACGCCGCCTAACCGCTGGAAGATGCTGAACGCCACGGGGCACAACTTCGGTTGCGCCCCGTGGCGTTTTTAGTCCTGCGCGGTTGAGGTGGGAGAATTGGGGATGTGTCACGTTCCGGATTCGCCTCGCGCAGCTACCGCACCCGCGGTCTGGTGTTGCGCACCCATAAACTTGGCGAAGCGGACCGCATCATTACGCTGATCACCCCCACGGGCTTGGTCCGCGCCGTCGCCAAAGGCGTACGGCGCACCTCTTCGCGCCTCGGCGCCACGCTCGAGCCGTTTATGGAGGTTGATGCGCTGATCGTGATGGGACGAAATCTCGACGTCGTCTCCCAGGCACAGCTGCGCACCCCCTACGGCCAGCAGCTGGTCACCGACTATGCGAGCTACACGGTAGCCACCGCCATGGTTGAAATTGCCGAGAAGCTGCTTGAAGCAGATGCCGATTCGACCAATAAGCAGTATCTGTTATTGCATGGTGCGATCGCGTTGCTCTCCAAGCATCGGGTTGATGACGGAGCCGTGCTGGATTCCTATATTCTTCGCGCTCTGTCCATTGCCGGCTGGGCCCCCTCGTTCACCGATTGCGTGCGCTGCGGTGCAGCGGGGCCGCATGAGGCACTGAATGTGCACCTGGGCGGGGTGGTTTGCCCCGCCTGCCGGCCAGCGGGATCGCTCGCCCCGCATCCGATCACCATCGGGTACCTGCAAGCCCTGCTGACCGGCGACTGGGACACGGTCGCCCAGGGGGGACCTCGAGCGAAAAAGCAGGCAGCGGATATCGTTGCCAGTTACCTGCAATGGCACCTGGAACGTGCCGTGAAGTCATTAAGACACGTGGAGAGAACATGAGCAAGCTTCGCCCCATCACCGGCCGTCCAGGTCCGGTCGCCCCATACCCGCACCCGGATAACCCGGTGATGCCAAGCATTCCGGCGGCGCTGATCCCCGAGCATATCGCGATCGTCATGGACGGCAACGGGCGCTGGGCGAACCAGCGCGGCCTGCCGCGTACCGAAGGGCACCGGGCCGGGGAGGCCGCGTTGCTCGATGTCATGGCCGGCGCCGTGCAGCTGGGCATCAAGCACGTCTCCGTCTACGCGTTCTCCACGGAAAACTGGAAACGCAGCCCGGAAGAGGTGCGCTTCCTCATGGGGTTCTCCCGCGATGTGCTGCGCCGCCAGCGCGATACCTTGAATTCTTGGGGTGTGCGGATCCGCTGGTCCGGGCGTGAACCGCGCCTGTGGAAATCGGTGGTCAACGAGCTTCGTGCGGCCGAGGAGCTAACCGAAGGTAATCTCGGTTGCCAGCTGACCATGTGCGTGAACTACGGCGGCCGCGCCGAGATTGGCGATGCGCTGTCCGCGATTGCCAAGGACGTCGCAGCCGGGAAGCTGAAGGCCTCGGCGGTGGGGGAGAAAACTCTCGGCAAATACCTCTACGCCCCAGAGCTTCCGGACGTAGATCTTTTCCTGCGTACCAGCGGCGAGCAGCGCACCAGCAACTTCCTGTTGTGGCAGTCGGCCTACGCGGAAATGGTCTTCCTCGATCAGCTTTGGCCAGATGTGGACCGCAGGACGTTATTCACCGCCGTCGAGCAATTTGCGCAACGCGATCGACGTTACGGCGGGGCAGTGGATAAGCCGAAGAATTAGCGCGGCCGGTCGAGGAGCCGAAGCCACAGCGCCAGATCGCGGTAGGCGGCGGCCCTGGCAGGCTCTGCCGAGGTGAAGACGTCATGCATGGCCCCGTGGATTTGCGCGAGCGTCACGAAACTTCCCAACTTCAAGGCACGCAATCGGATCTGGTGTATGTCAATCACCGAGTCGGTGCTCTGCATTGCCGGCGAATAGCTGGTGCTGAAATGCGAAGCGTCAGAACTGATCACAAATATAGGTTGCGTCAGGTTCAGTCCCTTGGCGACGGTGGCGTGTCCGTCGAGAATGGTTTTCATCCAAGCGGTAGTCGGCTGGAATGCCAGCCGCGGCCGCCATAGCCGATGGATGTCCCATTCCCCGACGCCTTGATCGCTCAAAGAATTCCAATAGTGGTCAAATTCCGGCAGTGCCAATTTACGCCGGCCATTGGTGCGGCCGATCGCTTCGAGAATTCCATGCATCGGAACGCGCAAAAATGCGGTGCCTTGAAATTCGAGCCACGGCGCATTGAGCACCAGGGCCTGGATGCGCGGGCCGGTGCGTGCCACCCACAGGCTAAGGATCAGCCCGCCTTGCGAGTGCCCCTGCCCGATGATCGGCAGGTCGGGATGGGCCGTGCCGAGCAGGTCCATGGCGGCTTCTAGTTCCTGGTCATATACCGCGAGGTCATCGACGAAGCCTGGAATTTCGTGTTCGGCCCGAAGACTGCGCC
The DNA here is from genome assembly GCF_052379505.1 of Glutamicibacter sp. 363. Classification (NCBI taxonomy): domain Bacteria; kingdom Bacillati; phylum Actinomycetota; class Actinomycetes; order Micrococcales; family Micrococcaceae; genus Glutamicibacter; species Glutamicibacter sp. 363. The sequence continues at coordinate 9,483 of NZ_JBQSYR010000006.1, read as the reverse complement.
CGTAGCGCCGCAGATCCAAAGCGTAGAAATGGTATCCACGCTGATGCCAGAATTCGGCAAGTTCGCGGTTGAAGAAGTAGTCGCTCCACCCGTGGACGCTGAGCACCACCCCGTTGAACTTTCTCGGTAGGCGGTTGCGCCAACCGGCGGGCTTGTAGCGCACGAGCGTGCCCACTGCCGGCCCCTCGGAATCGGTACCGAAGTCCAAGGTCGTATATTCGAAGCCCTCGCCTAGCGGATCTGCCACCCATTGCCCTGGGTTGGTCGTGGTGGTGAAGTCCGGCCACTGCCCGCTAGGTAAATTCGATGAGACCTTCATATGTTGAAGCATACCGACCGCAAGTTGTCTGAATCGGGAACTTCACGAGAAACTAGTAACCATGCGCATTTATCCCCTGGTCTTCAAGCATGTTTTCACCAAGATGGATCCTGAAAAGGCCCATTACTTCGCCTTTGACGCCATCAAGCTCATGCAACGTGTGGGATTGACCAAGGCAGCCCGAAAGTTTTTTGCCCCCGATCCGAAACTCCAGCGAACCGTGATGGGGATAGATTTTCCATCACCATTCGGCCTGGCAGCCGGGTTTGATAAGGGGGCCACCGGTATTTTGGCGCTGAGCGACATCGGTTTCGGCCATGTCGAAATCGGTACCGTGACCGGTCAGGCCCAGCCGGGCAACCCCTTGCCACGGCTTTTCCGTCTTGTTGATGACCGTGCGGTGATCAACCGCATGGGCTTCAACAATGAAGGAGCCGAGGTCGTCGCCGCCCGCGTCGCCACCGCACGTCAGCGGCTCAAGTCCGACTATGCCGGCACCCGCCCGGTCATCGGAGTGAACATTGGCAAGACCAAGTTGGTCGAACTTGACGATGCGGTGGGCGATTACCTGCAGTCCACGCGTCAGCTGGCCAACCATGCGGATTATTTGGTGGTCAATGTTTCCAGCCCGAACACTCCGGGCCTGCGCCTGTTGCAAAGCGTTGAGTCGCTGCGACCGCTGCTCAGCGAAGTCGGGCAGTTGGCCGATCAGGTCTCCGGCCGCCACATCCCGCTATTGGTGAAGATCGCACCGGATTTGAGCGATGAAGATCTCGTCGATGTCGCGACGTTGGCTACCGAGCTAGGCCTGGACGGGATTATCGCCACCAATACGACGATTGGACGCGAAGACTTGTCCAGCGATGCCGCCAAGGTCGAAGAAATCGGCGCCGGTGGTTTGTCCGGTGCTCCGTTGAAAGAACGCTCGCTGGAAGTGCTTCGCCAGCTACGTGAATTGGTCCCCTCGAAGATGGCCATCATTTCCGTCGGCGGCGTGGAGAACGCCGCCGACGTCGAGACACGGCTCGCTGCGGGCGCCGATCTCGTTCAGGGGTACACCGCGTTCCTCTATGAGGGTCCGTTCTGGGCACGCGCCATCAACAAGGAACTAGCTAGCCGCCGGTAATCTGCTGTCGAAGGATCGGTCTGAAGCTCCCGAAATACCGTTTCGGGAGCTTCGCTGTCTCTGGGTGCCATTTCCCGCATGAAAAACCGCCCAACGCTGGGGGAGAAGCTGGCCAGCCCAATGCGGCCGTGCTCATCGGCACCATCTGTTACCAAATCCAAACCTTGTGGATACTCGCAAAGGGCTGGTAAACCCGTTTACAAGGGCAAATGTGATGCAGCAGTGGTGGCACAGGCTTTCGACTTTTATAACCTTGTAAAGCGATTCACAAGATTTCTATTTTGTGAAAGGCCTCGCTTTATGCGGGGCTGAACGACATAAAAGAAGGGCGGATTCCATAAGGAATCCGCCCTAAGAAGATTTGGACAATGAAACTAGTCGATGTCGGCGCCGCGCTTAATCTGCGGCTTCGGCAGGCGCAGCTTGCGGAACTGCATGCCGCGCATCGCCGCGTACATGCGGATTCCACGATCCATGGAGCCGAATTTAGCGACCAAGCGGCGCTTGAGCAGCACCGTAGTGACGATCAATTCGATGATCACCAGGGCGATGACAACCCACAGGGCACCCTGCACGTACATCTGTACCGAGAGGTTCTGATTGAACGTCAACGACAAGATCAGGAATGCGAAGATTACGAACATCATGAATTCGCTGAACATCCAGCGCGAGTCGATGAAGTTACGGGCATAGCGCTTCTGCGGACCCTTGTCGCGAGGCATCAGGTAGCGTTCGTCACCGGTCTCATTAGCGATGCGCAAGCGGTTCTGGGCTTCGATGCGTCGTTGACGATCGGCTTCCTTGGCTGCCTTGCGATCGGTAGGCACTAGTGGGCGCTGGCGGCTGGCTTGCTGCGCGCTGCGCTTAGGGGTCGGGCCAGTCTTGCGGCCGTCAGTTGATTCGGGAGCCAGTGCAGTCGGCTCCTCATTTGCGGGGGATTGAGAGTCATCTTTTTTACGTCCAAACACGCCCCTATCCTACCGGGTTGTTTGCGGCACAGTGACATTAGCAACCTAGGTCATTGCTAGGCTGAAGTCATGACAAATAATTCTTCAGTCGTCGCCTCGAACCATGGCGTCGATGTCACTGCCCTGAAAAGTCATATCGAGAAGAACTTTGAGAAGATCCTCAAAGAGCTCGGTTCGCTGGTAGCCATCCCTGGCGTCGCTTGGGAATCCTTCGATCCGGCCAATCTGGAAGAAAGCGCTCAGGCCGTGGCCGCGCTGGCGCGTGACGCTGGCATGGAGAGCGTTGAGATTCTGCGCGAGCCAGCCGCGGATGGCGTCATGGGCGCACCGGCGGTGGTGGCTCGCCGCATGGCCCAGCCTGGCAAGCCAACCGTCCTGCTCTACGCGCATCACGATGTGCAGCCTCCTGGCAACGAAGAAGACTGGAACACTCCGGCCTTTGAAGCCACGAAGGTGGGGGAGCGGCTCTATGGCCGCGGTGCCGCGGACGATAAAGCGGGCATCATGGTGCACATTGCTTCCCTGCGCGCGGTGCTGGATTCCGTGGCGGATTTTGGTGTCGGCGTCACTTACTTCTTCGAGGGTGAAGAAGAGGCTGGTTCGCCGTCCTTCAGGAACTTCCTGGAGGCGCATCAGGACAAGCTCGCCGCCGACGTTATCGTAGTGGCCGACTCCTCTAACTGGGCCGTGGGAACTCCCGCCCTGACCAGCTCGCTGCGCGGCATGGCGGCCGCGGAAATCACCGTGCGCTCGCTGGGGCACGCAGTTCACTCGGGCATGTTTGGCGGCCCGGTGCTCGACGCACCGGTTCTTGCAGCGAAACTCATTGCGTCATTCCATGATGAAAATGGTTCGGTTGCCGTGCCCGGGTTGGTGGCGAACGATATCGCCGAGGTTGACTTCGATGAGTCCGAGTTCCGCCGCGACAGCTCGGTGCTTGAATCCGTTCAACTGGCAGGCACGGGCAAGATCACGGACCGCTTGTGGAATAAACCAGCGCTCAGTGTCATTGGAATGGATATGCCTAGTGTTGATCGCTCGTCCAATACCCTGATCCCGCAAACGCGCTTCAAGGTATCGATGCGTTTGGCTCCAGGGCAGGAACCAAGCCAGGCCTTGGCCTCGCTGGAAGCTCATGTGAACTCCGTGGACCTGCGTGGTGCCGAGGTGCAGTTTGTGGCTACCGAAGCAGGTAGCGCCTATCAGGCGGATCTTGAAGCTTCGGCTAATGGCACCGCACGCTGGGCCCTGGAGCAGTCGTGGGGAGTTGAGCCGGTCAGCATGGGCCTGGGTGGATCGATTCCGTTCATTGCAGATCTGCTCGACGTATTCCCGCAGGCCCAGATCCTGGTGACCGGCGTGGAAGACCCCGACTCGCGGGCGCACTCGGCTAATGAGTCGCTTCACATTGGGGACTTCCAGAAGGCGATTGTCGCAGAAGCCTTGCTGTTGGCGCGGATTAATTCCGAAGGCCTGTGAACCGCGTCATACAAGGAGAAGTTCTGAGAGCATTTTCAGCGACCGCGACGTAGTATTGAATCAAGAAAAGGCGCCATATAACCTGAAGATATTCGGGCCGACGGTGTCACACCAAGCAGTATGGGAGGAAAATCATGACTGCAGCAGTTGACCAGACCAAGGGTGACTCAACCGAGCTACCAACCCACGAGGTAGAAATTTCCGACGTGGCTGCGCAGAAGGTGCGTTCACTTCTGGAGCAGGAAGGCCGTGACGACCTTCGTTTGCGTATCGCCGTTCAGCCTGGCGGCTGCTCGGGCCTGATTTACCAGCTCTACTTTGACGAGCGCATGCTCGAGGGTGACGCGCTGCGTGACTTCGACGGCGTAGAGGTCATCGTCGACAAGATGAGCGTGCCGTATCTCTCCGGCGCTTCGATCGATTTCGAAGACACAATTTCAAAGCAGGGCTTCACCATTGATAACCCTGCAGCCTCCGGCTCCTGTGCCTGTGGAGATTCCTTCCACTAGGCCTTAGGGAACTAACGCCGCCGTTCAAACGTTGAAGAAATTTCTCGTTAGAACGGCGGCGTTTTTCGGTATTCTGGGGTCGAAGAGGGTAAGCTCTACATTAAGTAGTAAAACTATGTTTCCCTTCGTGAGCCACCTCACCGTGCAACTCGTTTAGCCGCGAGGTGACTTATGAAGACCACATTCTGCACCAACAAAGAGGAAGGGCCGTCTGTGAGTTCGCAACACCGAACCGGCAGTCTCGGATCCGCCAAGGCAAAAGTTATTGCCTTGGTTGGCGCCGGCGCATTGCTGCTGACGGGATGTACAGCGGAGGCTAAACGCGGTTGGCTCCCAAATGTGGAGCGCGATACCACGAACCACACTGGAGCAATCCAGGATCTATGGGTTCACTCTTGGATCGCCGTGATCATTATCGGAATTCTGACCTGGGGTCTGATGCTTTGGTGCGTCGTGGCTTACCGTCGCCGTAAGACCGATACTGGTTACCCACGTCAGCTGAGCTACAACCTGCCATTGGAGATCTTCTACACGGCCATTCCTTTGGTCCTTGTTTTGGTCTTCTTTAGCTTCAATAACACTGTTGAGAAGTCAATCAACGCACCTGTGGATTCCGAGGTCGTCGTAGACGTCCGCGCGAAGCAGTGGTCGTGGGACTTCAACTACAGCTACCAGGGCCAGGAGAAGTACTTCGCTGGCGAACAGGCTCACCTGAACAAGGACGGCTCGGCTGGCGTGAAGGAATCACTGCCTACCTTGTACCTGCCTGCAGGTAAGTCGGTAACGCTCGAGCTTAACAGCCGCGATGTTATCCACTCGTTCTGGGTTCCAGCATTCCTTCAGAAGCTGGACATGATTCCAGGCAAGACCAACTACATCTACCTGACCCCGCAGGTTGAGGGTAACTTCGATGGCAAGTGCGCCGAGCTTTGCGGCGAGTACCACTCGGAGATGCTCTTCAACGTTGCGGTCGTTAGCGACGCAGAGTTCAAGGCTGAACTTGCCAAGCTGGAAGATGGCCACATTGGTGAGGAATACGACCGTCAGCCTAACAAGGTCAACTCCATCGTTGTGGAGCACGGTCACGCAGAGGAAGGAGAGTAATCGCTATGACTACGTTTGAGTATGCTACCGACGACGTCAAGTCGATTGCCCCATCCGTCGTGCCGAAGTCAAAGGGTCGACTCTTTGTCGACTACATTACTTCGACCGACCACAAGAAGATCGGGTACATGTACCTGATCACCTCGTTCATCATGTTCTGCATCGGTGGCGTCATGGCGCTGCTGATTCGTGCGGAACTGTTCGAGCCAGGTATGCAGATCCTGCAGACCAAGGAACAGTACAACCAGCTGTTCACCATGCACGGCACCGTCATGCTTCTGATGTTCGCAACCCCGCTCTTCGCAGGTTTTGCCAACGTGATGATGCCACTGCAGATCGGTTCCCCGGATGTGGCCTTCCCACGTCTGAACGCATTGGCCTTCTGGTTCTTCTCCTTGGGCTCGACTATCGCCCTGGCTGGCTACCTCACCCCTCAGGGTGCCGCTAGCTTCGGTTGGTTCGCTTACGCACCATTGTCGAACACCACCTTCTCGCCAGGCATCGGTGGAGACCTTTGGGTCTTCGGCCTTGCACTGTCGGGCTTCGGTACCATCCTTGGCGCCGTCAACTTCATCACCACCATCATCTGCTTGCGTGCTCCTGGCATGACCATGTGGCGCATGTCGATCTTCGCGTGGAATACCTTGATCACCTCGATCTTGGTCCTGATGGCCTTCCCACCGCTGGCAGCTGCGCTGTTCGCCTTGGGTGCAGATCGCCGCTTCGGGGCACATATCTTCGACCCGGATAATGGTGGCGCCGTTCTCTGGCAGCACCTGTTCTGGTTCTTCGGTCACCCAGAGGTCTACATTATTGCGTTGCCGTTCTTCGGTATCGTTTCGGAGATCTTCCCGGTCTTCAGCCGTAAGCCGATCTTCGGCTACAAGGGTCTGGTTTTCGCGACCATCTCCATTGCAGCTCTGTCGGTCTCCGTTTGGGCTCACCACATGTACGTGACCGGTTCCGTGATGCTGCCGTTCTTCGGCTTCATGACGATGCTGATCGCGGTGCCGACCGGCGTGAAGTTCTTCAACTGGATCGGCACGCTGTGGCGAGGTTCGATTACCTTCGAAACTCCAATGCTGTGGAGCATCGGCTTCCTGATCACCTTCTTGTTCGGTGGCTTGACCGGTATCATCCTTTCCGCTCCATCGCTTGACTTCCACGTTTCGGATACCTACTTCGTCGTGGCACACTTCCACTACGTGGTCTTCGGTACCGTGGTGTTCGCAATGTTCGCCGGCTTCTACTTCTGGTGGCCAAAGTGGACCGGCAAGATGCTCAACGAGCGCCTTGGCAAGATCCACTTCTGGCTGCTGTTCATCGGCTTCCACGGCACCTTCCTCATCCAGCACTGGCTGGGCGTTATGGGTATGCCACGTCGTTACGCTGACTACATGCCAGAAGATGGCTTCACCGCCATGAACCAGGTTTCGACCGTGTTCGCCTTCATCCTGGGCATGTCGATGATTCCGTTCTTCTGGAACGTGTGGGTCACTCACCGAAATGGCAAGAAGGTTGAAGTTGACGATCCATGGGGCTTCGGCGCATCGCTGGAGTGGGCAACCTCTTGCCCTCCACCACGTCACAACTTCCACTCGATCCCACGAATCCGCTCCGAGCGCCCAGCGCTGGATCTGCACCACCCAGAACTGAGTGGTCGTTCCACTCCTACTGCTGGTGCCGCAAAGATCTTCGGACCGGCTGACCAGAAGGACTTGTAAAGATGAAAGTTGAATCCTGGCTTTTCCTGGGTGGAATCTTCTTCTTCACCCCAGTGGCAGTTGTCTATGGCTACATGACCAATTGGAACGAATGGGTAGGCCTGCTGGCTCTGCTCATGCTCACCGGTTTGTCGGCCATGGTCGGCGGTTACCTGTTCTTCACCGCCAAGCGTGTTGGTGCTCGTCCAGAGGACCGCATTGATGGCGAAATCCACGAGAACGCCGGAGACCTCGGTCTGTTCTCGCCATGGAGCTGGTGGCCACTGGTACTTGCCGGTGCCGCAGCAATTGGCTTCCTCGGCTTGGCCGTTGGATGGTGGGTCTTCTACATTGGAGCAGGCCTATCGGTAGTCGCACTTGTTGGCTGGGTTTACGAATACAGCCGCGGCGATCACGCCCACTAAGTAGTTCTCTTAACGGGGTGACAAGTTTTTACTTGTCACCCCGTTAGTATTTTAAGCAGCACCGCCTTGTCAAAGGAGATCCTCGTGCGTTACTCGCCGACGCCAGCCGTTACCGCCACACTCGATGCACAGAGCAAGACGAGCAAGTATCGCCAGATCCGTGACATTCTGAAGACGCATGCCCGGGAGGCCTGCAAGCCAGGTTATAAGCTTCCACCCGAGCGTGAGCTGGCCGCTCACTTTGGCGTGGCGCGAAAGACCATCCGCCAGGCAATTGATGCCTTGGTCGATGAGCAGGTACTCAAACGCGTGGTCGGCATCGGCACCTTCGTGGTCCCGGAAAAAATGGATCTCCGCGTACGGCTGCACTCGTACTCCGAAGATATGATGCGCCGCGGCATGGTGCCCGACGCACGCGTGCTGGAGTTCGACGAACTCAAGGCCTCGGCCTACCTCAGCGCGCAGCTCATGGTTGACGAGGGCACGGCGGTGATCCGCTTCAAGCGTCTGCTGCTTGCGGACGGCACCCCCATGAGCCTGGATGAGAACTACATGCCCGCGGACCTGGTGCCAGGCTTCACCGACGGACCGCCGCCATCCAAGCTCTATCAGGCGCTCCACGAGCGCTACGGGATCTTGCTGGAGTGGGGCGAAGACCAGGTTGAAAGCACCGCCGCAAGCAGCGCGCAAGCGCTACTGCTCGGTGTTGAACCTGGCTTCCCACTTCTGCAGATCACCCGATATGCCTACATTGGCGAGCGGCTTGCCGACTATTCGGTCTCGCTGTATCGCTCAGACCGGTACAAGCTCTTTGTGCCGCTGCAACGGCTCGGAACGCGCACACCTCGCTATACGGAGAATTTCTAGGCTTAGAATCGCGTACAGCGGCTCTGGCGAGTGTTCCACCATTGCCTAATTGCTTCCGACCGCCCTCAGCGCCGTAGCTCTCCTGCGCTGACTACCGAATCAAAAATCATGCATTCGCTCCTGCTTTATTGTTCTGCGAGATTGGGGTCTGAGGAAGATCGGTACGGAAATTCACGCTAAAGAGTCTGAGGCCTGTTGAATGGGTTCCATGGCGGTCGATTTTCTAAGTGATGAGCAGGCAGCAGGGTTCGGCGGATTCCCCGACGAGGTATCGGCGGAGGACCTGGAACGTTTCTGTTGGTTGGACGATGCAGACCTGTCGGTAGTTGGTCGCCGTCGGGGAATGCACAATCGCCTGGGATTTGCTGTCCAACTGATCACGGTGCGGGTGGCAGGACGGTTCCTGACGGATCCATTGGCTGTTCCGTGGCCGGTGGTGGAATTCCTGGCCGGGCAGTTGGATATTGCGGATGCTTCCGTGCTCAAGCTGTATGCGCAGCGGGGACAGACCGGGTATGAGCATGCCGCGGAAATTTCCATCGTGTACGGGTATGCGGATTTCTCCGATTCGGCCAGCCACGCGGAGCTGAGGCTGTTCCTGGAGGCCCGGGCCTGGACGTCGTCGGAGGGACCGGTGCGTCTGTTTGAACGGACGGTGCTCTGGCTGCGTGAACGCAAGGTCCTTCTCCCCGGCGTCTCTACGTTGACACGACTGGTTATAGAGGTCCGTGCCGGAGCAAATGACCGCCTCCATTCCATGCTGGTTGACGCGGCCGGCCCCGCCTTGATCCTGGAATTGGAACGCCTGCTTCGCGTTGGGGAGGGATCACGGCTGACCGCGTGGGAAAGATTGCGGACCGGGCCCTCGAGGGTATCGGTGCCAGAGTTGTTGCGGCAGTTGGAGCGGCTGGGTCGCTTGCGGGCACTGGGTGCCGGGTCCATCGATGTGGAGATGATCCCCGAGGGTCGGATGAATGCCCTAG
>NZ_JBQSYR010000005.1:0-145585 GCF_052379505.1 Glutamicibacter sp. 363 | reverse complement strand
CGGGGCCCACCCCCCCCGCGGGGGGGTGGCCCCACGGGCCTTCGGGTTGCGTAGCGCCTAGCTGGCGGCGTGGGCGGCGTGGGCGGCGTTGCGTTCTGCCGCCTCGACCACATTGTTCAGCAGCATCGCGCGGGTCATCGGGCCTACGCCGCCCGGGTTCGGGCTGATCCACGAAGCGACCTCGGCGGCCGCCGGATCCACATCCCCGGTGACCTTGCCGTCAACCCGGGAGACCCCCACGTCGAGCACGATCGCGCCGGGCTTGATCGCATCGGCCTTGACGATATGCGGCACGCCGGCGGCGGCGATGATGACATCGGCCTGGGCCAGCAGCTCGGGCAGGTTGGTGGTGCCGGTGTGCGCCAGGGTGACGGTCGCGTTGACCGACCGGCGGGTGAGCAGCAGTCCGACCGGACGTCCGATGGTCACGCCGCGGCCCAGGACCAGCACGTGCTTGCCGTTCAGATCGATATCGTGCCGGGCCAGCAGGTCCACGCAGCCCAGTGGGGTGCATGGCAGCGGGGAGGCCATCGGGCGGTTCACGTTGGCGACCAGGCGGCCCAGGTTCATCGGGTGCAGCCCGTCGGCGTCCTTCTGCGGATCCATCGCCTCCAGGATCGTGTCCTGGTCGATATGCTTGGGCAGCGGCAGCTGCACGATGTAGCCGGTGCAATCCGGGTTCTCGTTCAGCTCGCGCACCTTGGCCAGCAGCTCGTCCTGGGTGGTTTCCTCCGGCAGATCCACGCGGATCGATTCGATGCCGACCTCGGCGCAGTCCTTGTGCTTGCCGCCGACGTACCAGGCCGAGCCCGGGTCGTTGCCCACCAGGATGGTGCCCAGCCCGGTGGCGTAACCCTGCTCCTTGAGCTTGGCGACGCGTTCGGCCAGCTCCGCCTTGATGGTTGCCGCGGTGGCCTTGCCGTCGAGAATACGTGCGCTCACACTGTTCCTTCCGTTGTGGCCTGCGCAGCTGCTGCGCGGCTCACGATGCTGTTCGGTACCAGACCCAGGCGCGCGGTCCGTATTCACTGCAGGTTGCTCGCTCCCCGGTGGTTATCCACCTCACGCCAGTCACGATGCTTCTGCGCACAAGTCTAACGAACTTCGCGGTGCGCACACCGGTGGATGACGGGCGAAAAATGTGATTTCCTCGGCCGAAGGCTGTGCACCATGTAGCGGGTGCGGCGGGAATGCGCACCGCTCCGGGGTTGTTGTACCCGGTGAGCGCAACGTGGAGAAAGCAGGTTCGGGTGAGCTACCAGAGCATCGTGATCGGCGCCGGCCAGGCGGGGCTTTCGGCGGCCTATCAATTGCACCGGCGCGGACTGGTACCCGGCGAGGATTTCCTGGTGCTCGACGCGAACGAGCGCCCCGGCGGCGCGTGGCAGCACCGCTGGGACACCCTCACCCTGGGCAAGACGCACCGGATCCACCCGCTGCCGGACTTCCCCTTCGAAAATCAGGACCCCACGCGGCCAGCCTCCGCGGTGGTCTCCGACTACTATGCGCAGTTCGAAGCGCTGCATCGCTTGGCGGTGCGCCGGCCCGCGAAGGTAGCGGCGGTCAGCCACGACGGAACCTGGTTCAGCGTTCGGCTTTCCAGCGGCGAGGAGCTCGCGACGCGCACGCTGATCAACGCCAGCGGCACCTGGACCAACCCCTTCTGGCCGGTCTACCCCGGCAGCCAAGAATTCACCGGGCCGCAAGTGCACACCTCCGGATTTGTGGCGCCGGAGCAGTTTGCCGGGCAGCGGGTGCTGGTGGTCGGCGGCGGGGCGAGCGCCACCCAGTTCATCGTGGCGCTGCGGGCCGCCGGGATCGACACCCTCTGGTCCACCCGGCGCGCCCCGGACTGGCGGGAGGTGGGCAACGATCCCGAATGGGGCGTGGCCGTGGAGCGCGAGGTCAACGCGCGGACCGCCGCCGGGCTGCCGCCGAAATCCGTGGTCGGCACCACCGGGCTGATTCTCACCGAGGCGATGCGGGCGGGCATCGACTCCGGTGCGCTGATCTCCCGCGGGGCCATCTCCTGGCTGGATGCACGGTCGGTGCGCTTTGCCGACGGCACGAGCGAAAAGATCGACGCGATCCTGTGGGCCACGGGCTTCCGCCATGCCCATCGGCACCTGCGCGGGCTGAATCTGCACACCAGCACCGGCGGGATCCGGGTGCTTGCCGATTCGGTGAGCGCCGCGGCGCTGCCGGGAATGTTCTTCGTCGGGTACGGCGCCTCGGCCTCCACGATCGGGGCAACCCGGGCCGGGCGGAAAGCCGCGGTGGCGGCGGTGCGCCGGTTGGCCGAGCTCGGGGTGGCGGTTGGTTCCGCGGACGCGAGCGAAGCGGGGGCCGAAAATCGCCCGCCGCAGATGACAACGGCCAGGTAAATATCGCGCTGGCAAGACGCCGGATTCGGCGCAGGGGGCTCCGGGAGGTTAACCTCGATCCATGAGCAACCAGTACATCGTGACCCTTTCCTGCCTGGACCGACCGGGCATCGTGCATGCAATTTCCGGCGGGCTGCTGGGCGCTGGTTGCAATATCACCGAGTCCCAGCAGTATGAATCGCCGGATTCGAACACCTTTTTCATGCGCATCGAGGTGGCCACCGAACAGTCCCTGGTCCAGGTGCGCGCGGCGCTCGCGCCGATCCGCGAGGAATTCGTGATGTCGCTGCGCGTGGACGACGCGGCCAAGCGCACCCGCACCATGATCATGTGCTCCAAGGCGGGGCACGCGCTCAACGACCTGCTCTTCGCCCAGCGCGCCGGAAATCTGGCCATCGAGGTGCCGGTGATCGTCTCCAACCACCTGGATCTGAAGCCGATGGCCGAGTTCTACGGGGTGGACTTCGTGCACCTGCCGGTGACCCCGGCGAACAAGTTCCAGGCCGAGGCGGAGCTGCTGGCCCTGGCCGATGAGTACGATATCGAACTGGTGGTGCTCGCCCGCTACATGCAGATCCTCTCCGACGCCTTGTGCGAGCGGATGGCCGGACGGGTCATCAACATCCACCACTCCTTCCTGCCCTCCTTCAAGGGGGCGAAGCCGTACCACCAGGCCCACGCCCGCGGGGTGAAGCTGATCGGCGCGACCGCGCACTATGTGACCGCGGACCTGGATGAGGGGCCGATTATCGACCAGGAGGTCACCCAGGTTTCCCATGCGCGCACCCCCGCCCAGCTGGTCGCGCTCGGGCGCAGCGTCGAGGGCCGCACGCTGACCCGTGCGGTGCAGTGGCACTCCGAGCACCGGGTGATGCTCGATGGGCAGCGCACCATCGTCTTCTCCTAGTTTCGCGGCAGTGCCCGGCGGCGCGCACCGCGCAGCGCTTCGCCGAGCCGGACCCCGGCTGCGGATAGGATGGGTGCCATGGCTCACATAATTACCATTGACGGCGTTACCCCTACCGTGGGCGCCGAAGTTTTCCTTGCCCCGACCGCGACGCTGAGCGCCGACGTGCAATTGGCTGATCGCGCCAGCGCCTTCTACGGTGTCTCGGTGCGCGGCGATTCGGCCCCGATCCGGGTGGGCAAGGGCACCAATCTGCAGGACAACGTCGTATTGCATGCCGATGCGGGGTTCCCCTGCACGCTCGGGGACGCGGTATCCGTCGGCCACAGCGCGGTGGTGCACGGCGCCACCGTGGGCGATGGCTGTCTGGTCGGGATGAGCGCGACGATCATGAACGGCGCGGTCATCGGCGAGCAGTCGCTGGTGGCGGCCGGGGCCCTGGTGCTTGAGGGCACGCAGGTGCCGCCGCGCTCGCTGGTGGCCGGGGTTCCCGCGAAGGTGCGCCGCGAACTGACCGCGGACGAGGTCGCCAGCCTGAACGTGAACGCCGAGCACTATCTGGTGCTCGCCGCCAAGCACCTGGCCGCCAACGGTTCCTGACCGCCCCGCCGATTCTCGACTCCCAGTACAAGGACACCGCCGATGACCTCGCATATCAGCACGCCGCCCACCGCACAGCCCTCGGCTCCGCCGGCCGCCGAGGCCACCGGACGGACGCTGAACTGGGGTGTGGTGTCCACCGGGCGGATCGTCTCCAAGGTGATCGGAGACCTGCAGGCTCTAGCCGACGCGCAAGTCTGCGCGGTGTCCTCGCGGAATACGGCCAAGGCGCGGGAATTCGCCGACAAGCACGGCATTGATCGGGCCTACGGGTCCTATCAGGAGCTGTTCGCGGACGAGCAGGTGGAGGTCGTCTACATCGCGACCCCGCATGGGCAGCATTATGAGATCGCCATGGCTGCGCTGGCGGCCGGCAAGCATGTGGTCTGCGAGAAGTCGCTGACCATCAACGCATCCGAGGCGCGCACGCTGGTGGAATTCGCGGCCGAACGTTCGCTGTTCCTGATGGAAGCGCTCTGGGCACGCTTCACTCCGGCATTCGCCCGGGCCCTGGCGATCCTCGCATCGGGGGAACTGGGCGAGGTCACCTGGGTGCAGGCGGATCTGGGGTTCCACGCCGCCTATGATCCGGCCTCGCGCCTCTTCGACCCGAAGGCCGGCGGCGGGGCCCTGCTGGATCTGGGTGTGTACCCGCTGACCTGGGCCATCGGCGCCCTCGGCTTCCCCGAGTCGGTGCACGCGGTAGCTCAGCTCAATCGGGACGGCGTGGATACGCAGACCGCGATGAACCTCTCATACGCCGGTGGCAAGCATGCCCAGTTGCTGCTGACGCTCAACGGGGGCGCCCCGCAGCAGGCGCGAGTCACCGGCACCGGCGGATGGCTGGCCACGAACGCGCCGCTGAACAACGCGAGCAAATTATTCATCCACCCCACCGATGGCCCGCCCCGCGTAGAAGAGTTCGAGGCGGTAGGCGAGAACTACGGATACGAATTCCGCGAGGCGACCCGCTGCATCCAGCAGGGGCTCACCCAGTCGCCCACGATGCCCTGGGAGCACTCGGTGAAAACCATGGAGCTCTTCGATACGATCCGCGAGTCTGCAGGGGTCGTCTACCCGAACGATCTGGTGACGCGCTGAGCTCCGGTCGCGGAAAAGCTCTGCGGCACAAAAGCGCCGGCCCCACGCTGAATTTCAACGTGAGGCCGGCGCTTTTTGCGTGGTGCAGCCGTGCGGCTAGTTGACGGGCTGTTCCGCGGTGGCCAGCTGGTCATTTTTGGCGCTGCTGCGCCGCCAGTAGGCGGCAATGAGCGCGCCGGAGAGGTTGTGCCAGACGGAGAAGACCGCGCCGGGAAGCGCCGCCTCGGGGGTGAAGAAGTCCTTGGCCAGCCCCGAGGCGAGGCCGGAGTTCTGCATGCCGATCTCCACCGCCATGGTGCGGCGGCTCGCGATCGGCTGCTTGAACAGCTTCGCGGTGCCATAGCCCAGGGCGATGCCCCCGGCGTTGTGCAGGATCACCGCGAGCAGGATCAGCAGGCCCGCGCTGAAGATGGCCGCCGAGCTGCCGGCCACCACGATGACCACCACGAAGGTGATCGCGATGACCGAAACCCACGGCAGGGCCGGCAGCACCATGTTGACCAGGCGGGGCAGGATCGTGCGCAAGACGAGGCCCAGGACCACCGGAATGAGCACGATCTGCACAATGGACAGCGCCATGGTTCCCGCGGCCACCGGCAGGTATTGCCCGGCGAGCCACAGGGCCAGCAGCGGGGTGAAGATCGGCGCGAGCAGCGTCGAGACCGAGGTCATCGTCACCGAGAGGGCCACGTCGCCCTTGGCCAGGTAGGTGACCACATTCGAGGCGGTGCCGCCCGGGGCGCAACCGACCAGGATGACGCCGGCGGCCAGCGCCGGAGGCAGCGCCAACGCCATGGCGATGCCCAGGCCCAGCAGCGGCATGATGATGAATTGGGCGATGACTCCGAGGAGCACCGGCAGTGGCCTGCGCACCACGAGGGCAAAATCGGGCAAGGTGAGCGTGAGCCCCATGCCGAACATGATGACCATCAGCAGCGGATTGATCAGCTTGGAGAAGCCGGAGAAGGTTTCGGGGGTGAGCAGTGCGAGCGCGCCGCCGGCCAGCACCAGCAGCGGGAAGAGGGTGACCGCAACTTTGGCGCTGTGTTCCTCGCCGGCCTTTTCGGGCGCGGAGTGAACAGGAAGATCAGAAGACATGGGATAATCTTGGCAAATCGATCATCGTTGCGCCAATTGTGACGGCAATTCGATCAAGCGCAGGCGGTCAGGGATCGACGATTTCCACGTCCAGCTGCCCCGCGCGCCACAACCGCGTCATCCGCTGCGCCAGCTCCTCGGCTTCCAAGGCCTCCGAAGGCGTCATGAAAAACGTATTGACCCGCAGGCGCTGTTGTGGATCCAGCTCCTTGGAGAGCAGCACCATTGGCCGGCACCCCTTGATCTTCACCGCGTGGAACAATCCGCAGTGCCGCTCGATATGGTGCACCGAGCAGCCCAACTCCGAGGATTCCACATCCGTGGCTCCGCCCTTCTCCCAGGCGTCCAGATGATCCAGCTCGCACCGCTCGGCGGGCATGCTGCATCCAGGATAGGCGCACCCCCGATAGGCGGCGCGTATCGCCCGGCCCTGAGCCTTGGAAAACAACCGCTGGGTGCGTCCCAAGTCCAATGGCAGGCTCTTGCCGTTGAGCACCAACGGGTACACTCCCGCGTTGCATAACGCCGCCCGGGTTTCGCCTGCCGACAACTCGATGCCCGAGGAGGTTACGGCGAAATCCTTGCCGCGCTCGCGCATCTTCTCGTAGTCCAAGATGATGCTCACCTGCGGGGCGACCAGTCCCGGCCGCTTCCCCTTCGAACCACCCGAACCGGTGCGGTCGGCCATCAGCAGCGCCATGAAGCCGATCAGATACCGGCGTTCGGGCCGCAGCTCTTCCCACGGCGCCTGCGCCTCAGGGCCGGCACGGGCAAGATCTGGCGGGTCAACCGCGGAATCGGGAAGGTCCTCGGCATCGCGGCTCTGCGCCACCGGGGTCGAGAACCGCGGCGCATCGGTGCCCGGGAGCGCCGGCGCTGCAGGACAGCCGCCGGGCAGATCCGCTGGGCGGCTTTCGGCTTCCGCCGCCGGAGCCGCCGGTTCTTCATCCTGGGCTGCGCTGCCGCGCTCCACGGCGTTGCCTGGCTCGTCGTTTTCCGCGGGCTCGGTGGCGTCGTTGCCGGGCTCGGCATGCGCTGGGCGGTTTTCGACGTTCTCGGCATCCGCGTCGCCTTTGGCCCAGCCGGGCATCGAATCCGAGTCGTCCCACGCGCTGCCTGGCTCCCCGGTCAGCTCGGCATCCAAATCCTTCAACGCCTCCCGGTTGCCCGCGATCGTCTTCGGATTGTTCAGCGCCTGCTGGAACGCTTCGATCTGCGCCGCCTGCGCAGGCAGCACGCGCAGCAAGTACTCCACCAGCCCGTTGCGCACCCCGAGCTTGAAAAAGCCGATGTCCGCCAGCAGCGCCTTCATCGGCCGCTTCCCGGCCTTCACCTGCGCGACCAGATCCGCCACATGCTTGCGCGCGGTTTCCGGTTCGTTCTTGATAAAGCTCACCGCTTCGGCCTGCAGCCGCGCTTTGGCGGCCTCGCCCTCGGCTCCTTGGCCCAGATCGTTGCGGGCCGCGTGGATCTTCTTCGCCGTCCCCACGACCAGGCGCGGATCTGCGGCGGGATCGGCGAACTGCTCTGCCAATTGCGGCAGCCAGGGGTCGAGGCGTTGCCCGGCTTCGTCGACCCCGGCGATCAGGCAATCGGCCTGCACCAGGCGTTCCCGCGCGGTGGTTGCGGGCACGCCCAGCCAGCCGTGCAGCAACTCCGCGGTCGCCTTGAACTGCGTCCGGCCGGTGGTGGTCTGCCCGTGCAGTGCGTCGAGCTCTTCGGGTGCCGTCTGCGAGCCGGCGTCGGAAATCTTCTGGAGGGACTGCTGGTCCAGCTTGTGCGCTCCGCTGCGGCGCAGCGCGTCGGCCGCATGGATCTGCGCGTGGGCCACGGCCGCGGCGGCCCGCTCGGTGAGCCAGGCGAAGTAGGCGGCGTGCCCCGGGGCGGGCGTCTCGGCGGCGATGGCCTGCGTCGCGGCGGTCATCAGCGCCAGGCCCCGGGCCAGCTGGCCCAGGGCCTCTGCGGTGCTGCGGGAGTTGTCCATGGCCCCAGTGTGCGCGGTGGTTAAAGCTGCAGTGCGGGTTCTCTCGCCGGCTGTGGACAAGTGGTGCGTGCCGGGCCGGCGGCGTTACGCGCGGCGGCCAACCCGCGGGAAAGATCCGCGATGAGGTCCTCGGGTTCCTCGATGCCCACCGAAAGGCGGACCAGGTTGGCCGGGATTTCCAGCTCGGTGCCGATCAGCGAGGCATGGGTCATTTCGCGCGGGTAGCAGACCAGGGATTCCACCCCGCCCAGGGAGACCGAGAGCTGGAAGTACTCCATGGATTCGGCGAATGCGCGCGCGGCGGGTTCGTCGGTGAGCTGCAACGAGACGATGCCGCCAAAACCCCGCTGCTGACGCGCCGCAAGCTCATGGCCGGGATGGGATTCCAACCCGGGGTAATAGACCCGCGTCACCTCAGGCTGGCTATCAAGCCAGCGTGCCAGCTTAGCTGCGGAGGCGCAGTGGCGTTCCATGCGCAATCCCAAGGTCTTCAGGCCGCGTGCGGCCAGGTAGGAATCCTGCGGGCCGGCCACCGCGCCGCCGGCGAATTGCTGGAAGCCGACGGCTTCGGCCAGCGCCTGGCCACGGAAGAGGTGATCGGCGACGATCACCGCGCCGCCGAGCACATCCGAGTGTCCCCCGATGTACTTGGTGGTGGAGTGGACCACCGCGTGGGCCCCGAAGTCCAAAGGCCGCTGCAGGTAGGGAGTGGCGAAGGTGTTGTCCACTACCAGCAGGGCGCCGTGCTCGCGGGCGATGTCCGCCCAGCCGGCAAGATCGGCGATGCCCAGCAGCGGGTTGGAGGGAGTCTCCACCCAAAGCAGCGCGGTGTTCGGGCGCACCGCTGCGCGCACCGAGTCCAGGTTGGTGATATCCACCGCAGAAGAGGTGATGCCCCATTTGCTGTGCAATTTGGAGATCAGCCGGTTGGTGCCGCCGTAGCCGTCGGCGCCAAGGACGATGTGATCGCCGGGTTCGAGGACCGCACGCAGCAGTGCGTCTTCGGCGGCGATGCCCGAGGCGAAGGCGAACCCCGCGGCTCCGCCTTCCAGGGCGGTGAGCTGCGCTTCGAAGCCATCGCGGGTCGGGTTCGAGCCGCGGGAGTATTCGTGCCCGGAGCGCAAGACGTTGATTCCGTCCTGGATGAACGTGCTGGTTTGGTAGATCGGTGGGACCACGGCTCCGGTGTGCGGGTCTTTATGCTGGCCGGCGTGTACGGCGAGGGTGTTGAAGCCGCTCATGATGCTCCTTGGGTTTGCGGGGCCAGGGCCCGGTTTAGTGCGCCGTCCAGCGCTTGGGTGAGGTCGGCGAGCAGATCGGCGGGGTCTTCAAGCCCCACCGAAATGCGCAGGGTGGAGGTGTTCAGGCCCGCGGCGAGAAGTTGCTCCGCGGAGAGCCGGCAGTGCGTCATGGTGGCCGGGTGGGCGACCATGGTGCGGGTATCGCCCACATTTGCGGCCAGGGAAATCAGCTGCAGCCCGTCGATCACCGGGGACACCAGCGAGGGGTGGGCCAGTTCGATGGCCAGCACGCAACCGGTGCCCTTGGGCGTGAGCTTTTTGGCCAGCTCGTGGCTCGGGTGGGCCGGCAGCGAAGGGTGGTGGATGGCCGCAATGCCCGGGTGATCTGCAAGTTCCTGGATCAGGGTGCTCACGCTGCGCTGCACGTGTGCGGCACGTACCGGCAAGGTTTCGATGCCGGTCAGAATGCCTTGGGCGCTGGCCGGGGCCAAGGCCGGCCCCAGGTCGTGCAGGAATTTGGAGCGGACCAGCATGGCGTAGGCGGCCGATCCGTGGCGTTCAAGCAGCGAGGCATTGTTCAGCCGCACTCGCGGGGCGGCGATTTGCGGCCAGCGGGTGGAATCCGAGAAATCGAACTTCCCCGAGTCCACGACCACGCCGCCGAGCACCGAGCCGTGTCCGGCTAGCCCCTTGGTGGCCGAGTGCACCACAATGTCGGCGCCAAAATCCAGCGGGCGAATATTCAGCGGGGTGGCCAGCGTATTGTCGACGACCACCGGAATGTTGTGCTCGTGCCCGATCGCCGAGATAGCGGGCAGGTCCGCCACGGTGCACAGCGGGTTGGAGACGGACTCCAGGAAGAACGCCCGGGTGTCTTCTTCGATGGCCCCGGCCCAAGCTGCGGGGTCGGCCTGGTCGACAAAGCTGACCCGGATGCCGAAGTCGGAAAAGGTGTCGGTGAACAGGTCCACGGTGCCGCCGTACAGCGAGGAGGAAACCACGATGTGCTTAGGACCCTGGGTCAGGGCAAGCAGCGAGAGCGCAACGGCCGACTGCCCCGAGGCGGTGGCTACCGCTTGGGCTCCGCCTTCAAGGGCGGCCACCCGCTGTTCCAGGATGGCCACGGTGGGGTTGCCGGTGCGTGAATAGGTGAAGCCGGACTGGCGCAACGCGAATTTTTCGATCGCTTCTGCGTGCGATTCGAACTGGTACGCTGCGCAATTGTGCAGTGGCGGCAGCATCGGGCGGAAATCTCCGCTCGGACGATACCCTGCATGGACCGCGTCGGTTCCTTGGCGTTGGCTCATAGCTCCTTCTCGTTTCTGATCCACGAGAGAGTGCACCGAACACCCGGCGACATACCGCCCCTCGGCCGACCTGAGGCCACAACGGTACGAAGCATGGCGCCTTATGGCACGTTCGGAACTGCTCCATCGTTCCTGGCATTAGCACCTTTCGGTTTCCCGATGGTTGCTGCGACGTCTACGAGCCAGATCTCTCGGTCGCTCTTGATGGGTTGTTGTTCTTCCATGGTTGGACATCGGCATCCGGCGGCGCAAACGACGCCCACACCCGCGCTTCATACAGGGGCACCTGGCTTCACATCCCGCGCCAGTCCCGTAATGGGGCCCGGCCCGCAGTCCCTTTGTGACGCGCGGCAACCGCCAGAATCCTTGAAGAGCCAGGGTTTTGCGCAACTATTATGTCGCCGGCGGTCCGCCAAATGACACGGTGTTACGTCTTGGGGCCCGGGGATTCAGTCCAGGAGCTCAACTCCGAAGCTTGAGACGACCGAGCGCACCTCGTCCAGATAGCGCCGCGCTTGCTCGGTCAGCGGAATCGCTGCATGGTCGATCCAGCCGATCTCGATGCGCTCATCGACATCCAGCGGGATGGCGACGATGGACGGGTCCAGCTCGTCGCTGATGATGCCCGTGGAGATGGTGTACCCGCCCAGGCCGATCATCAGGTTGAAAATCGTCGCGCGGTCCGAAACCTGGATTTCGCGCTTGCTGGAGCTGGTGGAGAGCACTTCCTCGGCGAAGTAGAACGAGTTGTTCGCACCCTGGTCGAAGGTCAAGCGCGGCAGGTCTTCGAGTTCCTCGAGCGTCACCCGCGCCCGGGAGGCCAGCGGGTTGCTGCGCGAAATGAAGATGTGCGGATCGGCGAGGAACAGGGGGTGGAATACGAGCCGGGACTCGCGCAGCAGCTTGTCGATGACCTTCCGGTTGAAGTCGTTGCGATAGAGGATGCCGATGTCGCTGCGCAGGGTGCGCACGTCCTCGATGATCTGTTCGGTGCGGGTCTCGCGCAGCGAGAATTGATATTCCTCGGCCCCGCTGGCCTGAACCATCCTGACAAACGCATCCACCGAGAAGGAATAGTGCTGCGTGGAGACGCCGAGCAGGCGACGGACCGAGGGACGCCCGAGGTAGCGATGCTCAAGCAGCTCCACCTGCTCCAGAACCTGCCGGGCATAACCAAGGAATTCTGCTCCCTCGGCGGTGAGCGTCACTCCCCTGGCCGAGCGGACCAGCAAGGTGCGTCCCACGCGGGCTTCGAGCTCCTTCATCGCCGCCGACATGCTCGGCTGTGCGACGTAAATTAGGTCAGCCGCCGCGGAGATCGACCCCTCGCTGGCGACCGCAATGAAATAGCGCAACTGCTGCAGTGTCAAACCACTCGTCCCCTGAACCATAGTGCGAGTCTATACGAATCCATAGTTATATCGAGTTACCTGATATCCTCGATCTCACTGCATGATGGACGCATCGACTTACTTTCGGCCGGCCCAGGCCACTGAGCACCAGATAGGCCACCATGGCAGACGCGTTCACCTTCAGCATCAGCACCACCAAATTCGACGAAGACTACACCCCCTGTGCGAGCTCACGAGTCACGACAAACTTCGCCAACCTGGCCCGCGGGGAAAACCGCCAGGAGAACCTGCGCAACGCTCTGACGATGATCAACCGCCGCTTTAATTCCCTGGCTCACTGGGACAATCCTCAGGGCGATCGTTATGAACTCGAGCTGGAGATCATCTCCGCCAATGTGCACTTCGACTCGGCGAACGCAGCGGAGCAGTTCCCGCTGCTTGAAGTCTTAGACACCACCATCGTGGACCGAGCCACCAGCACCCGCAGCCACGGCATGGTGGGCAATAATTTCTCTTCCTATGTGCGCGATTACGACTTCAGCGTGGTGCTTCCGGCGGCCGGCAACGGCTCCGGTGCCCCTAAATTGCCTGAAGATTTTGGCGAACTTCATGGCCAGCTCTTCCAGCACTTCCTGGATTCGCAGGCTTATCGTCAGCGCTTTGCGCAACTACCCGTGGTCTGCATCAGCGTCTCCACTTCCAAAACCTACTACCGCACGGGCAACAGCCACCCGGTCCTCGGCTTGGAATACCAGCAGGATGAGAACTCCCTGACCGATGCGTACTTCGGCAAGATGGGGCTGCGCGTGCGCTATTTCATGCCACCGGGCGCCGTCGCTCCGCTGGCGTTCTACTTCCGTGGCGACTTGCTCAACGATTACACCAATCTGCAGCTGATCAGCACCATCGCCACCATGGAGACCTTCCAGAAGATCTACCGCCCCGAGATTTACAACGCAAGCTCCGCTGCACCGGCCGTCTATCGCCCAAGCTTGGGGGCACAGGATTTCGCCCCGACCAGGATCTCCTACGACCGCGAAGAGCGCACCCGGCTCGGCGCAGTGCAGGGCAAGTACACCGCGGAGCACTTCATCACCCCGAACCGCGAATTGCTGGACCAGTGGGCCGCCACTTGCCCCGCTCCCGTCGCCTGAGAACCGAAAGACACACGATGACATCAAAGCTACTTCCCACCTCCATTGTCGGCAGCCTGCCCAAGCCTTCCTGGCTGGCGAAGCCCGAAACCCTCTGGTCTGATTGGAAGCTGGAAGGCGCGCAGCTGCGCGAAGGCAAGCAGGACGCCATGCGCGCAGCGGTGCTGGAGCAGACCCGGCGCGGCATCGACATCATCAGCGACGGCGAGCAGACCCGCCAGCACTTCGTCACCACCTTCATCGAGCACCTGACCGGGGTCGATTTTGAAAAGCGCGAAACGGTGCGCATCCGCAACCGCTACGACGCGAGCGTGCCGACCGTGGTCGGTGCGGTGCGGCGTGAGAAGCCGGTGTTCGTTGAGGACGCGAAGTTCCTGCGCTCGTGCACCGACCGCCAGATCAAGTGGACCCTTCCCGGCCCGATGACCATGGTCGACACGCTGTATGACGCGCACTACCGAAGCCGCGAGAAACTGGCCTGGGAGTTCGCGGCCATCCTCAACCAGGAGGCCAGAGAACTCGAAGCAGCCGGGGTGGACATCATCCAATTCGACGAACCGGCGTTCAACGTGTTCTTCGACGAGGTCGCGGACTGGGGCGTCGCCGCGCTGGAGCGCGCCTGCCAGGGGCTGAAAGCTGAGACCGTGGCGCACATCTGCTTCGGCTACGGGATCAAGGCGAACAACGATTGGAAGGCAACTCTCGGCGCCCAGTGGCGCCACTACGAGAAGTCTTTCCCACTGCTGCAGGCCTCCTCCATCAACACCATCTCCCTGGAGTCCCACCACTCCAATGTCCCGCTCGAGGTCGTTGAGCTGGTGCGCGGCAAAAAGGTCATGCTCGGCGCCATCGATGTGGCCAGCGAAACGGTGGAAACCCCCGAAGAGGTCGCGCAGACGCTGCGCAATGCACTTGAATTCGTCGACGCGGACAAGCTGGTGCCCAGCACGAACTGCGGCATGGCACCGTTCCCCCGCGACGTCTCGCTGGCCAAGCTGAGCGCGCTCAGCGCGGGAGCCGGCATCCTGCGCGAGGAGCTGGTTGCCGCACGCGTCTGAGCTGGCGACGGCCAATTCACGGATCGGCTTCATCTTGCACGCTGGGTCTCAGCCGCCGGCTGCGGAAGGCCCTAGCGAAGTTCTTGCATGAAGGCCGAAGACCCATCAGCCCCGGCACCAGCCGGAGGCTGATGGGTCTCGCCGTTCCAGAGCCGGGAAATAGGGCCAATCTCTGACCCGCGTGCCGGCCACCACTGGACGGAAACAATCACCATTGCAGGGACCGGTCCAGAGCAATCGTCCTGGCGCCGGATGCATCCCTAGCGGCAATCAGCAACTAGGGGCAGGATAGGTGCCATGGATCCTGACGATGCTTTGATTCTTCCCGACGTTGCCGCTTGGCGCGCATGGCTCGACGAGCACGAAGAAACCAGTGATGGGATTTGGCTGGTAGTTGCCAAAAAAGGTACAACTACTCCGACAACGCTGACGGTCACCCAAGCCCTGCCCGAGGCGCTATGCAGCGGATGGATTGATGCCATTCGTCGCAAGCGCGATGAGACGACCTTCCTCCAGCGCTACACCCCTCGGCGCAAGGCCTCTGTCTGGTCGGAGAAGAATACTGGATATGCCCAGGAGCTGATCGACCAAGGCCGCATGCGCCCGCGAGGGTATGCGGAGATCCAAAAGGCGAAGGACGATGGACGGTGGGAACGCGCGTACCAAGGCCAAGCCACCGCCCAGGTGCCGCAAGATCTCCAAGATGCGCTGGACCGCGCCCCGCTTGCTGCCAAGAATTTCGCCGCGTTGAAGTCACAGCCGCGCTATCACATCCTGCACCAGCTGATGATTGCCCGGACCGAGAAGACCCGGAGCGCGCGGCTTGCCAAGTTCCTGGCCGAGCTGGAAGCCACCGACACCGAAGGCTGAGGGGCCAGCTCCCTGTCCACGATGCGCAAAACGGTCAACGATGCTACTTCGTGCGGTTCCGCCGCCTAGGCTGATTCTCCGGGTTCTCAAGTAATCGAGCCGATGCGACCTTGCGCAAACTACGTTGATCCTAACTGTCGGTCGGACATGTCAGCATTGAGTCAGACCACTATCGAAGGATATTAATTGGACTCTCAGCTGCCTCTGCGAATACTTGAAGCCGTTGGACTGCTGCACCGCTTGGGCTATTACGGTCTGCGTGTTTTGCCCGGAATGAATGCCTCAGGTACGGCCTGGCGGATTGTTATTTTCAACGTCACGGAATGGAATTTCGAGGATGAGTTCGGCGACCCCTATAACGCGGAAGAGCGTTGCCTCTACTCCACCGCTGGCCAGAACGTCTTCAACAATGACATCCAATTTCCCGAAGACGTCAGCCATGTGAGCGTTGCGGAAGCAATTCTTGAGGCGATGCCGTCGCTCCAGCGCGGTATGCGCCAAGAGAGCGGAAACCAGCAATACACCAACTGGTACGCGATGCTTTTGTCCCAAGTTCATAGCCTGACTGATCTCCCCGTTGCCTACGCCGACTACTTCGACGATTCACTCGGCTGGGAGCTGGGGTGGTGCAGCAGGCACCGTGTGCCGGCGCCGCCGAAACATCTGCCCGCACCCACGCTCAGCAAACGCGCTGACAGCGACGAGCACTACGTGCTCGAGCTCTGCGATCAGGTGCTGGAGGCAAAGCGGACAGGCCAGCAAACGTTCCCCTGGCTCGTCGGCGATCCGTCAGCCAAGAATGGAAAAGTTAAGCCGCTACCGGTGGACGGTTATTGGGCTGAACTAGGAGTAGTCGTGGAATATCACGAAAGGCAGCACACCGAATCGGTGCCGTTCTTCGACGACAAAATCACGGCGAGCGGACGACGACGCGGCGAACAGCGCAGAATCTACGATGCCCGCAAAGCAGAACTCATTCCGGAGCACGACTTGAAGCTTGTCATCATTGATTTCAAGGACTTCAGCAACAAGCGCGGCAAGATCGTTCGAAAGCCTGCTGAAGATTTGAGAATCGTCGAATCGATACTCGCACAGGCTACGGAAGATCCCGCAGGAAATATCACAAGATAAAGATCGCAGAGCTACCTGCGGCACCCATCGGAACTGCAAGGCCAGGATGGCACATCCGGATCTGCGGCAACACCTTGGCACCGAGGTGCCAACGCGGCCGGCGAGGCTATTTGGTGCGGATTGCCTCGGTGATGGTGGTTCCCACGTAGAGCACGGCACCGGAGAGCAGCAGCAATCCACCGCTGATTCCACCACCTAGGATGAGGCTGGCGAGGCCAAGAACCATCACCGTGCATCCCAAATACATGAAGATCGACGAGCTGGTATTCGCCTGGGACTTGTTGGAGGTATTCACGTATTCTTCCGGCTGCGGCATGCCTAAACTCTAACATCTTGACAATCAGAAGGGTTTCATGAAGCGCCTGACTCGCCTACTCAGCGCGCGCTTCACACAAGGACAAGGCACTTGCACGGTGTGGCAAAGATGCGCAGAATAAGCTCCGAGGCTCGCACCAAAAACTTACGTCACCGGTGTAGCCAGCTCTGGAGGGAACCCTTTGACTTTACGTGTGCTCGTGCCCAATGGCCGGCTGGCAATGAAACTGGATTTACCTGGCATCACTCCGATCTACTGGCACCTCAACGACTCGAACGAAGAAGCGCCGGAAGCAGAGGTGCTGATCACCGAGCGTCCGCTGCTGGTCGAACGGCGTGCACGGGTCGCGCAGATTCCAGGGTTGCGCCACGTGCACCTGCTCTCCCTTGGCTATGAATGGGTCCTGGAACACCTGAACCCCGACGTCAGCTTGAGCAATTCCCGCGGGGCGGTGGAAGACGCCACCGCCGAGCACACGCTGGCTCTGGTTCTGGCTTCGCTGCGTGAGCTTCCGGAGGCCGGGGCTCAACAGCTCAAGCGGGATTGGAATCCGCTCTGGGGTGGCACGCTCCACGGAGCCACCGTCTTGCTCTTGGGATTCGGCGGCGTCGGACAGGAAATCCGCGACCGTCTGCTGCCCTTCAAGCCCAAGGAAGTGATCGCGGTAGCCAGCCGTGCTCGGCAACTGCCCGATGGCACACCGGTCCATGGGATCGATGAGCTGCCAGCGCTATTGCCCCAAGTACAGGTCGTGATCGTGGCTCTGCCCGATGCCCCGTCGACACGCGGACTCGTCGATGCCGAGTTCTTGGCCCATATGCCGGACCAGTCCCTGCTGGTAAATGTGGGACGTGGTCCAGTGGTCGATACCGACGCGCTGCTTGCCGAATTGCAGTCCGAGCGGCTGCGCGCGGCATTGGATGTCACCGATCCGGAACCATTGCCCGAATCCCACACCTTGTGGGCGGCCCCGAATTGCCTGATCACCCCGCATATTGCCGGAAACACGTGGATGTTCATCGATCTGTCCATGAATCTGGCCGTTGAACAGATCCAACGCATCGCCGCGGGAGTCGAGCCACTGCATGTGGTCCGCCATGCGGAGAAGCAAAATTAGCATCACCAAATTTTCCTAGCTTGCCTGCTCCCCGGGGTCCGATCACCTAGGCTGGTTCCTACGATGGATATCAGGCAGAAAACCCATGACACCGGCGGCCGGGAACGCGCGATCGACGAGGCTAACCGTACAGGTGAGGACGAGTTCCGCATCGATATCGAGCGCATTCGATTCTCCCCGTACTTCTCGCGCCTCTCGGCGGTGACCCAGGTGATTCCGCAGGCGGGTTCGGGCACCACCGTGCACAACCGGTTGACGCACTCCTTGAAGGTCTCCGCGGTGGCCCGCACCATCGCGATCCGCTTGCGCACCGCAGATGAGCCAACCCGAAAACTCGTCGCCGAGCTCGGCGGCTGCGACCCCGTGGTCGTGCAGGCGGCGGCCGCGGCCCACGATTTGGGCCACCCGCCATTCGGGCATTTGGGTGAGCAGGAATTGGATCGTGTTGCCCGCAATACCTTGGGGTTGCCCGACGGCTTCGAAGGCAACGCGCAGACCTTCCGCATCCTCACCGCGCTGGATAGCTGCGATGCCACACCACGCGGGATGAATCTGACCCGTGCCGTACGCGGCGCGGTGCTGAAATACCCGTGGACTCGCAACGAATGGCGCACTATGGCTCCGCTCGCCCCGGAAATGCTGCCCCGCGGGGTGGGGACCGACCCGGCGGCGGGAGCCTTGAAGTACTCCGCCTACGACATCGAGGCCGCCGAAATGCGCGATGTGCTCTCGGTGTTCCCCGCCATCGGCAAATTCCAGCAGACCCTGGAAAGCTCCGTGATGGATATCGCCGACGATATCGCCTACGCGGTCCACGACCTCGACGATTTCTACCGTGCAGGGATCTTGCAGTACACCACCGTTTCGGCCGAGTTCCGTGCCTGGCTCGATCAAACGGCGCAGCTAGCTGCCATGCGCCAGGCCGATCTCGACCTGCGCAAGCCGGGCCACGCCTTGGAATCCACCTGGCGGCGCGCCTTTGCAAAGGACCCGTGGATCGCCGACGCGGAGGCCTTCCGCGCCTCGGTGCAACGCGTGGGCCATGACCTGGTCGAGGGGCTGCTGGCGGTTCCTTATGACGGTGGCCTGGAGGCGGATCGGGCGGTCACCGCTTTCACCCGGCGCTGGATCGACCGGCTGCAGGAATCCGTCACGGTGGAACGCAATCCGACGATCCGCAGCGGACACGTCCGCCTCACCAAGGAGGCCTGGCACGATGTGGGCGTGCTGAAGTTCGTGCACTCGCGCTTTGTGCTGGACCGCTCGGATTTGGCCGTGTACCAGCGTGGCCAGACGCGCATCGTCAGGTCCTTGGCCGAGGGCTTCCATAGTTGGCTCAACGACGCGGAGGATGCGGCGCGTGCCCCGCGCCGGCTGCTTGATTCGGTGGAAGCCGCTACCGACGAATACCGTCAATTGCGCGCGCACTCCCCCGAGCTTTTCTTGCAGGCCGGACCGGATGAGGTGCAGCGTTTGGGCCAGGCCCGAGCGATCGTGGATTACATTGCCTCGTTCACTGATGCCCAGGCGGTCTCGCTGAATGCCTTGCTGGCAGGTACGGCGGATAACCTCTGGGAGGCCGGGCGCGGGCTGTAGCTCGCCGAAGCCATTGCCCGACTAAAGCAACTCGATGCCGGGTCCGGAGAGGCTGCCCTCGCGCGCCTCGCGGGCGGTGGCGATCATCAGCAGCTCTAGCGCCGGGCCGCGGACTTCGGGTCCGGTGCCAAAGATGACACCCGCATCTTCGGCCACGAGGCTGACGCGTTGGGCCAGTTCCTTCGCGCCGCCAAAGGACTGGCTCGTCCGGGTCTGGTAGCGAATAGCCGCGGTGACGGCCTGCGCCGGATAGCTGCGGGTGATCCCCAAGGGCCTGCGGATATCTTCGCCATGGGCGACTTCTTCGACGAGTCGGCTGGCGAGCGGAGCCGGCGGCCCGCTCTTGCGCACAGCTACTTCGCGCAGCCGCTGCAAGGTCAGTTGCGGAGTCGCGCCCTTTTCGGCGGCGACTCCATTTGAGTTTTGCCGGTCGAAATCAAAGCGCGCCCGGAGCATGGCGAGCAGCAGCCCAGGGGTGGTGGTGCGCGCGTTGTTCACGAGATGAGCGGCGACGTCGTGAACCGTCCACCCCGAGCACATCGATGGACGCTCCCACTGCTCCGGGCTCAGGACGGACAGGTCATCGATCAGTGCCTTGCGTTCGGCATGTACTAGTTCCCAGACTTCTTGCATAGGTAGAGTCTGGCAGTTGGAGCCACGCGAAACAACACGCGTGGTGTGCCACAGCGTCGGCCAACACCTTGGAGGAAGCGTTCACTCGCCATGTGCCAGCGGGCAATCAACCCGTGCGCTCGGAGGCACAGACCATTACTTTCTTGGACAACGTATGTTCGCCGCTCAATCGGTCGGACACCGTCGGAGCTCTCTACCGTAGTTTTACTTTTAGTGGCTAGGCTAATAAGCGGCCCCTCGTGGGCTTGCTCCGAAACCAACTCAGCGAGGAATGAAATTGAAGCTAAGACCTCTCGCAGTCGTGGCTGCGGCATTTGCCGTGGCGACGCAGCTGGCTGCTTGCGATGCCACAGGTGACATACGGCCAGCTGGATCGAACGACGATGCCCCGCCGTCCTTGCAGGGCCATGAGATCGCCGTATTATCTACGGTTGTTCAGAACAATAATCAAGAAATTTCCATCGGCCGCGCTATCGCCGGCGGTCGCTATTCGATTGCGGTCCGGTGCAACGGTCAGGACCAAGCAACACACATCCCCTGGGCTGGCGGCACCGAGAACAATCGAGGCCAGCTGGAGATTCTTTGCTCGCCAGAGAGCCCGGTCAGGTACGCAGAGATCGAGCTTCCTGACTACGCCGAGGCCGTCTCATTCCAGCTTCAGCAGCTGCGCGCCAGCGAAGTGACCATCTCGATTGCCGCGGTCGAAGGCTGATCCTGGAAACTCTATGCACGAGTTCAGATACTTCAGGTTAAAACCGTGGGCACCAACTCTTTCGAGTTGGTGCCCACGGTTTTTGGCCGGCTAAGACTACTTGGTCAGCAGTTCCAGCGTCTTGTTCAGGGTGGCGCTTGGACGCATTACGGTTGAGGTCTTGGCCTCGTCCGGACGGTAGTAACCAGCGATATCCACTGCCTTGCCCTGGACCTCGGCAAGCTCGGAAACGATTGCTTCCTCATTCTCGCCCAGTGCCTTGGCAACTGCGGAGAAGGCCTCAGCAAGCTGAGCGTCCTTGTCCTGCTTGGCCAGTTCTTCTGCCCAGAACTTAGCCAGGTAGAAGTGGCTGCCACGGTTGTCCAGCTGGCCAACCTTGCGCTTTGGCGACTTGTCTTCCAACAGGAAGGTGCCGGTCGCGGCATCAAGGGTGTCAGCCAGCACCTGAGCGCGGGCGTTGTCATTGGTGGTGGCCAGGTGCTCGAAGGAAGCGGCCAGGGCCAGGAACTCGCCGAGCGAATCCCAACGCAGGTGGTTTTCGTTCACCAGCTGCTGGACGTGCTTTGGAGCCGAACCACCGGCACCGGTCTCGAACAGCCCGCCGCCGGCAAGCAGCGGAACGATCGAGAGCATCTTTGCCGAGGTGCCCAGTTCCAGAATTGGGAACAGGTCGGTCAGGTAGTCGCGAAGCACGTTGCCGGTCACCGAAATGGTGTCCTCGCCACGGCGGATACGTTCGATGGTGTACTTGGTGGCCGCAATCGGATCCAGGATCTCGAGGGTCAGGCCGGCGGTATCCAGATCCTTGAGGTACTCGTTGACCTTGGTGATCAGCACCGCGTCGTGCGCGCGCTTTTCATCCAGCCAGAATACGGCCGGGGTGGCCGAGGCGCGGGCACGGTTCACGGCAAGCTTGACCCAGTCGCGGATGGCAACGTCCTTGGTCTGGCAGGCACGCCAGATGTCACCGGCGAAGACCTGGTGCTCGATGAGGACCGCGTCGTTCTCGTCCAGGATCTGGACGTGGCCGTTGGCCGCCAGTTCGAAGGTCTTGTCGTGGGAGCCGTACTCTTCGGCCTTCTGAGCCATCAGGCCAACGTTTGGCACGGTGCCCATGGTGGTTGGGTCAAAGGCGCCGTTTGCACGGCAATCCTCGATCACGGTCTGGAAGACGCCCGAGTAGGAGGAATCTGGCAGGACTGCCAAAGTCTCGGCTTCCTTGCCATCTGGGCCCCACATCTTGCCGCCGAGGCGGATCATTGCTGGCATCGAAGCATCAACGATCACATCCGAAGGGACATGCAGGTTGGTGATGCCCTTGTCGGAATCGACCATGGCAACCGCTGGGCCCTCTTCAAGTCCCTTGGCGATCAGCTTCTCCACACCGGCGCGCACGTCGTCGGAGAGCTCGTCCAGTCCGGCGATGATGGCCGCCAGGCCGTTGTTCGGGTTCAGGCCGGCTGCTGCCAGCTCGTCGCCGTAGGTCTCGAAGAGTTCGGCGAAGTACGCCTTGACGACGTGTCCGAAGATGATTGGGTCCGAAACCTTCATCATGGTGGCTTTCAGGTGTGCCGAGAAGAGCACTCCTTCTTCCTTGGCGCGGGCCACTGCGTTCTTCAGGAATTCGGACAGTGCCGCCACGTGCAGGACGGTGCCGTCGATGACTTCGCCTTCGAGGACCTTGAATGGCTTCTTCAGAACCTTGACTTCTCCGTCTTCGCCCACGAAGCGGATGGAGATGCTCTTGTCCTTGTCGATGACGACGGACTTCTCGTTCGAGGCGAAGTCATCGGCGGACATGGTGGCGACATTGGTCTTCGAGTCGGCTGCCCAGGCACCCATGGAGTGCGGGTACTTGCGTGCGTAGTTCTTCACGCTCAACGGCGCACGGCGGTCCGAGTTGCCTTCGCGCAGCACAGGGTTCACTGCCGAGCCCTTGAGCTTGTCGTAGCGTGCGCGGACGTCGGTGTCCTCATCCGAGGATGGGTTTTCCGGGTAATCCGGAAGCGCGTAGCCGGCTGCCTGGAGCTCGGCGATGGCGACCTTCAGCTGCGGGATGGAAGCCGAGATGTTCGGCAGCTTGATGATGTTTGCCTCTGGGGTCTTGGCCAAATCGCCAAGCTCTGCCAGGGCATCGGAGATGCGCTGTTCCTCGGCGAGGTAGTCCGGGAAGGTGGCGATGATGCGTCCTGCCAGCGAAATGTCGCGGGTCTCAAGTTCAACACCGGCGGTCGACGCGAAGGCCTCCACGATCGGCAGGAACGAGTGGGTTGCCAGCATCGGGGCTTCGTCGGTGTGGGTGTAAATAATCTTGGCCATAGGTGTGGCGTCTCCCTGAACGTCGTGCGGAAGCGGGCTAACCGCCCTAAACTCAACGTTCCAAACTTACCTGATTTTGGCCTGCACCACACTTTTGGGTGCCCAGATTTCCCCGGGCAGCACAGCGTTTAGCCCCGAAATGCCGGGATGAATGGCGGTAGAGCAGTTCGTCACATTTAAGTTAATGCGCAATAACTCAAAGCGGGCTATGGCGTCTTTTCGGCGCTCGGAGCGGGCAATGAAGCGATTTGCGCCAGACCCAGTACCGCCTTCTCAAAAAGTTCAGCAGGCTTTGAATCAATTCCCGCCCGTTCTTCATGGGCGAAACATTGCCACGCAACGCGCCAGGTAGTCGCCAGCATTTCGGCAAGCAGCAGGGCTTGGATCGAATCCAGCAGCTCGCGGTCAATCAACGATTGGCTCAGCGCTACGACCAGTTCCTGCTCACGCCGCGTGGCGATCATGAGCAGCTTCGGATCCTGCAGCATGAGCCTTGAGATCCTGCGGAATTCATGGTGCCTGACTTCAACGCTGAAGTGCCCGCGGCACACTTCGAGCAGTGCGTGAAAAATTTCTGCGGCGGAGCTTCCCGGGGTCATTTCGGCGGCGACGAGCGCGTTGATCAGTTCTCGCTGGCCCGGAACTATAGCGGATTCCTTGGAATCGAAATAGCGGAAGAAGGTGCGGTCCGAGATCCCTACGCGTTCGGAGATCCGCGCCACCGTGATGGCCTCTAGCCCCAAGCTTTCGACAAGGTCGAGGGTCGCGGCCTGAATCTCCCGTTTGGTCGCGGCTTTGCGTTCGTCACGAATTCCCATTGCGCTCCCCCTGTCATTCTGCGTGCATTTATCGTCCCATGACCGCACGGCGAAAACTTATTTCCTGTCACAGTCTGCCAGTTCTTCTTACGAAATTCTGTCACTCTGTGACAGAATTTGAAAGTTGACATCACCTAGAAAGAGGAATCCGTGACTTCCGAGCGCACCGAAATCAAGGCCGAGTCCGCCCCTCCGCGGCCTGAGAAACCCGAACTGACCACGAAACAGCTCACCGGAATCATCGGCGCACTGGCACTTGCCGCCTTCCTGATGATCCTCAATGAGACCGTGCTGACCGTGGCGTTGCCCGGAATCATGTCCGACATGAATATTTCGGCGGCGGCCGGCCAATGGCTCACCACCGGATTCCTGCTCACCATGTCCGTGGTCATTCCCACCACCGGCTTCCTGCTGCAGCGTTTCAGCACCCGCTCGCTGTTCATCTTCGCGCTGTCCAGCTTCTTCATCGGCACGCTGCTCGCCATCTTCGCCCCGAGCTTTGCCGTCTTGCTTGCCGCCCGAATCATCCAGGCTATTGGTACCGCGATCGTTTTGCCGTTGCTGATGACCACCACCTTGACGCTGATTCCAATGCACAAGCGCGGCGCGGTGATGGGCCTGAACTCCATCGTGATCTCCGTCGGACCGGCAGTCGGCCCAACCGTATCCGGCGCGATCGTCCATGCTTGGGGATGGCACTACATCTTCGTCCTGATGGCCCCGCTATCGATGATCATCCTGGCCTTGGGCATCATCTTCCTCAAGCTTCCCTCGAATACGCGCAAACTTCCCGTTGACGTGATCTCCGTGATTCTTTCCGCGCTTGCATTCGGTCTGCTGGTTTACGGAATCTCCACCATCGACAAGGCCAGCGAAAACATGCTGCTCACCGTGGCAACCTTCGCCATCGGCTTGGTCTCCCTGGCCCTATTTATCAGGCGCCAGATTCGCTTGACCCGCGAGGGCAAGGAATTGCTGAACCTCACCCCGTTCACCTCGCGAACCTTCACCTTCGCGATTCTGATGATCATGATCGCCTTCGGCACCTTGCTCGGCTCGATCATGATGGTTCCGATCATCCTCGAATCCGGCAAGGGCATCAGCTCCCTGGCAATCGGCATGATGCTGCTGCCGGGCGGCCTGGCCCAGGCCATCGTTTCGCCCATCTTTGGTCGCATCTACGACAGGCACGGACCACGCCCGGTGCTGATCCCCGGTGCCATCATGCTCGCGCTGGGACAGTGGATGTACGTTTCGGTCACCACCGAGACCGAGCTATGGATGTTCATGCTCAGTCACAGCGTCTTCTCGATTGGCCTGGCACTGCTCATGACCGGCTTGATGTCTTCGGCCATGGCCTCGGTGAATCCACGCCTCTACGGCCACGGCTCGGCCATCTTCAACACCGGCCAGCAGCTCGGCGGTGCCATCGGCACCACCATCTTCATCACCGTGCTGACGGCGCTCTCAAACGCCAAGCTCCAAGAGGGCGCCGAGCTTGCCGAAGCCTTGTTTGCCGGCGCCCACGCTGCCTTCATCGTTGGTGCGTTGCTCGGCACGGCCGGCGTGGTGCTTTCCCTCTTCGTGACGGTTGAAAAGCGCGGCTAGCCACGATTGCCCGAAGCGCGGGCAAAATTGCGCGGGGTTCAGCAGCCAGTGGCTGCGGAACCCCGCGCTCTTTTAACGATTGCCTTCACTTCGGCCGCACCCCGCCCCGCACAGCAAATTTACGATCCAGTCAAAAGATTGTTGAACAATCTCTATTTTTGGTGCATGCTTAGATAAACGGCACAGCGAGACGGGGATCACAAATGACATGCATCGACCTGAATTCCGACGTAGGCGAATCCTTTGGCAATTGGGTTATGGGCGACGATGCGGCCATTTTCAGATCCGTCTCCTCGGCCAACGTAGCTTGCGGCTTCCATGCAGGGGACCCCACCGGCATTGCGCAGACCTGCCGCGCTGCAGTCTCCGCGGGCGTCACCATCGGTGCACATGTCGGATATCGCGATCTTGCCGGGTTCGGTCGTCGATTCCTCGACTGCTCCGCTACCGAACTCGCCGATGACGTGCTCTACCAGCTGGGCGCACTGCAGAGCTTGGCCCGAGCTGCGGGATCCAGCATCAAGTACGTCAAGCCGCACGGCGCCCTCTACAACACCATCGTGCACCATGAGGTCCACGCTCAAGCCGTCATCGACGCCATTAAAGCGTTCGGCGACGATCTTCCGGTGCTGCTCTTGCCCGGTTCGGTGGCACTGGCCAAGGCCGAGGCCGCCGGGCTGCGTCCGGTCGCCGAAGCCTTTGCAGACCGCAACTACACCCCCGAGGGCACCCTGGTCTCGCGCCGCGAGGCGAACGCCGTGCTCCACGACTCCGTGCTGGTCACCGAAAACATGATCCGCCTGGCCACCGAGGGGACCATCAAGGCGGTGGACGGTTCGATTATCCTGATGCCAGCCGAGTCGATCTGCGTGCACGGCGATACCGCAGGATCGGTCGCGATGGCGGCCGCGGTCCGCGCCGGACTTGAATCGGCCGGCGTGCAGATCAAGAGCTTCGCATGAGCATCACCGCGGTACACGCCGCCGGAAGCCACGATGTGCTCGTCGAATTGGATGATCTCGAATCCGTCCTTTCCCTCGACGCCCTGTTGCAGGCCCAACCGTTGCCTGGGCAACGCGACGTCCTAGCTGCCGCCGCGACGCTCATGGTGAAATTCGAAAACGTCGAACAGGCCCGGCAGGCCAGGCAGCTGTTGCCCAAGCTGACATTGAACACGGCAGCGGCAACTACGGGCAAACTTGTCACCATCGAGGTCTATTACGACGGTGCGGATCTGGAAACCGTCGGGGAGCTCACCGGCCTTGGGGCCCAGGGAGTTATCAACGCGCATACCGGCCAGCAGTGGCGTGCGACGTTCGGCGGATTCGCGCCCGGTTTCGCCTATCTTCTGGGAGAAAACACCGACCTGCAGGTTCCCCGCCGCGAGAGCCCCCGCACCCAGGTGCCCACCGGTTCCGTGGCCCTCGCCGGTGAGTACTCGGCCGTTTACCCACGCCAGTCCCCCGGCGGATGGCAACTGATCGGCCATACCAATGTCGCGCTGTGGGATCTGGGTCGAGAAAATCCGGCGCTCATCCGCCCGCAGGACCGTGTGCAGTTTATTGCCTCACGCCAAGCGCTGACCGTGAAAACGGCGGCCTCGGCCGCTACCGAAACCGAAGCTCCAACGGGTACCGGATTGGCCATTCTCGATTCGGGTTTGCAGAGCCTGCTCCAGGACACCGGCCGGCAGGGCTTTGGCGGGCTCGGCGTACCGGCCAGCGGCGCCGCCGATCTCGCCTCCTTGCATCAGGCAAATCGGCTGGTTGGAAATACGGCCGATTCTGCCTGCATCGAAAACCTGACCGGTCGGATGAGCCTGCTCGCCCACGGCGACCAGGTCCTTGCGGTGTGCGGAGCCGAAGCGAGGCTGGTCATCACTCCGGCGGCCGGCGACGACCTCCGTGCCGAACGCGAGGTTTGCATGGACGCGCCCTTCGCCTTGCTGGACGGCGAGCGCCTGGATCTGGAGCCCACCGGGAACGGATTGCGCAGCTACCTTTCGATTCGAGGCAAGATCCAGCTGCCCCGAATTCTGGGTTCGCTGTCCACCGACACGCTCTCCGGGGTGGGTCCGGCTCCACTGATGGATGGAAGCTTCCTGCCGGTATCGCTGCCGGAGAACCTGCAAATCGTGGGACAGGGCGAACCGAGCACCCTGCCCCGGCCAGATGCCGAGGGCTGCTATGTTCTGCGCGTCCAGGCTGGCCCGCGCGATGACTGGTTCGGCCCCGCCGGACTGCCGAAACTACTGGACCAGCGCTGGCTGGTCACCAGCGAGTCCAACCGCATCGGCGTGCGGCTGGGCGCGGAAGGGGACGCCAGCGCGCTTGAACGCGTTCGGTCCGGCGAGCTTTCCAGCGAAGGCGTCGCGCTCGGCTCCTTGCAGGTACCTCCCTCGGGATTGCCAGTGCTGTTCCTGGCCGATCACCCGGTCACCGGCGGCTACCCGGTGATCGCCACGGTCATCGCCGAGGATCTATCCGCCGCGGCACAGTTGCCGCCAGGCTCACAGCTTCGTTTTGAACTTTCCGAATCCACCCCAAGCACCGAAGGATCCCAGGCATGAAAAAGGTCTTGATCGCCAACCGCGGCGAAATCGCTGTTCGTATTGCCCGCGCCGCAGCCGACGCCAATTTGGTATCGGTTGCCGTCTATTCCGATCCCGATGCGGATGCCCTGCATGTGCGCCGGGCCGATGAAGCCTACGCGCTGGGTGGGACTTCGAGTGCCGAAACCTATCTGGATATTTCCAAGATCATCGCCGTTGCCAACCGCTCCGGGGCCGACGCGGTCCACCCGGGCTATGGGTTCCTTTCGGAGAACGCCGGCTTTGCCCGCGCAGTCATCGAGGCCGGGCTGATCTGGATCGGCCCAACCCCTGAAGCTATTGAGCTATTGGGCAATAAGGTGACGGCGCGCGAAATTGCGGTACGCGCCGGTGCCCCGCTGGTGCCCGGTACCGATGCACCCGCGGCCGACGCATCCGAGGTGCGCGCCTTCGCCGAGAAGCATGGCGTGCCGGTAGCCATCAAGGCGGCGTTCGGAGGCGGCGGACGCGGGTTGAAGGTTGCGCGCACCATGGAAGAAATCGAGGACGCCTTCGAATCGGCGGTCCGTGAAGCCACCGTCGCCTTCGGCCGCGGCGAGTGCTTTGTGGAGCGATTCCTGGACAAGCCGCGCCACGTCGAGGCACAGGTTCTCGCCGATACGCACGGCAATGTCATCGTGGTGGGTACTCGCGATTGCTCGTTGCAGCGCCGTCACCAGAAACTCGTCGAAGAAGCGCCAGCCCCATTCCTCTCGGATGAGCAGCGTGCCAAGATCCACGAGTCGGCCAAGGCCATATGCCGGGAGGCAGGCTACGTAGGCGCAGGAACCGTCGAATACCTGGTTGCGCCGGACGGACTCATCTCCTTCCTGGAAGTTAATACCCGTTTGCAGGTTGAGCATCCCGTTAGCGAGGAGACTGCCGGAGTGGACCTGGTCATCGAACAGTTCCGGATCGCCGAGGGCAAAGAACTGTCTTTGAAGGAAGATCCGCAGCCGGTAGGCCATGCCTTCGAATTCCGCATCAACGCCGAAGATCCGGCCCGTGGTTTCCTGCCCGGCCCGGGGACCATCACCCGGTTCGAGGTCCCTACCGGCTCCGGAATTCGTGTCGATGCCGGGGTGCGCAGCACCTCGAATATTCCCGGGCAATATGATTCGCTGATGGCTAAGCTGATCGTGCATGGTGCGACTCGCGAGCAGGCTCTGCGCCGCGCCCAGGTGGCTCTGGCGGAGTTCACCATCGAGGGTGTTCCCACGGTTTTGCCCTTCCACCGGGCCGTCGCCAAGCATCCAGACTTCACCGCCGAGCAAGGCTTTAAGGTCTACACCACTTGGATCGAATCGGACTTCGCCGAGGAACTGGCAAATAGCGAGGAAATCGCCACCACGTCCGTCGGCGGTGAGCGTGAAGTGCTCACCATCGATCTAGACGGCAAGGCGATGGCGTTGGGCCTGCCTGCCGCGCTGGTGCACGCCATCCGCCACGGTGGTTCCGCCTCGGATGGGGCAGGCGGAGGCGAGGCTTCGGTGGTCGACGCCGACGCACTGCTGTCCCCCATGTCCGGAAATCTGGTCTCTTTCTCGGTCGAGGACGGAACCCCGGTGGCCAAAGGCCAGACGGTGGCAGTCTTGGAAGCAATGAAAATGGAATCACCGGTCATCGCGCATCGCGATGGAGTCTTCACCGCGGCATCGTTTAACCCGGGACAGGCAATTAATCGTGGTGAGTCATTGGGAAGCATTGCTTAGCCAATGCGGGATTCTGCGAAGCACTGGCTAGATTAGAGGAATGAGCGTGAACGAGATCTACACTTCGATTCCGCTGGGCAGCGGATCCACCCATGCGCATACCAGCACCTGGGTGGCCTCGACGTTGCGCCAAGAAATCGCCCAGGGGCGGCTGTTGCCAGGCTCTAAGCTGTCGGAGCAGGCGCTGGCCGACGCGCTGGGAGTCTCACGTAATACCCTCCGCGAGGGGTTCACGCTCTTGGACAGTGAATTGATCATCACGCGAATTCCAAACCGTGGAGTGTTCGTGTCGTCCCCGGGTGCCGCAGACATCCGTGAGATCTACGCGGTGCGTCGCACCATCGAACCCGCAGCGCTTGCGTGGGGGCCCGCTTTGGATGTCCCGGCACTGGCCCAGGCGATCGTCGAGGCGCGCGCCGCGGCCAAAGCGCATGACGTTCCGGGCATGGCTGATGCCAATCAACGCTTTCATGAGTCCGTGGTGCGAGCCACCGGGAGCGTTCACTTGCTCGAACTCATGGGCCGAATTCTCGCCAAAATGCGCTTGGTCTTCCATTCGATGAGTGATGCCCCAGATTTCCATTCGCACTATGTGGAACGAAACGCTGCACTTGTTGAATTGCTGGCCTCCGGCCAACGGAACGAAGCAGCCCAAACCCTACTGGGCTACCTGGATACCGCGGAAGCCGAACTTCTCGACCATTACGAGTCATCTCAAAAGATCTAGGAGCGCTATGCCTGAGTCTTCTTTGCCTGCATTGGCCGAAACGATTGCACGTCGAGCCCACGAAGGGCAAAACGATAAGTCAGGCGCGGATTACATTATGCATCCTGCTCGCGTGGCGGCCAACGTTAGT
Organism: Glutamicibacter sp. 363; assembly: GCF_052379505.1. NCBI lineage: Bacteria > Bacillati > Actinomycetota > Actinomycetes > Micrococcales > Micrococcaceae > Glutamicibacter > Glutamicibacter sp. 363. The sequence continues at coordinate 115,120 of NZ_JBQSYR010000005.1, read as the reverse complement.
GAACAAGGCGGTAGCGAAGCGGCTATCGCTGCGGCCTGGCTACACGACGTCCTTGAAGATTGCGCGGTCACTTCCTCGGATCTTCGGTCTACTGGGATTCCGCAGCAGGTCATCGATGCTGTCATTTCGGTGACCAAACGCGAAGGGGAGAAAATCGAAGATTATTGTGCCCGGGTCCGGGCAAACCCCATCGGGCTCATGGTCAAGTACGCCGACCTCGCGGACAACACCTCCCCGGAACGCACTGCGCTGCTTGAGGACGCGGTACGAACCCGGTTGGCGGAAAAGTACGCGTACGTCCACTCATTGCTGGCGAGCTAAGTGCGTCTGCGCCTGGTCGTCCAGTCCTGAGGTATACCAGGTTATGGGACCGGCATAGCCGGTCGTAGATTAATGTCCGGGCTGTGCCGATGACTCGGTGTGCGAAAATCCCTAACCAAAAACTGTCCTCAATACGGTTGCAGAGGCCCCTAGCCGTGCTCGCGAATACGCTGTTTCGTTGAAAATCTGCACGGCATTTTCTCTTCACATGATCCGTGAAGCGCGTAGCATCGAAGTACTAGGTGGGAAGGACCGTGCCGACATGTTTGAGAAATTCACCGATCGAGCACGGCTTGTCGTTGTCTTGGCACAGCAAGAAGCCACTGCTCGAAACGACGACCATTTAGGCACGGAGCATTTCCTGCTCGCTCTGGTGCGAGAACCTGCTGGTATTCCTGCCAAAACTTTTGAGGCCCTGAACATCTCCTACGAAAATGTGCGCGAGCAGGTCAACGCGTTGGCAGGCAACGAGAAGTCCGGAATTACTGGCGAGCTGCCGATCACCAAGCATGTAAAGAAGCTCTTAGAGCTATCGCTGCACGAGGCCAAAGAGCTAGGCCATGACTTGGTCGACACCGAGCATCTCTTATTGGGGCTGCTTCGCGGTAGCGAAGGCATCGCGTCCAAAGCCTTCAAAAGGTTGGGAACCACTCCCAACCGAATTCGCCAGGAACTCATTAGGCTCTGGTCTGGTAATTCTGGTGAATCTCAAACCGGCAGCTAAGCCGGTCCTTCCAGCACTTGGGTGATCGCCACCTCATCATGCCTTGGGCCCAGCGTTCTGTTTGGAGAGTATCGTTAGAAACGGCTAGCAGGTCAATTAGTACGTGGCCAGAGCAACTTGAGTGGAGTTTGTCCGCCACGGATACTGCATATTTTCCTTGCGCCGATGCTGCGACGGACCGAAGCAGCCATTCTTTGGTTCATTTTCCGAAAGGACAAGACTTGAAACTGCCTGTAGCCGAACTACACATCCATTTGGAAGGTTCGTTAGAGCCCGAAACGATTTTTGCCCTTGCCGCCAAAAATCGGATCGCTCTGCCCTACCAGTCGGTGGAGGAGCTGCGGGAGCAGTACGATTTTAACAACCTTCAGTCCTTCCTTGATCTTTTCTACGCGAATATGGCCGTGCTGCGCACCAGCGAAGATTTCCATGAAATCACTCGCGCCTACCTGCAGCGAGCACACGATTCTGGTGTTCGTCACGTTGAACTGTTCTTTGATCCCCAAGCACATTTGGAACGCGGGCTGACACTGTCCGACGTGATTTCCGGAATCAGTGCTGGTCTTGATGAAGCCAAGCAGCGTTGGGGCATGACTCATAAGCTCATTGCCTGTTTCTGGCGACACGCCCCGGCAGCCTCTGCCATGGAAATCCTGCAGCTGATTGTTTCCGAAAAGCATGAGATCGACGGAATCGGACTGGACTCTACCGAGCTTGGATTCCCTCCTGAGCTCTTTACTGAGGTCTTCGCTTACGCCCGCGAGCACGGCTTGCATCTGGTGGCCCATGCGGGCGAGGAAGGGCCAGCTGACTATATCCGTCAGGCCTTGGACCTGTTGCGGGTTGAGCGCGTTGATCACGGCATCCGTTGCTTGGAGGACCCTGAGCTCGTGACACGCTTGGTCAATGAACAGATGCCGCTGACGGTATGTCCTTTTTCGAATGTGCGATTGCGTGCAGTGGATACCCTGGCAGATCATCCGTTGCCTCAGATGCTCGAAGCTGGGCTGAAGGTTTCCATCCATTCGGATGATCCTGCCTATTTCGGCGGCTATATGGATGCCAACTTTTCGGCCATCACCGAACAATTCTCCTTGACTGCCTCGCAGCTGGCTACGCTGGCCCGGAATTCCTTTGACGGATCTTTCCTCGAAGCGGGAGAAAAAGCGGCTCGCGTAGCCGAGGTTGATGCGTGGCTCGAATTACAGGCGGACGCGGAGCCGCGTTAATTAGAAGTGCCGCGATTCCTTGGGGATGGAATCGCGGCACTGGACTCAACAGGTACTCGTACTTTGGGGGTTACGGCACCTGATACATCGAGTCCCTGGCATCGGTGATTAACATATGCCCGGGGGCGTGTCCGATAGCCAGCACAGGACGGGATTCCATGACAGCGGCTTGTGGGGTCACGCCGCATGCCCAAAAAATTGGAATGGTTCCGTCCGGAATGGTGAGTGCATCTCCGAAGTCTGGTTTGCCCAGATCCGTGATGCCTATTTCTTCGGGATTGCCCACGTGAACCGGGGCTCCGTGTACCGCTGGGTAGCGGGAAGTGATACGCACGGCGTCCGCTACCTGAGAAGCCGGTATTGGACGCATGGAGACGACCATCGGTCCGGAAATACTCCCGGCCGAGGCGCTGCGAATGTTCGTCTTGTACATAGGCACGTTCACACCTTGGTCGATGTGGGCAACGCCTATGCCATTTTCAATCAGGGCCGCTTCGAAGGTGAATGAACACCCCACGATGAAAGTCACCAGATCATCTCGCCAATACTCGCTCAGATCCGTAGGTTCGGCTATTTTCTGGCCGTTTTGGTAGACCGTGTATTTCGGAAGATCGGTGCGAATATCGCCATCGGGCAGTAATTCGTTGCTCGTCTGGCCCGCTTCCAGTACCCCTAGAATCGGGCAAGACTTCGGGTTGCGCTGGGCAAAGAGTAGTACCTCAAAGGCCAGCTCGCGTGGCACGATGATCAGATTCGCTTGGGCATATCCGGCAGCATACCCAGCGGTGGGTACGCTCAGTCCTTGCCGAAAGAGTTTACGGGCTGCTGACGGGGCCATACTGGCACGTTCGTCGCGATGTGGTTCGAGCGGGATCATGAAGTTCTCCTAGATCTCAGACGCGAGCTCAGGCCCACATTTTTGACAGGCCAGTGAGCGACATCCATCCGAGGTAAATGGTCAAGAGCCAAGTCAAGGCGCCAATAATCAACAGCCATGCCGGGTACTTGTAGTCGTTCAGCAAGTCTCGGCGGCGCCAAGCCACCCACAACAGGACCGCAAAGCCAACGGGGAGGATCAATCCGTTGAAGGCGCCGGCGAAGATCAACAAGGTCTGTGGGGCTTGGCCCAGGAATAGGTAGATTGCGGCGCATACGGCGATGAACGCCACAGTGATCAGATTTCGTGTGCGTTCTTTGGTCACCGATTTGGTGACGAAGGAAACCGAGGTGTAGGCGGCTCCGATGACGGAAGTCAACGCGGCGGACCAGAGGATGACGCCGAAGGTGCGTAGTCCAATATCTCCGGCTGCTGCGCCGAAGGCCTCGGCGGCCTTGTTGTCGCTGGTCAAGGCCACGCCACCGGCAACGACGCCGAAGATGGCGAGGAACAACAATACTCGCATGACACCTGTGACGATGATGCTGACAACCGAGATGCGGCTAACGGCCTTGACATGCTCGACGCCCGAAGTGCCGGAGTCAATCATGCGGTGCGCACCGGCATAAGTAATGTAGCCACCGACGGTGCCGCCGATCAGCGTTGTAATGACCAAGAAATCTATGTTTTCCGGCATCACGGTGTTCTTCAGCGCTTCGCCAACCGGCGGGGCAGCAATGATTGCAACGTAGAGCATCAACAGGATCATGATCGCCCCGAGGAGTACCACGATCCGGTCCAGTGCCATGCCGGCTTTCTTCGATAGGAAGATGAGAATGGCGATTGCCGCTGAAATTGCGCCACCTATTTTTGGGTCAACGCCCATCATCGCGTTCATGCCAAGACCGGTGCCGGCAATATTGCCAATGTTGAAGACCATGCCACCGATAAATACCAGCGCTGCAAGGAACCAGCCGACGCCGGGAAGCACCTTGTTGCCCAATTCCTGGGCGCGCATTCCGGAGACTCCGATAACTCGCCAGACGTTCAGCTGAACTGCGATGTCTACCAAGATCGAAACGACGATCGCGAAGGCGAAGGACGCTCCTAGCTTGACCGTAAATTCCGAGGTCTGGGTGATGAACCCCGGCCCGATTGCGCTTGTTGCCATGAGGAACATGGCGCCCATAAGGGCTGTGCGCCGTGCCCTACTGCTGAGCTGCGGCTGAGTCTCTGAATGTGCCATGGTTCCATCCATTACAGGTTGCGGTGACTGCGGTCACAAGTCTTGGTGACTCACAGAAGAATACAGGTTGTTCAACAATCTGCACAAGAGGTTGTTCAACAATCCTCTTCCCGGATTTTCCAGAGACCGCGATTGACCTGCAACTGCGTACCCAAACATTGGCACAAGAATTCTTAAAATACGACACCTCGACCCGCAAAAAAACAACTTCAGGGCTTTTGCGAGCCGAGGTGCCGCGCGAGCATGACTAGCCCTGACGCGCTTTCATCCTTGGATTCTTCTTGTTGATCACAAAGACCCTGCCGCGACGGCGGACCACTTGAGCACCGGGCACCTTCTTCAGTGCTCGGATTGAATTTCTAACCTTCATACGCTTTCACCTCTTCCCCATATATCCGACTCCTCCTGATCTGGCCCAGTTGCACTCGAAGCGCCATGCAGGGCCAGAAGCTGTTCATCGCTTAGTTCGCAGGATTCCAAAAGCGCCCTGACCTCAGCTTCACAATGCTCCGAGCCGGTCAATTCCAGATGAGTGCACGCGACGTCGCTTTCCCATGCCCCGGTTGATTCCATCCAGACCCGTGGCCCCGTACCGGTGAGCGCAACGCGTACTCCGGGGCAGCTTGCCATCCAGAGCGTCCCGCGAACGCACATGCAGGTTGCGACAACCTCCGGCAGCACCTCGCGGAAACGGTCGGCATCAAGTGGTCGCTCGACTCTGATGAGAATTTTTGAATCTGCAATCTCCGAAGCACCCGCACCCTGGGAGAAATGGCCGGGGCGAGACCTACGAAGGGCTTCGTGCTGGTCGTAATCGCCCAGAACAACTTCGCCTGCGCCTGAATTGAGCACCGCATGCGGCGCTAATTCCGCGATCAGCCTCGCCCCATGCTCGTATTGCTCACCGGAAGTTTTTAGATGCTCAGCCGATTCGCCAAGAAGCTCTACGCTCACCCCTTCAACGAGCATCAGGCTATCGGCCAGCGCGAGTTCGCGGATCAGGAACTCCCCTGCGGTTCGCTCATCATTTGGCATGGCGTTGAAGCCTGATTCCCACAGGGTCCGTCGATCCCAAAACTGGTCTTCCGTCGCGGCCGGGTCCAGCGCGAGGACCACGTGGTCGATTGTGACCCCACGCCCCGCAAGGTCGGAACGCACTATGTCCAAGACCTGATCACTATGCCAAGTAGCCGGCAGCAGTTGGATCACCACGGCATCTTCGCGCCCAGGTAGCAGGCGCAACAGCGTCGGGAGAATTTCAAAGCGCACAGCGCAGCCTATGCAGCCGTGCTCGAGTACGGATTCGGCGCGCTCGGTAGCATTATGCTTTCCTTCAACGCGGCGCAGAACGCGATTGCCCTCTAGCAGATCGTGGCCGATGACCAGCGCCTCGGGATATTTCCCAAGCAGTCGACTGACGGCGACATCTCGGCAGTGGACTTCCAAAGATGAGACAAAAATAAGCTTCATAAGGCTCGAGCTTACATGAGAATGATTCTCAATATAAATAACGAATACTTAGTGTTAACCGGCAGCGGGCCGCCAAATCATCAATGATTGATGATTTGACGGCCCGCACCGTGGAAATTTCCTAGTGGAAGAAGTGACGCGCTCCGGTGAAGTACATGGTGATGCCAGCAGCATTCGCCGCGGCGATAACTTCCTCATCACGAACCGAACCACCAGGCTGAACGACAGCCTTCACTCCGGCGTCAAGCAAGATCTGCAGGCCATCGGCGAACGGGAAGAACGCATCCGAGGCGGCAACGGCGCCTTCGGAACGTTGTTCAGAAGCGGAGCCGTCAACGTTTTCCGCGCCCCCGGCGGCATCTGCACCGGATTCAACCTTCACGCCGAGGGTGTTGGCGCGCTCGACCGCAAGCTTGCACGAGTCGACGCGGTTGACCTGGCCCATGCCGATACCCACGGCTGCACCGTCCTTGGCGATAAGAATTGCGTTCGACTTCGCCGCACGCACCGCACGCCAAGCGAAGGCAAGATCTGCCAGCGTCTTCTCGTCGGCAGCTGCGCCGGCTGCAAGGGTCCAGTTCGCCACGTCGTCACCGGCAGCAGTGATCTTGTCACTGGCCTGCACCAGCATGCCGCCGGAAACCTGACGGAACTCGTTTGCGTTGCGCGCGTAGCCCTCTGGCAATGCCAGCAGGCGGATGTTCTTCTTGGCCGAGAGGATCTCTACTGCTTCTGGTTCGAAGTCCGGTGCGATGACCACCTCGGTGAAGATGCCCTTGACCGTGTCGGCCATTGCTTTGGTCACCGTGCGGTTAGCGGCGATGACACCGCCGAAAGCCGACACCGGATCGGTGGCATGCGCCTTGGCATGGGCCTCGGCGATTGGATTGGCCGCCTCCGGGGAAGCGACCGCAACACCACAGGGGTTGGCGTGCTTGATCACTGCCACCGCGGGCTGCTCAAAATCGAAAGCGGCGCGCAGCGCCGCATCGGCATCCACGTAGTTGTTGTAGCTCATCGGCTTACCGTGCAGCTGGTCCGCCTGAGCGATACCGGCTGGGGCCGCTTCATCAACGTACAGGGCTGCCTGCTGGTGCGGGTTTTCACCGTAGCGCAGGGCTTCGGCACGCTGCAGGGCTACGCCTGCGTAGGCTGGCCAGTCGATAACACCGTCGCCGTCCTCGTCAAGGAACTGGCTGGCGGTCCAAGAAGCCACTGCGGTGTCGTATGCCGCGGTATGGGCGTAGGCCTTCGCTGCCAGACGCTGACGGGTCTTCAGATCGAAGCCGCCCTCTGCGGCGGCCTCGACGACCTTGGAGTAGAAGGTTGGGTCCACCACGATGGACACGGCTGCGTGGTTCTTCGCGGCCGAGCGGACCATGGCAGGTCCTCCGATATCGATCTGCTCGACAACCTCATCCTGGCTGGCTCCCGAGGCTACGGTCTGGACGAATGGGTAAAGGTTCACCACGACTAGATCGATCTGCTCGATATCCATGGCGGACAGGGTGTCCATATGTTCGCCCACGCGACGGTCGGCGAGGATGCCGCCGTGGATGCGCGGGTGCAGGGTTTTCACACGGCCATCGAGCATTTCCGGGGAGCCGGTTACCTGCTCTACCTCGGTGACTGGAATCCCTGCTGCCGCGATCTTCTTGGCGGTGGAACCGGTGGAGACCAACTGCACGCCAGCTTGGTGCAGTCCGGCGGCCAGTTCCTCCAGGCCAGTCTTGTCGTATACGGAAATCAAGGCGCGGCGGATGGCCACACGATCCAAGACGGTCTTACTCACGAAAATGCTCTCCCGGCGGTGAGATGAAAAGGGGCGGGCAACCAATGGTCGCCTTTCCTATTCTAGCGCCGGAAGCAGGCGATTCTTCAGTTCATGTCAGCGCTACTGAACTGGTTGCTCCAGCTGCGGGAAATGCTCGACGAGCTGCTGCGGTGTCAGGCAGAGTTCGAGCAGTTTTTCTGCATGATCGTCGTCGGCAACATAGGCGACCAAGTCGACTTTTGTCCGTTCGTTCAGCTCCTCACGCAATGACTGAGCGACGGCAACGAGGGTGTGATAATAACGCTTAATTGTGCTCTCCCACCCTTCGCGGGTAGCTAGATCCGTCATCGCATCTGACCAGATTTGCGCGGCCGGGTCTTGGCATAGATCGATTGCGGACCAATGCCAATCGCTCGGTTCCCACTTATCTGAGTAGAAACTGTCGCCATCGTCTTCTTCGAGATCTGCCTCGATGGCGCTCAGGACGGCATCGAGATCTTCGCTGTCCTCGTCCGCGTCGGTCTCATCCGCGGAGTCTTGCAACTCATCCTCGGATTCGGTGACATGCTCAACGCTGAGCTGCCCCTGAACCTCAGCGTCCGAACGATCCTCGTAGTTGTCGTCCTCGTCGAGATCTTCGCCGCGTTCCACCAGTAAGTCCCGAGATTCGCTTTGGCGATCGCGTTCGAGCGCTTCAACAGAATTTAATGCCAGCAGCGGCATAGCGATGTTCTCGCTCTCCGAGGTGCTGACCCCATGCAGGGCAATGGCATAGAAGTTCTGTTCCGGGTGTTCGGCAATCACTTCCGCCGCGTGTCGAAGGGCAGCCACCCGTATCGCCTCTTCGAGAGCGGTCCAATCTACTCCCATGACCAGAGAATACTCCCTTCTGGCCACGCGCAACAGGCCTTGACGAAGCGGTGCAAAAGGCGTAATGAGGTGCGCTGAAGCTACAGGTTTCGGTATGCTTCGACGCGAAGCGTGCCGCACTTTATGTGGCCAATCCAAGGAAAGGCCAACGACAGTGTCAACTGCCATACTCCCCTCCGGCACGCACATTGTGCAGGAGCTGCCCTTCAAATGGAAGGTGCAAGGCACCATCTTCATCATTGGCGGGCTGGGCTTCATGTTTGATGCCTGGGACGTGACCCTGAACGGTGCGCTCATCCCGTTGGTGGCCGCCGAATGGGGCCTGGACCGCCCCACAGCCGCGTTGCTTGGAACCTCTAACCTGGTGGGCATGGCGCTTGGCGCCTTCCTCTGGGGTGGGATCGCGGACAAATACGGTCGCAAAAATGCCTTCTCACTTACCTTGCTGATGTTTTCGATATTCACCGTGCTTGGCGCGCTCTCCCCTAACTTTGGTTTCTTTGTTGTCTTCCGCTTCCTTGCAGGAGTAGGTCTGGGAGGCTGCATTCCGGTGGACTACGCCCTGGTTGGCGAATTCACCCCGGCAAAACTGCGCGGACGGGTGCTCACGGCAATGGATGGCTGGTGGCCCATCGGCGCGGCGCTGTCCTTCTTCGTTTCCGGGTGGGTTATGGCCACTGCCGAGAACTGGCGCTTGATTCTCGCGGTGATGATCCTTCCGGCCTTCATGGTGTTTCTGGTGCGTTTGAAGATGCCCGAATCCCCGCTGTTCCTGGCGGCCAAGGGACGCGAGGTCGAAGCCCGACAAGTCATCGATGAATTGGTGCAGCGCACCGGTGCCGCACCTCGGGACTACGTCATCGAGGCGGCCCCATCTGGCAAGGGACCACGCTGGTGGGAGCAAGTCGTGGAGCTGTGGCGCTACTCGGCCAAGCTGACGGCAACCAGCTGGCTGTTGTTCGTCACCGTCTTGCTCGTCTACTACCTGGCACTGACTTGGCTTCCCACCATTTTGACCGAAGCCGGCATGGCGCAGTCCGCCTCGTTTTTCGCCACCGCGGTGATGGCCCTGATGGGTCTGGTCGGTGTGCTGATCGCCGCCTTGCTCGTAGAGCGAGTGGGCCGCAAATGGCTGCTCGGCATCTCCGCACCACTGGCGGGGATCGTGCTGATCGTGGTCGCAGTCAGCCTGGATGCACCGGCCACCGCGGTGGCCTGGATTCTGGTGTTCGGCGTTGTGGTCCAGGTGGCGATTCCGGTGTTGTATGCCTACGTCTCCGAGCTGTACCCGACCGAACTGCGCGCCAGTGGCTTCGGCTGGGCCTCAACCATGTCCCGCTTTGCCGCGGGTTTTGGTCCGTTGCTCTTCGCCGCGCTATGGCCGATCGTCGGACTTCCCTGGCTCTTCGCCGGGGCTACCTTCTTGGTGATCCTCGCGGTGTTGTTCATGGCCCGCTTCGCCCCGGAGACCCGCGGGCGCGACCTCCACTAGGAACCGCGCAAGCTAAAGGGAGCATGAATACTTCGTGGTGGACGAGGCGACTTTTTCCTTGCTTGCCGAGGTATTGTGAGCTCATGCCTAGGCTCGGAACTGTGCGGCCACTCGGCGTCACGCACCGGGTAGCATTCCCGCTGATTTTCGCGGGCGCCCTGGCGGGAACGCTGGCCTCCTGCAGCGCGGCCACCTGGCCGGATTCGGCCTGCATGCCGCCGGAATTTTCGCTGTCCCACGGGACCGCGCAGCGCGGAGAACCGGTGCAATTTTCGGCACCAGATGCGGATTGCGACCCTCGTTACGGACCCCAAGCCCAGGTGGAAATCAGCATCACCGATGTGCAAGGCAACGAAGTCATCCACACCACCGAATCCATGGGCGATGCCGGGAAGTTCAGCTACACCTTCGAAGTGCCGCAGGACATGGAACTTGGCAAGGCGGCTATCAGCGCCTTTCCGCACGCGGTGGACTGGTGCGATGACACCGGGGTGAACAACCGGATTTACGGCGGGCTGGCTATCGCTCGCGCTTCGTGCAGCATCCCTGTGAAAACCTTAGAGATCATCCGCTAGGCCGGCAAGGAATGCCGCCCCGTGCACCGGGCTTCGGGCCAAGAAGCGAAGGTCCTCGAAACCTTCGGCGGCTAGTGCCGCGCGGAGGCGCTCTTGATAAATGGGCTGGTGCTCGATTACCCCACCGCCGAGCACTATGGGAGCGGAGATTCCCAGCTGGCCGGCGACAACGCACACCTTGGAGACCACAAAGGTGATCGCCTGCTGAAGAATTTCTTCGGCCGCAGCATCCCCCGCCGCAATAGCTTGGAAAACTAGCGGTGCGCACCGAGCCCAGTATTCACGCGAACTTCGCTTGTGGAAGAGCCCAATGAGCTCTTCGGGATTCGCGCACTCGACATGCTCCAGCAACGACGAGGTCAGAGCCGACTCGCGCCGACCTCGGTTGAACTCATCCAGGGCGTGGCGCACCGCCTCTCGGCCAAACCAGTAGCCCGCTGCTTCGTCTCCCAGCAGGTAACCCCATCCCCCGTACCGTGCGGTCTGCCCGGCGGAATTCAGACCCCAAATCGCTGACCCGGTTCCCAGAATGACCGCGATCCCCAGGTCCGATTGCCCGGCGGCCAGGATCAGCCGGGTATCGTGCACCACCCGGACCTCCGCATCCGGAACAAACGGTTCGATGAGCTTGCGCAGCGCCAGGCTATCGGCGTCGGTGTCGATCCCTCCGGCACCTGCAATCACCAAATCAACCTGCGGTTCGCCGAGTTCCGCGAACGCTTCGCGTAGCGCCTGCCGGGCTTCATCCAGGCTGACGTTTTGCACGTTGGCGCTGCCGGTGCGAACCTCTGCAACGATCTGGTCGTCCAGGTAGCGCACCGCGTGCGTTTTTGTTCCACCGATATCGAGCGCGATCAGTCGAAGCGGTACTGATTCACTTGCGTGCGTCGATTCCATGGTGACCTTTGTCTGCCGTCTCTTCGGGCTCTTACCCGGCTTTAGCTTTTCATCGCGCTTGCCCAATGGCCGAGCAAGCAGCCAAACCACCTGCACAGAACGCGATCTTGCAGAACCGTCCACGTGAGAGCGCGGTGGAGAGCTCAACCATTCCGCTTATTGGATAGTCTAAAAGCAAGCTTACTGTTCTCAAGGAACCCTTGTTCCGAGAAAGGCATTCATGCATGATGACATCTCGCTGACCACCGGACGCGTCAAACGCGTCCTCAATGAACGAATCCTTCCCTCGGTGTATTCGGATTCTGTCCCGCTGGAGGTGTCGTGGCATGAGCTGCCAGGTGAACCGATCCCCGCCGTGGAAGGTATTGCCCTTGACTACACGCCGACCCAGGTCGGCGGCGCGTGGGGTGCCGCTTGGGGTACCACCTGGTTCAGGCTTCGCGGACAGATCCCAGAAAGTTGGGCCGGACGCCGCGTGGAGGCGGTCATTGATCTAGGCTTCGATGCCAACATGACCGGGTTCCAGTGCGAAGGGCTGATTTACCGTCCCGACGGGATTACCATCAAGGCGCTGAACCCGCGCAATCAATGGGTTCCGGTCAGCGAGTCAGCCGAAGGCGGTGAACAACTCGAGCTCTTCTTGGAGGCAGCTTCCAATCCGGTGCTCCTGGATTATCACCCGTTCTTGCCCACCGAGCAGGGAGATATCCTTACTTCGTCCCCGCGCAAGCTCTACACCACTCGCCGCATGGATTTAGCGGTCTTCGAACCGGTCGTCCATGATCTGGTCCTCGACCTTGAAGTGCTGCTGGATCTGCAAGCCGAGCTGCCCGACGGTCCACGGCGCATGCAGATTCTGCAGGCGCTGGATAACTCAATGGACGTGCTGGACCTGCAGCGCATCGTTGACACCGCGCAGGCCGCACGCGACCGTCTTTCCCAGGTGCTCGCCGCCCCGGCGGAACACAGCGCCCATCAGATTTCGGCGATCGGCCACTCGCATATCGACTCCGCCTGGTTGTGGCCACTGCGCGAAACCATCCGTAAGGTCTCACGCACCTGTTCCTCCATGGTGGAACTGCTGGATTACGATGATGAGTTCCTCTACGGAATGTCCAGCGCTCAACAATACGCCTGGCTGAAGGAACACCGCCCCGAAGTGTGGGACCGTGTGAAAAAGGCGGTGGCCGACGGCCGTTTCCTCCCCCTAGGGGGCATGTGGGTCGAATCGGACACGGTGATGCCTTCCGGGGAGTCGCTGGTCCGTCAATTCCTCTATGGACAGAAGTTCTTCCGCGACGAATTCGGGATCACCTCGGCCGGAGTGTGGCTTCCGGATTCCTTCGGCTACTCCCCCGCGCTGCCGCAGCTGATGCGCCGGGCAGGCTTTGAATGGTTCTTCACCCAAAAGATCTCCTGGAACCAGCAGAATAAATTCCCGCACCACTCATTCTTGTGGGAGGGAATCGACGGATCGCGAATATTCAGCCACTTCCCCTCCATGGATACCTACAACTCGCAGCTTTCCGGCGAGGAAGTCGCCAAGGCTTCCCGACAATTCCGCGAGTCACGGCTGACCAACAATTCGATCGCCCCGGTGGGCTGGGGCGACGGTGGCGGCGGAACCACGCGCGAGATGACCGGCAAGGCACGCCGCCTGGCAAACCTTGAAGGCAGCGCCACGGTGAAGTGGGAACATCCCAACGACTTCTTCGACCGCGCCCAGCAGGAGTTGCCAAGCCCGCCGGTCTGGGTGGGCGAACTCTATCTTGAGCTTCACCGCGCCACGCTCACCAGCCAGCACCAGACCAAACAGGGGAACCGGCGCACCGAGCAGCTGCTGGTAGAAGCCGAACTATGGGCGGCCACCGCCGCCATCTATGCCGGCGCCGAATACCCCTACGAGCGGATCGACGCGCTATGGCAGACGGTATTGCTGCACCAGTTCCACGACATCCTTCCGGGTACCTCGATCGCCTGGGTGCACCGCGAGGTGGTGGCCCGGTACGGGCAGGTCATCGAGGAAGCAGAAGCGCTCATTGGCGCAGCGCAGCAAACGCTCGCCGGAACGGGCACGACGTCGCTGACCTTCAACGGCGCAGCCTTTGCCCGTGCGGGCATACCCTTCGGGGCCGCCGGCGAAATTTGCGCAGCCGAACACGAGGCGGTGCAGATCGCCGAGCATGAGGGCGGATACCTGCTGGAGAACGCTCTGGTGCGGATTTTCGTCACCGCCGAGGGTCTGGTGAGCTCCGCAATCGATGTGGCTACCGGCCGGGAAACCATCGCTCCGGGGCAGGTGGCGAACCTATTGCAGCTGCATCAGGACTTCCCGAATATGTGGGATGCCTGGGACGTGGACAAGTACTACCGCAATCAGGTCACCGACCTGCGCGCGGTGGACTCGATGGAGCTTTCCCGTGAAGCGGATGGAAGCGTGACGCTGGAAATTCTGCGCAGCTTCTCGAATTCCAAGATCGAACAACAGCTCGTTCTAGCTCCTGGCTCCCGGACCCTGCAGATCAAGCAGAGCACCGACTGGCATGAGGCGGAGAAGTTCCTCAAGGTCTCCTTCCCGCTGGATATTCGTGCGGAGCATACGATCGCTGAGACGCAGTTCGGCTACCACCAACGAGTCACCCACGTGAACACCAGTTGGGAGGCTGCAAAGTTTGAAACCTCCATGCACCGCTTCGTGCTCGCGCAGGAGCCCGGCTTCGGTGCGGCACTGATCAACGATTCCATCTATGGCTTCGATGTCACCCGCGACTCCACCGAGGCCGGCATCTCCACCACCTTGCGCTTGTCGCTCTTGCGCGCTCCGCGGTTCCCGGACCCGGAAACCGACCAGGGGCGCCAGACCCACCGCTACGGTTTGGTCATCGGTGCGGATATCGCCTCGGCGACCGAGGCCGGAGCCTTGCTGAACAGCGCCGAGCGGGTCATCCAGGGTGCCACGCCGGTGGCTCCGCTGGTCACCCTCGACGGCGAAGGACTGGTGGTTTCCAGCGTGAAGCTTGCCTCCGATCGCTCCGGCGACCTGGTAGTTCGGGTCTACGAGTCGCTGGGACGGCGAGCGCGCGGCAGCTTGAAAATCAACGCAAAAATCGCGGCGGCGAGTACCGTGAGCCTGCTGGAAGATGCGCTCCCCGAGGACGGCCCCGAGGTGGCAGACGCTGAGGTGCGCCTTGCCTTGGGCGCCTTCGAGGTGCGCACGGTTCGCTTCGGCTTGGCCAGCTAGCCGGCTGCAGGCAAGGGGCCCCTGGTCCACGCGCTGTCTCGCGTGGACCAGGTACCCCTTGACGCTCCGTGAGTCGACCGCAGTATCCGGCGCCGCTACTGGATCATCGTCCCGTCGGGTGCGACCGCGTACCAGACTTCGTTGACCCCTTGGCCGGCAACATCACCCGCTTTGCTGTCACTGATGAAGGTGTACAGCGGCATTCCGTTGAGCGTCAGATGCATTTCGCCCTCGGGACTGGTGATAGTTCCAACTTCGCCGGTGACTCCCTCCAGGGTCGGGGTGTCGCTGGTGGTTGTGGCGATCGGCCAATTGGCCAGGCACTCGCCGGTGCAGGCGCTGGTCGTGGTGCCGGCCGTGTCGTTGGTGAAGTAGTACAGGGTCATGCCGTTCGCGTCCACCACGACATCACCCAAACTCGTGAAAGCAACACCCAAGTCAACGCCCGCAGCGGTGTCCATCGGCGCTTCGGAGGTGCTCTTCGGCCCGCCGTACATGCCGCCACCGCTGTCGTCGCCGCTGCCCGCGCCGCCACCGCAACCGGCAAGCAGCAAGGCCGCGCCAAATAACACCGCGGCGGGAGCAGCAAATTTCCTGCGGCTGATCGTATTCATGATGCATTCCTTTCATCGGACGGGCTGAGCGGTCTGGCCCCGGCCAAGACCGAATCCACGCGAGGCCATTGAGCAGAGTTGCCCGCAAACTGCCCTCAATGTCTAAGACGCAGAGAAATGTGTTCTGGTTCATGTTTTTGCAATTTTTTCTGCGCATACTTGGAATGTGAATGAACCATTTTCCGTACCGGCGCGTCTTAGTGGGTGAAGCTTTGCCCTCACGACGACCGACTGGAGCGAAGGTGCCATTAGACGCACAGGTAGTCTCCGACATCTACCGCGAGCATGGAGAGGCGCTGCGGCGCTTTGCCTTGCGTGTCGCGGACAATCGGGACGAGGCCGAAGATGTGGTGCAGGAGACCGTGCTAAAAGTTTGGAAGGCTGCGCCGGTATTGACCGGCTCGCTGCGCAGTTATCTGTTTGCGACGGCGCGCAATGTGATTATCGATCGGCACCGCCGGGCGGCTGCCCGAATTTCGGCTCAGCCCTTGGGCGAAACCGATCCGGAGGCCGGCGACACCTCGCGAGAAATATCCGAGGCCTTGGACCGGATACTGATGGAGGAAGCGCTCATGCGCTTGAGCTTCGAACACCGCAAGGTAGTTTTGCATCTGCATTATTTCGGTTCCACGGTGGCGCAGGCAGCACAGGATCTAGGCATCCCGGAGGGTACGGTGAAATCGCGGGCCTACTACGCGATGCGTTCCCTGCGCGGGATCTTGGAGGAGATGGGGGTTGGGCAGTGAACGAGCACATTGATCTTGGAGCGCATGTGCTCGGCGGGCTGAGCCCTGATGAGCAGGCTGCCTTCGAACTGCACCTGTCCGGATGCTTGGAATGCCGGCAGGAATTGGCTGTCTTCGCTCCCGTGGCCGGGCGTTTAGGTTCGGTGGACGCGGGCACTGCGCGGACCTTGCTGGAGCCGCGCCCCACAGAACCAGAGGTGACTGCCGAGGTTGATTTGCTGGACTCCTTGCGTGCCCGGCGGCGCTCGCGGCGCCTGATTCAGCGGTCGGCGCTCGCGGTCGCTGTCGCAGCTTCGGTGGCCGCCGGGGTCTTCCTGGCCCCGGTAGTGCGCCCAGCCCCGGCGCCGGATGCCAGCTATGAGGTTGTTGGCCTCACCGGGCAACAGGTCGGTCTGGGGCTGAATGCAAAGGCCTGGGGCACCGAACTCCGATTCGAAGGTAGCGGACTTCCCACTCAGGGCACGCTGTCGCTCTGGGTGGTCGATTCCACCGGCGCGGTGGACCAGGCTGGCGCTTGGAGCGCCACGAAAACGGGCAAGACCCAGATGACCGGTGCCGTCCCCGTGCAGCTGGACGAGATTTCCTCGATTCAGTTGCGCGACGTCGATTCGAAAGTTCTCGCCGAGCTGCAATTGCCTGCGCATCCCGCGCCGCAGTCAAGCTAGCTGCTGGCGGTCCACCGCCGGCAGCCAGTGATCCTGCCATCCGGTTGGCGCCCGGCCAGCGTGGCGGGCAAGAATCTAGCCGCTCCCGGTACGAGCCTCGCTCAGCCCGGGATGTGGCCGGTGGCCTACCAGGGGGAGGGCTCGTAGTCCTTGAGGAAGCAGCCGTAGAGGTCGATGCCGCGTTCCCCGTCGACGATCGGCTGGTAGACCCGGGCCGCCCCGTCGATCAGGTCCAGCGGCGCGTGCCAGCCCTCGGCGACCATGCGGACCTTGGAGTCATGCGGGCGCTCGTCGGTGATCCATCCGGTGTCCACCGCGGACATCAGGATCCGGTCGGTGGCCAGCATTTCCTCGGCGCTGGTGCGCGTGAGCATGTTCAGCGAGGCCTTGGCCATATTGGTGTGCGGGTGCCCGGCGCCCTTGTAGCGCCGGGAGAACTGGCCCTCCATGGCCGAGACGTTCACGATGTACTTGCGGTGCGCGTCCGAGGCCGCCAGCGCCGGGCGCAGCCGCGAGGCCAGCAGGAACGGCGCGGTGACGTTGCACAGCTGCACCTCGAGCATTTCCAGCGCGTCGACGTCCCCCAGGATCTGCGTCCAGGAGTTTTCGGTGACCACGTCGGGCACCAGCCCGCCGGCGTCGATCGCGGTGCCGGTGGCAATTTTTTCGAGGGTGGCCGAACCCGCGGTCATCGCTAGTTCGGCGAGCGCCTGCGCATCGTATTGCGCATGGGCTGCCGGTGCCAGCAGGGCTGAATCTTCGAGCCGGAACGCGCTGGCCAGCGCCTTGGGGTGTTCTGTCGGCGGATTGGCCTCGCCCCACAGTTCCGGTCCGCCGCGCACGAATTCGAGCTCAGCCGGAAGTTGCTGATGCTCGGCTTCGATCAGGTGCTGGTAGGAATTGGTGGTGCGCCGCACCGTCTGGGCCGCGTTATTGATCAGGATGTCAAGCGGGCCTTCGGCGGCGACGCGGTCGGCCAGCGAGATCACCTGAGCGGGGTCACGCAGGTCGATTCCGACGATGCGCAGCCGGTGCATCCAGTCTGCCGAGTCTTCGATCGCGGCGAAACGCCGGACCGCGTCGCGTGGGAAACGCGTGGTGATGGTGGTGTGGGCGCCGTCGCGCAGCAGGCGCAGCGCGATATGCATCCCGATTTTTGCCCGGCCACCGGTGAGCAGTGCGCGTCTTCCGCTGAGGTCTGCGCGGGCGTCCCGGCGTTCGCGGCCCTGCGCGGCACAGGCGGGGCAGAGGTAATGGTGGAAGGCATCGACCGTGGTGTAGCGCTGCTTGCAGATGTAGCAGCCGCGCGGGCGCAGGTATTCACCTGCGCTTTGCTCCGCGGCGGAGGAACTCAGATCCAGACCCAGGGTTTCGTCATCCAAGCGATGTGGCGAGCCGGTGGCGGTGCGTTCGATGACCGCCCGGTCTGCCGCGGTGATTTCGGCGCGCTTCTGGGATTTGCGGTGGCGTTTGGCGGCCTTGAACATGTTGCTGGTGGCACGGCGGACGGCGATATGCCGCTCATCCTCGCTGGGAAGCCGGTGCACCATGCCCAAGACCTTCAGGGCGGTTTCGAGTTCGGCTTCGGTAAAGTGGGCGTCGTCGCCGGTGGGCTCTGCCGGGTGTGGATGTTCAGTCATGTCGCCATCCAGTCTACTTTGTGCCGTTGCTGGCTACTTGCCCGTTGCCAGATCCGCCAAGGTATCGATCAGCAAGCGGCGTTCGACCAGCTTGATGCGTTCGTGCAAGGTGTCTTCGGTATCCTCGTCGCGCACTGCCACGGCTTCTTGACGTAGGATCGGGCCGGTGTCTACCCCGGCGTCGGCGATGTGCACCGTGCAGCCGGTGACCTTGACCCCATAGGCCAAGGCGTCCCGCACGCCGTGGGCTCCCGGGAAGGAAGGCAGCAAGGCCGGGTGAGTGTTGATGTACGTGCCGTCGAAAGCATCGATGAATTCCTCGCCGACAATGCGCATGAATCCGGAGGAAACCACGTAGTCGGGCCGGTAGGACAGGCACTTTTCGGTGAGCTCATGATTCCACTGCCCGCGGTCGGCGTAGTCCTTGAAATTGACCACGAAGGTTTCGATGCCGGCGGCCGCCGAACGCTCAACGCCGTAGGTGCCGTGCTTGTCCGCACCGACTGCGGCGATCTCTACATGAGGCAATTCGCCAGTTGCCACGGCGTCAATGACCGATTGAAGGTTCGAACCGGTTCCGGAAACAAGTACAACAATGCGCATACAGGCTATTCTACGGTTCCTTTGGCGTGCGGTTATCGCCGCCGCCGGCAGGTGAAGTAACGGCGCTCACAATAGCTGCGCTGCACAGCCTAGACTGGGCAGAAGCGCAACCAGAAAAGGAGCATGCCATGACCGAGATCATTCCGGATGACAAGAATTGGACCTTCGTCCTAGAATCCGTCTGCACCGAATGCCATCACGACGTGAGGAACGTGTCTCCAGCCGATGTTATCGAACAGCTCCCCCAGCTCGTCGACCGCTACCTGCTCGCATTGCGCCGCCCGCAGGCGCAAGAGCGCACCAGCCCGACGCGTTGGAGCGATCAAGAATATGTGCTTCATGTAGCCGAGATGCTGGTGACGATGACTCGCCGTTTGGAGCTTATGACCACTCAGGATGATCCGACCTTCCCCAGCTGGGACCAGGACCAGGCCGCCGAAAAGGGCAACTACAACCAGCTCGAAGTCGACGAGGCAGCAGCACGGTTGCGAGCCGCAGCCTCGCTCTATAGCAACAAGCTGGCCCGCATCGACAGCTCCGATTATGGCCGCAAGGGGCTGCGCTCCAATGGCGCAGCCTTCACCGTAGCTACTTTGAACCAGTACGCTTGGCACGATGTACTGCACCACATTTGGGATTTGAAAGCCTAGCGGACTACTAGGAGTTATTTATTTCAACCGTTTTTTGCCCCGCGGATCTCCTTGATTAGACTGCTTGATAAGCACGCCAAATCCTCACAGTTCAAGGACCGCAAGAGTATGAAGAATCATCACGCCGGCAAGGTATTGGTCTTGGCTCTCCTCGGGCTGTTCATGCTTTCGGCCTGCAGTGCCGATACCGCGTCCGAAGAAACTACCGCCCCGGTTCCGGACGCAACCGAACTAATGCCGGTGTTGAGCGAAGAAGCTGGAGACGCAGACCGGCTACCGGAGGGTTTCGAGACTTCCGAGGCCTACACCGCCGAAGCGCTGAGGATGTTGGCGCAGTCGAGTTATGGCGACCATTTTGTGGCCGAAGGCGTCAACGGCGAGCTCTGCTTGATCACCGTGGCCGCACCAAAAGAGCAAGGCATGGAACCCGAAGTCGCCGCCTCAACCTGTCCACCGGTCGAGCATGTGGCCGAGAACGGTATCCTGCTAGCGGTAACCGGCGGCGAGTCGAGTTTCGACGTGGTGACATTCCTGTTGCCACCGGATATTTCAGAGCAAACCGCCACCGAGACGATCAACAAGCTAGTACCCAATAATCACACCGACCTTCGTCCTGCGGTGGAAATCCTCAGCAATGATTCGGCCGTCTTGCTTGTCATGACTTCAGAGACTTCTCAGGAACTGGGCGATTTCCAGCTTCCCCGCCCGAATGGTGATTCGCTGACGATACGGCCATTGGATTAAAGCAAAAACGAACACCTTGGAATCTCAGATGCAATGATCTACGCTGAAACGCCAAAGTGCTCGACAGTTGATTCGGTCCATACGCGGGTGCGCCACCACCGCAGCGCTGTGCAAAAAGATCGCATGCTTTTCTGCGCCTCTCGCCCCGCTGGCTACAAGGCCCAACCAACTCGGAGGCCGGTTGCCCTTCGCTGAATTGAATGCGAACCTGAGGTTGCCGGGGTTTTCTATCCTTCTAGTACGGGATCAGTTTCGAACAAGGGAGCAACCAGATAGCCGATCGCGGTACCCAAACCAATTTGCAGCGCCAACGCGCCGGCGGTGATCCACATATGCGGGCCCAACTCGGTCAGCCGGCCAACGGCCAAGGAACCCGAAGATAACCATGAACCGCTCAAGCTCACGAGACCGGCGACTATTCCGGTGAAGATTGAAAGGCACATGGTGGACAGGCCAAGGGAGAGAATTGTAAAAGGGATGCGGCGGGCAAACCAATCTTCCAGATGGTTTTCTCCCACACGAAGGAAGTACCAGCCAGCAACGATTCCGGCAACTACCGGGAGCAAGAGAAATAGCCATTGATTTCCCGCTTCGCCCGAGGGCAATGCCGCGAAGAGCGGCATGGACGGCAGCGGACCCACGGTGGTTTCCAACGTTGAAAGCGTGCTTCCGGCGCCGATGCTAAAACCGCCACCGCTAATCCAAGACAGCACCCAAAATACCGCATTCGGGATCAGCCCCAGCTGCAGCAGGGTCAGCGCAAAGGAACCGATGGGGCCCGGACGCAGCTCCTGGTAAATATTTGCTACATCGGCCCAGTGCAATCCCACGGTCACACTCATCAAGATGCCGGAAATAGCTACGGCGGCCATATATCCGATGAAACCGGCCACGATGACGTGCCATACATAGGATCCGGCCCAACGCCGATGTGGCGAGACACGCGATATATGTGCCGCAACGTCGACGCCGATGAGCCTGCCCCAGGTACCGGCTTCCCGGCGTGCGCCAAAGATCAGTCCGATGAAGGCGATGATCAGCGGGATAAAGGTCGCCGGCACGACGTCTGCCCTCGCGTATGCGTTACTCGCCAGGAAGGCCATGCCGGTGCCGATGGCACCATAGGTAATGAATGCCCCTGCAAGGCCTTGCCACAACTGGTCGGTGTATGAGGCCCTCGCGATTCGCCGCCCTGCGCGCCAGCAGAAAATGAATGGCAGCAAGCTCAAGCCCAAGGGCAAAAGTGTCAACCACCCGGAGGCCGAGCTGGGATCTGCCTCCGGTCCGAGGTTCATGACTTCTAGCGGAACCCCGTGAATCAATAGCCACAGCAGGCCGCCAAATTGCAGGATCGTCTCAAAGGATTCTTCGAGGAATCCACCGCTGAAATACACCGCAACCAGGGGCACGATCAGCAGCGCCATGCAGAACACGACAGATTGCACAATCTCGAACACACCCTGCAGGGCAAGGGGCATTGGCCATCCGTTGCGCAAGCGCAGCATCACGGCTTTCGTGGGTTTCTTTTCGCGGCTCATCATCTTCAATGGTGCCACCATTGCCGCCGCCCACTGAGAAGCGACGCGCAACGGCAACCCATCAGGTCATAGGACCGGAGGCTAGTAACTTGCCGGAGCAGCTGCCTGTCCATCGTCCTTAAAGCTCGCGGCCAATGCCTCGGTGGCCCGGGCAAGCAAGGCAACGTCGGCACCTACACCCACATAATCGGCGCCGGCTTCGATGTACTTTCGCGCACTTGCCTGATCGAAGGCATTCACACCGGCATATTTGCCGGCGGCTTTTGCTGCCTCGATGGACTGCAGCACGCCGGAGACCACATCCGGGTGGGCTTGCTGACCGATCACCCCCATTGATGCTGCCAGATCCGAGGGGCCGATAAAGATCCCATCGACACCTTCGGTGCCAACGATCTGGGCGACGTTTTCCACCGCTTCCGCCGATTCGATCTGCACCATCACGGTGATCGTTTCGCCTGCACGATGCAGATAGTCGGGAATTCGGTTCCAGCGCGCCGAGCGCGCCAGCGCCGAGCCAACACCGCGCACGCCAAGCGGCGGATAGTTGCAGGCGGCGACCGCGTTGGCCGCTTGCTGGGCATCGTTGACCATCGGGATGATCAGCGACTGCACGCCAAGGTCCAAGAACTGCTTGATAATGACCGGGTCGTTGACCGGCGGGCGCACTACCGGGATGGTGGAATAACCGCGCACCGCTTGGAGCTGCGCCAAGATATTCTGCAAGTCATTGGGTGAATGCTCGGCATCGATGAATACCCAGTCAAAGCCTGCGCCCGCGCAGATCTCTGCGTTGAGCGCCGAGGCGGAGCAGACCCAGATGCCGGTGAGCGCATGGTCTGCCTCGCGCAGCGCGTCCTTGAGCGACGGGTCGGGTTCTACTCGAAATGACATGTCACGGTTCCCATCGGTCCGTAGTCCGCGAAGACCGTGTCGCCCTTGTCCACCGGCATGGGACGGGTGAACGAGCCGGCCAGGATGATCTCCCCGGCGTTGAGTTTATCCCCGTGCGGAGCGATTTTGTTCGCCAACCAATACACTCCAGCGGCCGGGTGGTTTAGCACGCCCGCTGCGACCCCGGTCTCTTCGATGGTCTGGTTCTTGAACAGGATGCCCGAGACCCAACGCAGGTCGATGGCATCCGGCTTCATCGGTGTGCCACCGATGACCATGGCACCCATCGCGGCGTTGTCGCTAATGGTGTCGACGATGCTGCGGCCCTTCATCTCAATGCGGGAGTCTAGGATCTCCAGGGCCGGAATCACATATTCGGTGGCCTCCAGCACGTCAAAAATATTCGCGTTTGGGCCTTCGATATCTTTCTTCAGTTTAAAAGCGAGTTCCATCTCCACTCGTGGGAACGTGTATTGATCCCAGTTGAAGGTGCACCCGGTGTCCAGCACCATATCTTCGAAAATGATGCCGTAGTCAGGTTCGGTGATTCCGGTCGCCATCTGCATGGCGCGCGAGGTCAAGCCGATCTTCCTGCCTGCCAAGACACGGCCGTTGGCTTCGCTGCGCTGGCGCCACAGGTTTTGCACCCGGTAGGAGTCCTCGACGGTCATTTCCGGGTAGCGTGCGGTCAGGAGCGGCACGGGCGTACGGGTAGCGCCTGCCTCGACAAGTTCATCGGCAATCGCCGTGATAATTTCCTCGGATAGCATCGACGGCTACACCTTTCGCATTCGAATTAAATCTACATGGGCTTTGTGGATGACATAGCTCACAAGTAAATATGCTATCGAGCTTCAAGGCTTCTGGCACATCGTACTAACATCCGCCGCCCGCAACGTCCGGAGGCAACGGCTAGATCGTGGATCAGCTTTTGCTCCCCTGGATGTTCGCCAGTAGGGCTTCGAACGGAAGTGTGGTTAGCGGGTCGTTGGGGTTTGCCGTGTCGCTGACCGATGGAGCAATCGAGCGCGTATCCGCCAGATCGGTATCGGCTTGGAGGTTTCCTCCATCCGCGGCAAGGGCCACAATGACCTCGCGAGCCACCCGCCGGGTGCGTTCGGCCAGGGTCCCGGCAAGGCCCTCGCCGCCAAAATCTTCCGAAGCGGCAAAAACGGTAGTAGGCATGATCTGCGTACGCAGGTAGGAGAAGATCGGTCGCATGGCGTAGTCCACGGCAAGTTGATGGCGCTGCGAGCCGGCAGTTGCAGCCAAAACTACCGGCTTTCCGTCCAGCGACCTCGGATCCAGGATGTCGATAAAGGATTTGAACAGTCCCGAAATCGAGGCCGAAAAGACCGGAGTGACAGCCACCAGTACGTCGGAATTCACAACCGCATCCACGACTTCCTGCAGCGCAGGTGGAGCGAACCCGGTAAGCATGTTATTCACGATGTCCTGCGCAAATTCACGCAATTCTACGTTGAGTACGTCGGCTTGGACTCCTGCACCGGCCAGTTCCGCTGCGACGCTTTCACCGATCTGGCGCCCGAGCAGCGAGGTGCTCGAAGGGTTGCCCAGTCCGCCGGAGATGACCACGATTGATTTGCTCATTATTCCCATCCTGAATCCAAATTTTATATGCGTATGCATGTAATAACGGGCGGGCGGTTGATTCTATTCCCGCCCCGGCGCGAATGCCCCTGCAGCTCATCTTGGGAACTTGTTTTCATTATTGTGACGGTCGCAAAGATATTGATACGATGATCTTTATGAGCAATGACCATGCAGAGTCCAAGAATCAGCGCGACATCGAGTCCGGCGTTCGCACCGATTTCCGAAATGCCATGTCGTACGGAAGCTACCTGGATTTGGAACGCATCCTTTCGGCCCAGCACCCGGTCAGCGTCCCAGAGCATCACGACGAAATGCTGTTCATTATTCAGCACCAGACCAGCGAACTCTGGCTGAAGCTGATGCTGCATGAACTGCTCGAAGCTCGCCGGCTGATCGACTCGGACGACCTCGGCAAGGCCCTGAAATGCCTCGCTCGTGTGAAACATATCCAGAAAACCCTCACCGAGCAGTGGTCTGTTCTCGCAACGCTCACACCACGCGAATACGCGCAGTTCCGTGGTTTCCTCGGCTCATCCTCGGGTTTTCAGTCATTCCAATACCGTGCGGTGGAGTTTATCCTCGGCAACAAGCACGAAGGCATGCTCAAGGTGCACGAATCAGACCCGAAGGCACACGAAACGCTCACCGAGCTACTGCACGAACCAACACTTTACGACGCCTTCCTCGCTGCGCTTTCGCGCAAGGGCTACCAGATCTCCTCAGAAATCCTCGAACGCGATGTCACCAAGCCCTGGGAATTCCAAGCGTCGCTAGTGCCAATCTTCAAGGAAATCTACGAGTCCGAAGATACCGTGTGGAATCTCTACCAGGCCTGTGAAGACCTAGTGGATCTGGAAGACAACTTCCAAGCTTGGCGCTTCCGCCACTTGCGCGTGGTGCAACGAACCATCGGCTTCAAATCCGGGACCGGCGGCTCATCAGGCGTCAGCTTCCTGAAACGCGCACTGGACCTGACCTTCTTCCCCGAGCTCTTTGCGGTGCGTACAGAAATTGGCTCCGACTAGCCCCCTTGCCGCATTCGCCCTTGATGATTTCGAGTCTAGGACCGGTAGCGCGGCGTCGGTGGTACGCACCATTGCCGGCCTCTACCTGCGCCATGAGACAACGCCGGTTCCACGTCCCCGAATCATTGAGATGGCTCGAGCGGCAGGGGTGTCGACTCCCGCAGCACAGACCGCTGTTTCGCGGCTCATCGACCGCGGAGTACTGGAAACCGCGGGGCCTGCGGCACTTTCGGTGACCACGCCCGCTATGGCGATGTTTGCCCGCGGCAATAGGCGTATTTTCACTCCGCGTTGCATGGAACATTCCGATCGTTGGGTCCTTGTCGCTTTTTCCTTGCCGGAAGCCCTGCGCGCCACCCGGCATCAGCTGCGCAAACATTTCGTCCAGTTAGGTGGAGGCCTCGTCTCGGCTGGCCTGTGGATCTTCCCCGAATATTTGCAATCCGAGGTCTTGGAAGTCCTGGGAGCCTTGGACGCGAGGAACTACGCCACGCTTTTCATTTCGGAGACATTCGACCACCCGGGATCGGCCCGTGAAGCCTCCGCACAGTGGTGGGACTTGGATAAATTGGCCAAACTCCACCGCTCTTTTCTTGCTGCCACGGCGGGACTCGACGCGACGTCGATAGACGCTGAAGATGCCTATCTCGGCTATGTCGTGCTCATTGATGCGTGGCGAGCCATCCCGTACCTTGATCCGGGTCTCCCCGAACAGATGCTCCCCGATAACTGGCCTGGCCAAGCAAGCCGGGAGCGGTTCGTGGAAATTTCGGCCGCCTTCAAAGACCGGGCTGCGGCACATGCCGAGCACCTGCTGCGCTTGGCGGGCTGAAATCCTTCGATTAGCGCCAGACGGGCTCATCTGTGCCGTAGGGAGCCGGCGGCCCTGCATAATCAAGTGCCAGGCCTCCACACGATAGAGCTGGCGGGGCATAGGTCAGTTCTCCGAACGTACTGTTGATCTTGCGCACTGCGGGTTGACCCAGCGGTTCAATGTCCGCAGTTGGCAAGGGCTGCTCCAGCAGTGCCGTAGCCGTGCGAACCAGCGAGAATCTCGCGTGGCCGGTCATTCCCTGGGTTCTTCGCGCAGCCGCCAAGGACACCACGGCCGCAGCCATCCCGTATCCGGTTGCATGATCCAGCGCCTGCACCGGCAATGCGCCCGGTCTGCCCTCGGCGTCCCGGTAGATATCCGCGATACCGCATGCGGCTTGTACGATGCTGTCGAAGCCACGACGCTTTGCGTAGGGGCCGGTGTCACCCCATGCGCACAACTCGACGATGATTAGATTCGGATAGCGTTCGCGTAGCTGCTGAGTCCGCAATTCGTGCGCCGCTAAAGCACCGGGACGGTACCCGAGTAAAACCACGTCTGCTTCGCTCAACAGCTCATGCACGGTGTTTGCCTGCCGCAGATCGCGCAGGTCAATTTCCGTGCTTCGCTTTCCGAATCCGGTTTCTATGTACTGGCCCTGCAGTTCGGGCATTTGCGGAGGATCGACACGTAGGACGTCGGCACCCAACATCGCTAGGGTACGCGAGGAAGTGGGTCCCGCTATGACCCGGGTGAAGTCCAGGACGCGTAGCCCTCGAAGCGGCTTGACTAAGTCTTGAGAATATTTCCACAATCGGCCCTGCGACACCTCGCTCATCGCGAACTCGACCCAAGGTCCGGCGGCAGCCGCTTGCCCCATTGCCGTAGCTTGCCATTGCGCGCGCGTTCGAACCTCTGCCGCGATCCCTCCGCAGGCGGTGATCAGTTCGACGACGTCGCCGGCTTCAACCATCAGAAGAGACTCAGCGAGCCGTTCGGGGCGGTCAATCCTCAAGGCTTGGAGCAGGGCGCGACGGTGATGCGGATAATTCGCGTGCGTGCGTATCCAGCCGTCGCTCGTTTGATAGAACCCAGAACAGGCATCGAACGCATCTCTTCGTTGCCCAGCGATGCGCAAGTGTTTCGTGGAAGCAAAGGCGGCGGCAGCCCTGCGAGCATCGATGGTGAACAAATCTTGGCTGCCGGTCAGCTGATTAACCGCCGCGGCACATAATTCGGTGGAGGCAATCGTTAGCCCCTCAACGTCCAAAGGCCCACCCCACCACCGCCGGGGCCCACTCCAGTTCTTTGCACGCAGAGCTGGAAGCAGCCCACACTGGGCAAATTCGGCATCGAGTGAAGGCACACCTCGGAGCTGGGAGGTACTCATCCCCGCGTGAACTGACTTTTAGGCATGTGGCTAGCGTGCCATTGCGCTCAATCACAGGCAAATGCTGCGGATACCGCGGTGCCTGCCCTGCAGACGCAGGGTTAAACACCTTGAGCTCGTGCCATTACCCAGCTGGGTAATGGCACGAGCTCAAGACCAAAAGCGAAATTAGTTCGCTGGTACGTTCAGGGTCTGACCAACCATGATCAGATCTGGGTCATTCAACTGATCGTCGTTCAGCACGAACAATCCACGCCAGTCCTTGACGCCCAAGCTGTCAGCAATCTTCGCAAGAGTATCGCCGGACTTTACGGTGTAGTCCTTGCCCGAGTCGGTAACCTTGATGTTGAAAACTGGTGCCTGAGGTGCCGCTTCAACGTGCTTGCCAGCGCTTGGCTGCGTGACCTTCTTGGAGCTACCGGTGCGCTCCAACGACTGCGAAGGCGCAGCCTTCTTGGTGGTCTGCTGCTTAGGCGCTGCCTGCTGCTTTGGCGCTGCCTGCTGCTTTGGAGCCTGCTTCTTTGGAGCTTCCGGAGCCGAGTTGCCCGATGGCGTGCCGCTCAGCCCAAGCTTCGCCGAGCAAGCTGGCCACGCACCCCAACCCTGTCCGGCCTGGACCTTGGTGGCGATACGAATCTGCTCGGCCTTCGAAGCCTGGTTAGGCATGCCACTGCCGCCGAATGCCTTCCAAGTCTGAAGCGAGAACTGCAAGCCACCGTAGTAACCGTTGCCGGTGTTGATGGACCAGTTGCCACCGGATTCACACTGTGCAAGCTTGTCCCAGCTGCTAGCCGCGGAAGCCGGCACGGTCGAGGCGACGACTGCGGTGCTTGCTACTGCTACGGCGGCCAAGGTGGCTCCACCGCGACGAATGATGTTTTTGGTCTTCTGCTGGATCATGACTCTCCAGTGCCCTTCCACGCTCAGGCCTTCCTAGGCCATCCCTGTGCACCGCTCTGCGTCGCATTTCGACTTTTTTTGAAGTACTGCCCTGGTGAGCGGTTTGGAAGTCCCGGCAGTAGGTGTTTCCCCATAACACTGCGAGTGTTATCGAAACGTTATAAATGACCATAGCGCACGACCCCGCACCCTACGCAACTCAGGATTCTTTCAGAAACCCCGTAAATACAGGTCAAAACGGCCAAAGAAATTTTTTCGACGATCCCTTTTTTGGGCGATTTCTTCGAATCCACCGCCGAAGTTGTTATCTTTTCTAAGTGGATCTTGCTTGTGCTTTTGTGATACAGCTTTCACCGTTTTCTCGCTGTGTCCTCCACCTAGGTTCACTGCCCGATGGTGCACTAACGAGAAAGTTTGTTTCCTCACCGTTCGCCACCTCCTTGCCTCCCGAGCCGCTGATTGGGAAACTTCGATCCACTTCTAACTGCCGCCTCACCGCACGGTATTTAGGTAGTGTGGGACTCGGAATAACAAGTAGTGTTTCTGCAAAACGGCAGATAAGGGAACCCGATGGCATTTAGCGACCGACTGACCAAGGAACGAGTCAGGGAGGCCTTGAGCTGCTATCCCCGGGCGATGCGAGAATTCTTCCGAATCGACGGGCTAGACGGAGCCGCTTCCCTTTCCTACTATATGGTTCTAGCGATGTTCCCCGGACTGCTGGCACTGATCTCTTTGCTTTCGCTGGTTGGAGCAAGCGAAAGTAGCACTCAATGGATTATGGATCTGATTCGCCAAAGCCTCGCTGCTAGCGGACAGCAAACCGGCGACGCCCAGCAACTAGTCGAAACCGCTGAGCAGCTACTCACCGGCCTCGCGAGCTCAGCCAAGGGCACATTTTGGGCCATTTTGATTGGTTCCCTCGGTGCCCTGTGGAGCACCTCCGGATACGTGACCGCATTCAGCCGGCAAATGAACCGGCTTTTCGGTGTACGCGAAGGTCGTCCACAATGGAAGAGACGCCCGCAAATGTTTGCCATCACCGTGCTGATCATGGTCGTGGCCGTGATTTCTTTGGCACTGCTGGTAACGTCCGGTTCGATCGCACGGGCCATGGGAAATCTTTTCGGACTCGGCGACAGCTTCGTGCTGCTGCTGAACATCGCCAAACCGCCAGCCCTATTTGTGATGATCCTGCTGGTTCTTGCCTTGTTGTACCACTTCACCCCGAACGTTAGACGCGTAAAGTTCCATTGGTTTTCCCCAGGAACATTTACGGCTCTGATAGTTCTTGGCCTTTCCGCAGTGGGATTCACCGTCTACCTCGCAAAATTTGCAAGCTACTCGGCCACATACGGAGCGATTGGCGGCGTCATTGTTCTCGTTCTGGCCTGCTGGATCAGCAATATCGCACTCATTATCGGGGCATTGGTAGACATTGAATTTACCCGTCTGCGCCAACTACGAACCGGCCTTGCCTCAGCAGCTGAGGTGCATCTTCCCTTGCGCGACAACACCATGGTGGCTCGCGAACAACTTGCGGTTTACAAGGACTTAGTCCGAGCCCAGGAGATTCGCATCAATCATGGCGGAGATCCATTACAAGATATGGAAATTGACCCGGCCGGACGGACCAAGCGCAAAACAAAGTGGCTGCCGGTTGGCATTGCGGCTGCCACGGCTTGGCTGGTGTCGCGTAGCCGTGCGACTAAAAAGCTAAAACAGCCGAAGAAGACTCTGGACTCCTAAGAATATGCCGGCTCCGCCCAACGCCATGATGACCAACAGCCAAAGCGTGGCAAAGGTCCCGGTGGCGCGGGCAATCAGGTAAGCATCGGATTGCTCAATGTCACGGCGCCGCCAAGTATGAACTGCCAAGACCTTGAGGTAATCACGGATTCCCGAGCAAAGCAGGAATCCGCCAAGGAGCAAGGCCAAATATATGTAAGCACTGGACGGTGCAAAGAAAACGACTCCGAGAGCAACCAAAGCGCTCGCGCTGCACACGACAAATGCTGGCCAGTTACGCACGAAAACTAAGGCAAGCACAAAGAACAACGCGTATATGCCCAAGGCTCTGCCGGCATAGCCGGCGGCAGTGGCCCACAATAATGCAGCCGAGACTAGAAGTGGCGCGGGATAGCCAAAGATCCCAGAAATAATGATCGAGACCTTTCCCCGACCACGGCTGACAACTTCGCCGGAGTGGTCCCAGCCGAGGCGGAGCCCAGTGACGAAGCGCCCGGTGAACAGCGCACTGATTACATGTCCTAGCTCATGGACCAGAGTGGAATACATTCCGGTAATTCGCCATACCGGGCGTGGAAGTACCAGCCCAAGGACAAGGACTAATAGGATTGTCCATTGCCCGGAGACGAGATCAACAGGTTGCGATTCCCATAGCCGAGCCCAAGCTCCATTGAGATCTACAATCATGTTCGCTCCAGATGCATTTCGATCGTCGATTTCTCTCATTCTTTCAATCCCTAGCGCATTCCCCGAATTGCCACTTCGACCATGCACCAACTTCTGGGGATGGTCACAGGTGAGAGCAATACGATTAACGGCAGCATACTGTTGTCGTTTTCTGGAGGTTTCCTTGTCTCGCTTAGCTTCTACCGCCATTGCCGTCACCGGATTGACTGGCGGATACGCCACGGGTCGCATCACCAAGAAGCGCCCACTTGCCGCGGTGGTGTTGGCAGCAGCCGGTACCGGGGCATTCTTCATCTGGAAAAAGGATGCCGGAACAGCCAAGGCAATTGCCTTGGTCGGCGCATACCTCACTGCTTTCGGTGCATCGCACCCATTGTCAAAGAAAATCGGAGCTTGGCCAGCGGTCAACACGGTCACCGCCGCGGTGGGTGTTCTTTCGCTAGTTGTCGGCGGCGCGACGAAGCCTTCGCAAGACTAGGCAACGGACATCAATTGGTCGGGGCAGAGTGCTACGTTGACTAGGTAACCACCCAGTCTGCGAAAGGCACCGCCCCCGTGTTCTTCTTTGGTGATCAGTTCGTCTTTTCGGCTAGTGACCTTGCGGTCGCAGTCGACTGTCATTTTCAATCGTTGTGCCTGCTGGATGTAAAACTCGGGCGCCGGGGAAAGACCGAGTCGGCTACCGACGAAATGCTTGTAAGAACCGCGGAGCTCGGAGACGTCCACGAACGAAACGTGCTTGCGGAACTAATTGAGCAATACGGTGACTACGACCCGCAGTCCGGCACCGGCGTCAAACAGCTCCTCACAAGACCCGAACACAATGCTGCGTCCTTGCACGCAGCGCACCGCGAAACCATCCAAACGCTTCGCAGCGGTGCGGACGTCATCTTCCAAGCTACGTTCTTTGACGGCTCTTTTATCGGATTCGCCGATTTCTTGGTTCGCCAGCCCGACGGCAGCTGGGCTGTTTGGGACACCAAACTCGCAAGGCATGCCAGGGTTTCCGCATTGCTTCAAGTTGCCGCCTACGCAGACCAACTGCAAGCCGAAAACATAGCCGTACACCCACAAACAACATTGGTTCTTGGCGACGGTACTCACTCGGTGCACCGAATCGACGAGATCCTCCCGGTGTTCCGCGCTCAGCGCGAACGATTTATCAAGATGGTCGGTGAGCACTCCGCAGCCAATGGCCCGGTGCTCTGGGATTCGGACACAATACGCATTTGTGGCCGTTGTGATTTCTGCGCGGAGCAGGTGAGCATCACACGCGATGTGCTGCTGGTAGCCAATATGTCCATGGTGCAACGTGAGAAGCTTCGTCGACAAGGAATCTTCACTATCGACCAGCTTGCCGCAACGAACGCCAAGGAAGGCACCTCGCTGGCCCGCACGGTCGATCAAGCAAGAATGCAATTGGGTTTGGGACAGGTGGACGGTACCGAGCAGGGGGTGTCCTACCGGGTGAAGTCGTCGCAAACGATATCGACGCTGCCCAACCCCGACCAAGGTGACATATTCTTCGACTTCGAAGGCGACCCGCTATATCAGGAACCCGTCGATAACTCGTGGGGATTGGAATACCT
The DNA here is from genome assembly GCF_052379505.1 of Glutamicibacter sp. 363. Lineage (NCBI taxonomy): Bacteria > Bacillati > Actinomycetota > Actinomycetes > Micrococcales > Micrococcaceae > Glutamicibacter > Glutamicibacter sp. 363. The sequence continues at coordinate 82,545 of NZ_JBQSYR010000005.1, read as the reverse complement.
ATTCGGGGTCATTGAAAATGATACTGGAGCACCGGTATTCCGCCCCTTTTGGGCACACAGCCGCGCCGAAGAACGACAAGCCTTCTTGGACTTTATTGAGTACGTGCAAGCGCGCCGTCAGCGCTTCCCGAACATGAAGATCTACCACTACGCGGCCTATGAAAAAAGTGCACTACGTAAACTCTCACAGGTTCATATTGCAGGAGAAGACGAAGTCGACCAGTGGCTCCGCGACAATCTACTCATTGATCTCTATGAAACGGTACGAAACTCGTTGGTGGTGTCCACCCGTTCGTATTCAATCAAGAAGCTTGAACCGCTATATATGAAAGAGCATCTGCGCTCCGGTGATGTCACCGATGCGGGTGCTTCCGTGGTCGCCTATGCCCACTATGTATCTGCGCTGGCCTCCGGTGCTGATGCGCAGGCAGCGCAGATTCTCGAATCAATCGCTGACTACAATGAATACGATTGCCTGTCGACGCTTCGCTTGCGCGATTGGCTCTTGTCGCTCGTAGACTTCCAGCCACAAAGGCATCCTGATGTAGAGCTTTTGGACGAAGTCCCCGACGAATATGAGCCCACCGAAGAAGAGCTACGGCTCCAAGAATATTTGGCCGGGCTCCCGCACAACCAAGCACTGAGTGACGATGACCGGGCAATCGCCATGGTCGCGGCGGCCACTGGCTACAATCGCCGCGAGAGAAAGCAGTTCTGGTGGGAGCATTTCGACCGGCTCTCCGCACCTATGGACGATTGGTCCGAGGTACGCGGCATCTTCACGGTGGACTCCGCAGAGCTACTTGAAGATTGGCATAAAGCAACCGAACGCGCCCGGACGTTGACCAGAGTCACCAAGCTTTACGGAACTCTGGCCGAAGGATCACTGCTCAGCCCGGGCACCGGGGTCTTTGCCATGTTTGCCGCACCCCTGCCCGAAGGCATGGAAGCAGGCGACGACGCGCTTCGCGGCGGAGCTTTCAACGCCACGGTGGTCGAGGTTGGCGAAGGATGGATTGCCATCGCAGAAAAGACCAGTGGGAAAGTCTCCGAATACGGGTCTTTCCCCGTCGCGCTCACCCCAGGCCAGCCAATAGCCACCAAAAGCATTGACGAAGCATTGGCACAGATCGCCCAAGAGGTCGGTGCCATTGTCCCGGAGCTACCGCAACAGCCTGGCATAGATATTCTGCGTCGAATTCCACCGCGGTTGAAAACTCTAGCTACCCCGACCGCCCCAGCAATAGTGGACGGTAACGCCCAAGTTTATCCTGCCTTGGTGGAAGCCCTGAAGGACCTGGATCATTCTTATCTTGCTGTTCAGGGCCCTCCGGGCACCGGCAAGACCTTTGTCGCTTCGCATGTGATTCACGAATTGGTTAAGGACGGCTGGAAGATTGGAGTCGTCGCCCAATCTCACGCGGTAGTTGAAAACGTTTTGCGCAAGGCCATCGAAGCAGGCGTGCACCCCGATCAGGTTGCGAAGGAAGTCAAGCACAAGGACCCGGTGCCGTGGACTGGTATCAGCGCCGCGGCGATTGACGATGCGATCCGCTCTGCAGACGGTGCGCTAGTTGGCGGCACCGCGTGGACGATGACCGGCAAACGGATCCCGGCCGCGAGTTTGGATTTATTGGTCATCGACGAAGCCGGACAGTTTTCGCTGGCTAACACCTTGGCCGTTTCACGGGCAGCACGTAACCTTCTGCTGCTCGGAGATCCGCAACAGTTACCGCAGGTAACCCAGGGTTCTCATCCCCAGCCTGTGGATGAATCAGCATTGGGTTGGCTATCCGAAGGTCGCCCGGTACTACCGGAGGAATTGGGCTACTTCCTTGCAACATCATGGCGCATGCACCCGCAGCTTTGCGAAAAAGTCTCGGCGTTGAGCTACGACCACAAGTTGTTCTCCGCGAAGGCCGCGGGGCTCCGCGAACTGAGAGGAACAGCCCCTGGCGTTGAGACCCGCATCGTGCAGCACCGTGGGAACACGACCAGCAGTGCCGAAGAAGCCTCAACCATTGCGGGGCTAGTCCGCGAGCATCTGGGAATGCTGTGGAATCCGGGTGGCGGGAAGGAACCGCGGGTACTGGCCGAAGCAGACATTCTTGTCGTGGCCGCCTACAACGCCCAGGTGAATCTGGTGCGCGAGATCCTTGACGGGGAACAGCTTTCCGGGGTGAAGGTCGGCACGGTGGACAAATTCCAGGGTCAAGAAGCACCAGTGGTACTGGTGACAATGGCCTGTTCAAGTGCCGACGATGCTTCACGAGGTATCGATTTCCTGTTGAACCGAAATCGCATCAACGTGGCCATCTCCCGAGGCCAGTGGAAAGCGGTGATCGTGCGTAGCGAGCGACTCACCGACTTCCTGCCATCGAATCCCGCCGCATTGTCGCAACTCGGTGCTTTCATGGCGCTTTAACCATTGGCCGTCCATCGATTCGGCGCGTCTTTCACCGCGCCGAATCGATAACTTCTGCTACGTCAAAGAAGGACTTCAGCACGGGCCGATCCCCGCGTTGCTCTTTGTCGAATTGCAGGCCATCGACGTTTATTCGCATCTGCCGCTGGTAATCATCGCGTTGCTGCATCCATGCGGTGATGGTGCCGTCTACACCGTAGAAGTACATAAACCCTTCCTTCTTCAACAGCTCAAATCGTGCACCCGAGTATGACCCGGTGCGAGCGATATCTGAGCCAAAAGGGTAAATGAACTGATCGGTTTCGCCCAGGATTGGTTCGACTTCGTCCTTCCACAGCTTCATGTCACGTTTGAAACGGCCCAGGCTCACGGTTCCGGTTGCGATATGACCCCATGAATGAGAGGCGAAGACCCACCCTTCCTTTTTCATCGCCTCGGCGATTTTGGTTGCTTCTTCCCGGTCCTTTTTAAGATTCTTACTATCCGGATATTGGCTTTGCGAAGTCCGGTAGCCGAATACACCGTTATAGCCGGTCATGGCGATGATCCCGCGAGCATCCCGGTAGGAAAAATCCGGATGCTCGGCTACAAAGTCATCGAGCACTGTGGTCACGTCGTACGCGCCCACATGCTTCTTACCGTCACCGTCTACATATTCGTTTCGGACGTTGCCCTTCTTATCGAGCACCAGCCGGTCGGCGAAACCATCGCCTTCCATATATTCGTAGTAGCTCAGGTCATCAAGGGATAAGACGATGGGTTTTTTCCCGGCCGGAAGCATAATTTCCCGGTAGCTCATATTTTTCTTCTTATCGAGACCGGCGAAGTCAGCAGGGTTGACCAGCACGAAATCACGGCTGTGCAGCTCTTGGAGGATCGCTTCAAATTCCTTTTGCGTCACCATATAGTCCCGGTAGCCCTGTGCCCTATTGTCTTTATCGAAGGCGCGCTTCGGATCAACAACGAGCGAGTGGAAGAATAAGTGCGGAATCTGGTCGGGGTGTTCCCACGCAGAGGTGCCCTTCTTTTCAGATTCGAGACCCCGAACCAAGTCGTTGAGTTTGGCGCTAGGGTCTTCCTCCGCCAGTTTGATGGCGGCGTTGTAGTCGTACCCGTCGGCAAGTCGATTGATCTGGGCAAGGACGCCTTCTTCGCGTGCAGCTTCATCTGCAGCCTTTTGAGCCTCTACGGCTGCTTGAGACGCGCTACTAGCAGCTATTTCAGGGTCGACTTGGTCACTACAACCGGCCAATGCCAAGACGACTGTGGCCACTACCGCGATCTTGATGTGCTTCACTTCGCATCTCTCTCCTCGTAGCGGCTATCCCCATGGACGCTACGATTTCTCCTTGCCATCACCTTGTTTCCGACCTTACACATACTTATCTGGGGTTTGTACCCTTGGACGCAGTCGGCCGGGCAACAACTTGGCAACACTTTTCACTTCACAATTTCTCACATGAACCTTCAGGCTCGATGGCTTAGAATTGATAGGTTAGGCGTCGAAAGATCAAGGATGTACATGCAGCCCTCGCATCGCGCGAACAGCTTGTGGCTTCAGTCCCAGCAGTTCAGGAGTTCGGCAGCATATCGGCTTCTTACCGCGCAGCCTTGGGCTGTTGCCTTTATCCGATCAGAATTTACTGCGGACAAGCCACGTGTAGCCCTAGAACTTTTCCATGCTTCATTGGATTCGTTCTTGAAGCTCGCTCGCACCAGCGACGAACAGATTCCCCAAACGTATTCCGCCCAAGACTTCGCCGAGGTCTGGGTCAAGCAGGGAATCTTGGCCCGTCCCCTGATCGACGGGCGTTTCGTCTACGAACCGAGCGCACAGACCTTGCGTACCCTGCGTTTCCTCGCAGATTTTTCGGCTGACGACTCGCACCTGAACTCTTCTCGCTTGAATACCTTGCTGTCCTCGCTGGAGTCCTTAGCCCACGAGACAGATCCAGACCCTGAAGCGCGTATTCGTGCCTTGGAGTCACAGATTGCCATGCGGCAAGCGCAGATCAATGAACTGCGCACCGGTGATGCTCCTGCGGTGCTTTCGCGTGCCACCGCGCTGTCCGCGACTCGCTCGGTGCTTGACTTGGCTTCGAGCCTTCCTGCCGACTTCCGCCTAATGCGCGACGGGGTTCAGGAGATGTTGCATTCCCTACGGGAAGGCATCTTGGACGCGTCTACGGCAAAAGGCGTTGCGGTAGGCCAAGTCTTAGAAGCCGACCGCCAGCTCCGTTCAACCGCCGAGGGCGAGACCTTCCGGGGCTTCACGGAGTTCCTCAACTCTCCAGACGCGCAACAGCGTTTCCGCGCCGCACTTTCTGAAGTCCTAGAACGCAACTTCGTGGACGACCTCGATACTCCGGAACGCCAGATTCTGACCAATTTGCTTCGTGAGCTCCGACGTCAGGCAGCAGAAGTCCATACTTCGTACGGAAAGCTCTCCGAATCGCTGCATGCCTTTGTTCAGTCTGAGGACTACCAACAAGCACAGCTTCTGCGCCAGGCGGTACGTAGTGCTGAAGCGGCGATCGTGAAGTCTGTGACGCTCAGGCCACGCAGTGCTTTGGCTCCGCTTGAACTTTTCGCCCCACAGTTCATGACGCTTGCTGGCCTAGGCATCTTTGACCCGTCCGAGCATGTGGCCCCGCCGCCGTTGGCGGCAGCACCGGACTACAGCGCCTCCGATATCGTGCGCACCCCATCCACTCCGCAAGCGAATATGGCTTTCCTCCGTGAGTCGGTAACAAGCAAGCTTGGCCACCGCTCAGAGGATCGGCTCCCGCTCGATGAAATTTTCAATGATCTGCCCGAAGAGCACCGCCATCTGAATACCGTGCGTGCCTTGATCGAAATAGGCCGGACCAACGGCGAATCACTGAGTGAAACGGATTTGATGACCATCACCTTCCGGCAGATTGATGGTTCTGAACGTACAGCAATTCTTCCCGCCCTAACTTTCACGAAGGAGCCGCTATGACCAGCACAAATTCATATGCTGCACCCATCACCGAATCGCTCTTTGAGGGAGACCGCGGCAACTTCTCATTGGAGCTGCGGCAATTACTAGTACGTTTGCTACGCGGCCCCTACCTCGATGGGTCAACCGACCCGGCGGCTTGGCAGCTATTGCTAGACCAGCAGGAAGTAGTAGGAGCCTATGTTTCGGAAATTTTTCTGACCATCTCCATGGACACGGATCGAAAAATTGCGATGCTTACTCCAGCGCAAATCGATCAGGTGCACACCTCTCCGATTGCCCCGCGCCGCGCCTTGAAGCGCGACGAAACCTTGCTCGCGCTACGCCTGCGCCTACTGCTGGAACAGCATTCCGGCACCGGAACCGACGCAGTCCTTTCACGAAGCGCCATGCATGAGATCTTGGCCGAACATCGTAGTCCCTCCGATCGCGATGACAAACGCTTTGCCGAATCCTGTGACGCGGCAATTGCCCGGCTGAATTCCCTGCGCTTGCTCACCGGCACGGAATTAGCCGACGAATTCAGGATTTCTCCGGCCCTAGCGATGGCCCTGCCCATTTCACGAATCGAAGATATTCCCCAATATATCGCTGCGATCGATGCAAACGAATCGACGCTGAATCTGTCCGCCGACACTTCCGAAGAACTGTCCCTGGATTCAACCGACCTGGTGCAGGAGTAGCCGATGAGTATAGAAATGACCCTCCCGCTCGGTGGCGCCCTCAACCCGGGACAGCATCGGCTCTGCCGGATCCAGATCGTTAACTGGGGCACTTTCCACGGCCTGCACAACCTTGAAATTGATCGCGCTGGAACGCTGGTCACCGGACACCCCGGCGTGGGTAAGTCGACCTTGTTTGATGCCATGGGGCACATCTTCTTTGCGACCCCCAAGCTCAACGAGTCTGCAAACGATGCCGCAACTCGCGCCGATCGCCGCACCACCTTCTCCTACCTGCGTGGCCGCAAGTTCAAGACCAGCTCGGGCACCGTCTATCAGCGCCCCGGCGCTACATGGAGCGCCATCTTGCTGGGCTACGAGGATGGCCTGGGCAACACCGTCAGCATTGGCGCGGTTTTCGACCTGCCAGACGCAGGGTTAGAGAATCAGGTGTCCAAGCATTATCTGCTCAGTGAAGGCGCGCTGGATATTGCGGAGCTTGAACATCATGGGCCACGACGTTTTACCGTGTCTTCGCTGTCCAAGTCTTTGGAACCAACCGAGGCATTTGATACGCACAAGGCCTTCATCGAACGTGTCCGCCGCCGCCTTGGGGTGGAAAGCGACAAGGCTTTTGCCTTGCTTCGCACCTTGCAAAACGGCAAAGGGTTGGCGAAGGGTGTCAACCAGTTTTTCCGTCACGAGGTGTTGGAAGAACCCACCACGCTGAAAGCGGCAGCGGCGGCGGTGGAGGACTTCGCCCATCTGCGCGGCATCTACCGTCAATTGGATACGGCGCGCGCACAGCGCGATGTGCTGGCCCAGGTTCCAGAGCAGGATCAGGTTTATCGAACGCTCGCCCAACGCATCGGCGAGACCGAACAGCTGCTCAATAGCGATCTGCAGCAACTCGATGCCAAGGTCCGCCAGCATATTCTGCGCAACGACTTGCACCGTCATCAACGCGAACTAGCCGAGCTCAAGGAACAAGAAGCTGACATTCTGGCGCGCAAGAGCCGGACCGAGGGCCAGCTTCAGTCGCTCGCGGCGGCCCACGATTCCGCTGGTTCAGCCTCGCTGATGCTACTAGAGCGTGAGGCGGATGCGGCACGCAAGGCACTTTCGGAAAAGGAATCCGCGTTACGCGCGTTGCAGGAACAGGCGACCGCTGCCGGCTTGAACTTCGAGTTCAGCGCCACCGGGCTCGATGAGCTGCGCGGGAATGCCGCCCGGACCATGCAACAGCTGGCTTCCATCACCAAAGATGCGCAGACGGTTGAGTACGAGGCCATGGCCTCGCTGATGGCGCTGCGCAAGCGTGCAGAAGCATTGGACGAGCAGATTCGTTCCTACCAGCGCCGTGGCACGAATATCGATGACCGTTCAGTGGCAGCACGCAGAGCCATCGCATCGGCTTGTTCCTTGAGCGAAGAGCAGTTGCCCTTCGCTGGCGAACTGATGGATGTGGCCGCTGACTCGGCCATCTGGCGGCTGGCTGCCGAAAAGGCATTGCGCTCGCTGGCTCGCACCATTTTGGTGCCAGGCGAATTCCTCACCCAGGTAACGCACGCAATTGACGAACTCGACGGATTGGGTCGAGTACGTTGGGTCGATACGTCGGTCAAACCACGCGAAGCAGAAGCCGGACCGGCCGATTTGGTCAGCAAACTCGACTTTGCTTCAGGTGAAGCGGGAACCTGGCTGCGCACCAAGATCACCGCCGATTATCCGCTGGCCTGTGTGGAGAATGACGCGGCGATGCATGTGCATCCCAAGGCCATCACTCCCGCAGGAACCATCAAATCCGGTGCGGGTAGCTTTGAACGCGATACCCGCAGCGTCCCGGCCTCTGATTATCTGCTTGGTTTCACCAACGAATCCAAAATTTCGGAATTGCAGAACAAAGCCGAACGCCTCAAGGAACAGATCCTAAAAGCCCAGGATGCCGCCGATGAACGGACGGCAGCAAAAAACCAAGTCGTTGCGAAGTCTCAGCTGCTTGCGGCCATCGTTGCCGACGAACGCAATTTTGCCCAGCTAGATGCTTCAGCTGCGCTAGATTCCCTGCGTCGCAGCGAGCAGAAGCTCGGCGACGCACTGGTGCTTTCGGGCGATTCTTCGAAAATTCGCCAGCAGATCGAAAACGCAAAGGCAGATTCTGAGCAGTTGGTTGGCGACCTCGCGTTGGTGCGCTCGCGTATTGATGATCTAGAGCTACAGAACGAACGTGCGCAGAAAGTGCTCGCAACCACCGAAGGTGAGGATGCAAACGGCAACTGGGTCTCCGCTGTCCCTACTCATCTGCGTCACCATGCGATCCTTGGCCCGATTTTGGAACAGGTGGCTGCGGGCGATTGCCCGCCAGTAGATTCCATTGGCGAAGCCTTCGCCGAGGTCAAGGTGCAGCTAGGCGGCCAGCTCAACGATTTCTCCTCGCAACGCCATGAAGTAGGTGGGGCGCTAAGCGACACCTTCAAACGCTTTGCCCGAGAATTCGGTACCTCGCACGCGCAGACGCACGGAACAACTCCGGAAGCCGCCGAGCACTATGCCAAACTGCATGGTCAGATCGTTGCAGACGGATTGCCCCACCACGAAGCACAGTTCCGCGAGTACTTTGCCAACCGTTCCTACGAACGCTTCAGCGACCTGTTGCAGCTGCTTGACGAGGAACGCCGGATGATTTCCGAGCGAATCAAACCGCTAAACCAGATCCTTGCCGATGTCACCTTCGAACATGGCTCGATGCTGCGGTTGGAAGTTGAAAACTCGATTCCCGTTGAGGCTGGAACCTTCCGCAAGGAACTGAAGGCGGCATTAAATGACGCCTACACCACCAAGGAAGAAAGTACCCTGGCGAAGTCCTACCAGGCACTTGAAGCCCTAGTTTCCGCACTGAGCGATCCAGGCTTGAACGCCTGGCGGTCTACCGTGCTGGATGTTCGGCAACACGTGGTGATTAGCTGCAATGAGCACAAGCCGAACGGAGAGGTGGAGACCGGCCTGGAACCTGGCACGCTATCCGGTGGTGAGGGCCAGCGCTTCACGTCCTTCATCATGGGCGCAGCCCTGGCCTATCAGTTGGGCTTTGCCTCGGCGGGTTTCACTTCCTACGGCACCGTGATGATTGACGAAGCGTTCATCCAAGCGAACTCCGAATATGCGGCAGCTGGCATCCGTGCGCTGCAGGAGTTCGGTTTCCATCTGGTTCTGGCGGCGCCGGAAGACAAGATCGATTTGAGCCACCACCTGGGTTCCATTATCGATATCATCAAGCATCCGGGATCTAATATCTCCGGCTTCGTCACTACTGGTCGCTCCCCGGCGCTGGCCACCACCATTACGCTGCGTGGTTAGCGCGGCAAGACAACAGGCAGCACCCAGCCCTGCTCCCAGGAGCATTTCGGCAAATTAAACACGACGGGGTCGGAATAGTTGCTCATCAACTATTCCGACCCTTGCCGCATCATCAATTACTCGGTAGCGAGCCCCTCCACCGGAGATAGCTTCGCCGCACGACGTCCTGGTGTAATCGAAGCAAGCAACGCTGCCAGGAGGCTCACCAGCAGAACCGCCGCCAGCTGCAGCCATGGGATCTCGTAGCTCATACTTCCCACGCTGGACAAGGCGCTGTGCGCACCGAGCAATCCGTAGACCGCGCCGAGAATGAGTCCCAGCAAGGCTGCCACGCCACCGATCAGCACCGCCTCCGTGGCAAGCATGGAACGCAACTGCTTCTTCTTCAGCCCCAATGCGCGCAGCAGGGCGTTTTCCCGGGTGCGTTCGAGCACCGACAGGCTCAACGTGTTGGCCACGCCGATCAATGCGATCAGCACGGCTACGGCAAGCAGACCCGAAACGATCATCAGCAACACGTCGATAATCTGGGAGAACATTGCCTTCTCCGTCACGCCGCCGGAAATCATCGAATTTTCAACACCCGCGACATCCGCAATGGATTCCACCAGCTCAGTGACCGCCCCATTGGAGAGCGACGGATCAACCTTGATCGCTACCCCGGACATCCCCTCCTTGTCGGAGATGCCTAGTTTGGCTGCGGTGTTTTCGGTCAATGTGTTCGAAACGAAGCTTGCCGAAGTAGTTCTGAGCTTCACCGGCTGACCGTTGACCGTCGCGTGGTCCGCCTCGATCTGCCACCAGGTCGAAAGCAATTCGCCATCTCGTGGAACGATCTGCTCGTCATGGACTACCGATGCGTACGACTCCGGGTCGACAACCATCGCGTACTCTTCGCTCGAGGAACCGTCGGGGAATTCGGTGGCAACGGTGCGCATGGTGTACGCCGACACGCTTTCAACGCCCTCCAGCTCGGCGAGCTTAGGCGCCACGGAGTCACTAGTCAAAGTGTCTTGAGCCACCGTCAAGTCGATCGGGTATTCGCCGCTGATGCTCCCATTCAAGGTGGCCTTGGCACTCTGCCCGCCGACCATGATCATCGAGACTAGCGTGACGCCGATCAGCAGCGCGGTGGCAGTAGCGGTGGTGCGTCCGGGGTTTCGAACGGCGTTGAGCGAAGCCAGCCTGCCAGCCACCGAGCGACCGGTCATCAGCTTGCCGATACCGAACACCGTGGCCGGAACAAACAACGAGGCCAGCATCAAAATGCCGGGGAAGGACAACAGCCCACCGGCGAAGGCAATCAGCAGCTCGGAATTGAGTGCTCCATAGGCTAGCAAGGCTGCGCCTGCGAGCGTCAGTAACGAGCCGAAGATGATGCGTACGAGGCCTGCACGGTTCTTGACGCTGGCCGCATCAAATGGGCGCAAGGCGGCAAGCGGGGCCAGGCTCATGGCTCGACGCGCCGGCAGCCAGGCAGCCAGAACAGTCATCACGATACCGACGGCCAAAGGAATAATGATGCCGCGAGCATCCACGGCCAAAGTTGCGTAGGACATTTCAGGTACTAGATTTCGCAGCAGCTGAATCAGGCCTGCCATCAGTGCCACGGCCAGAGCTACACCCACCACCGAAGCGATAACGCCGATCAGCAGCGCTTCGATCAGCACCGAGCTGCGGATCTGTGCGCGTTTGGCACCCAGGGTGCGCAAGAGCGCCAGCTCGCGGGTGCGTTGCGCGATGACTACCGAGAAGGTATTCATCACCACCAGACCGGTGACTATCAGCGCGACCAAGGCAAAGACCAGCAAGATGATGGTCAGCTGATCGGTTCCTCCGGTCATGCTTGCCACGTCGTCGAGCACCTGTTCGTCGGCGGTGTTGACCACCACATCGACCAAGTCCTTGCCATGGAAATACTCGGCCACTGCGGCTTGGGTTTGAGCGACGTCCTTCTCTGCATCGATCACCAGCCTGTTCAGCTGGGCATTCTCGCCTGCAAAGCGTTCCCAAGCGTCTTCTTGCATGGCGAGCTGGGCGAAGGACGAAGACATCGGATCGGTGGTAGTCTCCACGATTCCGACGACTTTCAATTCACGCATCTTCGCGTTATCCTCCATGCTCGACAACGCGACGGTGTCGGCAACTGAGAGGCCCATCTGCTCGGCATGCTCCTGGTCGATCACGACCTCATCGGCGCCCAGCGGGGCACGTCCCTCGAGCATCGACATACCCGAGAGCTTATTTTCTGCGGAGATGGGTTGCAGCATTACGGTGTAGCCGTTGTCGCCGGTACGCAATGCTGCGCCCATGACTCCGTCGCCATAAACCCCTGAGACTTCGGGAAGATCACGGATTTCACGGACCGTATCCATGCTCAGCATGCTCGTGTCGCGATCGTTGGGTGTTAGCTCCCAATCGACCGAGGCCACCAGGTCGGCGTTCTTATATGAGTCGCCCAAGCTATTCTTTAGCGTTGCACGCGTAGAGGAATCCACCGCGAGGGTGGCGCCAAGGAAGGCCGTGCCAATGGCGACGGCCAGGAGCACGGCGATATACCGTCGCGCATAAGTTTTAATGTTCGCTATTGCTACCTGAAGCATGATCCTACTCCGCTAGGGAGGCGAGAGCCTCGGTGACGCTGGCTACGGTGGGGTCTTCGAGCGAACCGACGAGGTTTCCATCCTTCATCAGCAATACGGTGTCCGCGTAGGATGCTGCAGCCGGATCGTGGGTGACCATGATGATGGTCTGTCCCATTTCGCGGGTGGAGGTGCGCATCAAGGAGAGCACTTCAGCACCGGTTCGAGAGTCCAAGTTGCCGGTCGGCTCATCGCCGAAGACGACTTCAGGGCGGGTGAGCAATGCACGAGCTACGGCTACGCGCTGCTGCTGTCCACCGGAAAGCTCGTGTGGTTTGTGCGTCAGCCGGTCACGCAGACCCAACGAATCGATGACGACGTTGAACCATTCACGGTCGTGCTTCTTGCCGGCTAAGGACAGCGGCAGCAAGATGTTGTCCCTGGCATTTAATGTTGGAACGAGGTTGAAGGATTGGAACACGAAGCCGATCTGCTCGCGGCGCATAGTGGTCAGCTGGTCATCGTTGAGTTCGGTAAGGTTCTTGCCACCGATGATGATTTCGCCAGAATCGGCGTTGTCCAAGCCCGCCGAGCAGTGCATCAGGGTCGACTTGCCAGAACCTGAGGGTCCCATGATTGCGGTGAAACGGGAACGGGCAAAGGCCACATCCACTCCGCGCAAAGCTTCGACTCGGGTGCTGTCACGACCGTAGCTCTTGCTTAGTCCTCGAGCTTGGACTGCATAGTCGGTTACCTGCTGTGTTTCAGTTGTCATGCATCAATTATATAAAGCTCCTAGCCAATTGAGGATCGGTCAGAAGGTTTGCATCTACGCTGCGGGAGTCATACCACGGGATGAGAGAGCCTCCCGGTACCCTCATCCCGTGCACGGTCACGAACGCCTAGCACTGCGAATGGTAGTCCGAGTCGCGGTGGCTTCGGGGTTCGATCTGGAAGGTTGAATGCTCGATGCTGACCTCAAAATGATCCGCCACGCACTGTTGAAGTTCACGCAGCAGTTGACCGGCCGCACCGGCCGTGAACATGTGGTCCTCGGCGACAATATGCGCGGTGAGCACCGGAAGGTTCGAGGCAATTTGACTGGCGTGCAGGTCGTGAACGGCGATCACGCCCGCCTGTTCTTCCAAGTGCCGGCGTACCGATTCAAGGTCCAACCCACGGGGCGTTGATTCGAGCAAGATATGCGTCGTCTCCCCCAGAAGCTTCACGGCGCGTGGCACGATCAGCGCGGCAATGACGAGCGCTGCGACCGAGTCCGCGCTCGCCCATCCGGTGAAATGGATTGTCAGCGCGGCAATAATGACCGCTACGGATCCCAGTGCGTCATTCATGACCTCGAGGAACGCAGCGCGCATGTTCAGATTGGCCTCGCGCCCCGCGGAGATGATCCACATGGCTAGGAGATTTCCGGCCAAGCCGACGATACCGAAGATCAGGAGGCCTTCGGCGTGCACCTCTGCCGGTACAAAGAGGCGACGAACCGCGTCGATGGCCGCGTAGATGCCGACGGCGAGCAACAGTGCGGATTGTAAGGTCGCGGAGAGCACCTCGGCGCGGCGGAACCCCCAGGTGCGTTTGAGTGTGGGCTTGCGCTGAATCAGATTGGCTGCGGTCAACGCAAGCAAGAGCCCCACCGAGTCGGTCAGCATATGGGCCGCGTCGACGAGCAAAGCCAGCGAGTTGGTAACTAGCGCGCCAATAATCTCCGCGAGCAAGATACTCACGGTAATCGCAAATGCCCATGCCAGCCTGGTGCGGTTCACATTTGAGTGGTCATGTTCATGGCCATGGCCAGAAGTGTGCTCATGCCCCATGCCCTAGGCCTCCAGAGATTGGTGCGGGTGAGCTTCGTGCCATCGATGACCGCTGGCGCTGGAACTTGCCAACTTCTCCGCTTGGGTGAGAATCATTGTCAGTTGCGTGGTCTCAGTAAGGGAATAGAGACTTGCACGTCCCTGCGTGCGCACGGAAACGAGATCGCTTTCGCGGAGGCAAGCCAGATGAGCGCTGACGGTGCTTTGCGCTAGCCCAAGGTGTTCGGTCAGCTCTTTGACCTTGTGTTCACCTGTTTTGAGATGCACCAGGATGAGCAACCGCGTGGGGTCAGCTAGGGCGTGGAACAACGCTGCCATTTTCATGCGTTGAGTTGCTCCAAGCTTTGCATCGACAAAAGACTCTATTATCGCCATATGACGATAATAGCTCGAGCTTCTGCAAATGGCCGTTTATGACTCTGCGTCCTCGATACGCAAGTGGCATGATGATTTCATGAGTGAAGATTTAGTTATTGGTGCAGACGGGTTGGCCCGCCCGCAATGGGCCGCAAGCAACGCGCTGCTGCGCGAGTACTACGACACCGAATGGGGCATGCCTGTCACCGGGGAACAAGCCCTGTTTGAACGACTCAGCCTAGAGGGCTTCCAGTCAGGTTTATCGTGGGCCACAATTCTGGCCAAGCGCGAAAACTTCCGTTCCGCCTTTCAGGGATTCGACCCGCAGTTGGTCTCGGCCTACGGTGAGCAGGATTACGAGCGACTCATGGACGATGCCGGTATTGTCAGAAATAAACTCAAGATTCGGGCAACCATCGCCAACGCTCAGGCGACGCTCGCATTGCGTGACGATGGAGGCCTGTCCCAGCTGATCTGGTCTTTCAAACCTGAAAGCACCCCGTTCCCACGCACCTTGGCTGAAATTCCCACGCAGAGCCCGGAGTCCAGCGCGCTGGCCAAATACCTCAAAAAGCGTGGCTTTAAGTTCGTTGGCCCAACGACTATGTTCGCGCTAATGGAGGCTATTGGGATCGTTGATACGCACCTAGTCGGCTCACATCGCCGCGGCACCTCTGGCGTCTGGCCAGCCTAGATGAAGTTCACGGTTCCAGTGGACGGAGTTCTGGATGCCTCGCACGCACTCTCGGTCCTGGCTATCCATTCATTGCCGAATCAGGAGCGGCTGGATCGCGAAGCGTCGAGCGTCGTCCGCGTGCTACGCATCGATGATCAGCTCCACGAACTCAAAATACTGCTCGGCACCCACGAGGCCACGGTGCACACGCAAGCCCCAGAATCGCTGCACCCCAGACTCGCCAAGATCATTAGCACCTGGCTAGGCCTAGCTGACTCGAATGAGCTCAGTTATCAGCAACTGGCCACCATCAGTGCCCTGCAGCCAGCATTGGACAACTTCCCGAACCTGCGGCTTATCAGCTACCCGGACCTCTTTGAGGCGCTCGCCACGACAGTTCTAGGGCAACAGATCTCAACGAGCGCAGCCCGAACCCTCGCCACCCGATTCGTCGAAGCGCTCGGAGAACTTCACGCCTGCGGACTGCGGGCGTTCCCCGATGCGCACGCCACCGCGCAACTAACCGCCGAAGAACTCCAGCAGGTGATCCGCTGCCCGCTTTCCCGCGCAGAGACGCTTCTCCGGGTCGCCAAGTGGTTTATTCACACCGGCGGGCGTCTAGCCGAAAACCATGACGAGTTCCTCAGCAGCCTGCTCGCCCTGAAAGGCGTTGGCCCCTGGACACGGGACTATGTTGCATTGCGTGGCTTACGTCAGAAGTCCATATTCTTGGATACGGACTTAGTAGTGAAACGGGCCATGCGCCAGTTGCGCATCCCAGACATTGAATGCCTTCAGCTTCCAGAAGGCGCTAGATCACTGGCCACCGTCTTGTTGTGGGCCTTCGAAGCAAACAAAAATTGAGACGCACCGACAGATTCTAGGCCGATACGTCTCAATTTTGCGGTTCGGCTGATTGAGCAAGCCAGCTGATCCCCTGTTTACAATTTTCCTGGTACCGCCGGCAACTACTGCATGGTGAGTAAGCCACGTGGTAGCAACCGAACGATCCCCGTCGATCAAATTGCTTGCCTTCCCCGTCCACACACGGGGTAGGCATTGACCTTAGCTTACGGCAAATTCAGCCAATAACGTCAAGCATCAATGATCATATTTCCGATTATTAAGCTTAGGGGTGCCTAATTAACCGAACTTGCAGTTCACGGATCATTTGCACTGCAGGCCCAAGGCTCCATCCAGGCCAATTGCGTTCGGGCTACTCGTTGAATATTTGACCCACGGGCGTCCGCTTTTCAGCTTGGAATACATCTTCCGCGCGGCCAAAAGCCCAGTAGGCCGACAGCGACATATCCCGACGGTCCACGCCACGCTCGTCATAGAAATAGGAGCGCAGTGCCTTCATCACCTCACGCTCGCCATGCGCGAAAACTTGCACCCGTCCGCCCGGCCAAGGGTGCTGGCGCACTGCCGACTCAAGGGTTGAGGCCTCCGGGGTAAACGCCGCGCCGCGATGGATCCAGCGGATATCAACACCACGGGGTGCGCGCATTTCAATTTCGTCCCCTGCGCCTTCGACCTCAATGAGCACCTGCCCCACCATGTCTTCACGCATGGCCTCGAGCGATGCCGCGATCGCAGGAATCGCAGTCTCATCACCTACGAGGAGGTGGAAATCGAATTCGCCCTTGGGCTCATACATGCCACCGGGGCCCGAGAAGCAGACAGAGTCGCCGATCTTCGCATCACGCGCCCACGGTCCGGCCAGCCCATCGCTTCCATGGACGACAAAGTCAACTTCAATAGTGCCCGCGGCCGCATCGGAACGGCGCACCGTATACGTCCGGCGCACCGGCATATCTTCTCCGGGCAGCCGTTCGCGCAATTCATCCATGTCGTAGGGTAGCGTCAAGCCCAGCTCCGGCTTGGCGAAAAGTATCTTGATGTAACGGTCTGTCGCTGATTTGTCGACGAAATTCTCAAACCCAGGGCCACCAAAGGTGAGGCGAACCAGGTGTTCCGAAATTTGCTGCCGCTTAACAACCTGCAAAACAACTTGCGGGCGCACCGGGCGCCCACCCTCTGCTCGTGCCACAAAAACACTTCCTAACTGAATAAGACTAGATAGACCTACCCTAATTCATTTACAGCCCACCAGTTATCGCGCGAACGTCGATGGACCTTCCAACACAGCCAATGATTCACGCTCCGCGATGCTCAAACGTTGCACGCGTGAAGTTAATGGGTCAAAATAGGCCAGCGTTGTCGAGGCCTTTACGCAGACGTGGCCCTCCACAGGATCTCGGAATTCATAACAAATATCAAAACTCGCAGGCTTGATATTCGCTACCCACAGATCGACTCTGACCGGAACATTCCGATATTCCAGCGGCCTGGAGTAGCGCACGCGATGCTCAACAACAAGGATCTGCACCCCATTGGGGACCGCGGAGAATATATCCACCTTAGGCTTGGAACCTGGTGCGCCCGTTCCGCCAGGTACGCCGAAGCCAGCGATTCGCGCCTCTTCCATAAGCCGAATCAGATTGACGTTGTTGACATGTCCATATGCGTCCATGTCGCCCCAACGCATGGGTACTTCTACGCACAGTACCGAGCCGGACATTATTTTTCCTCCCCCAAGCGATCATCGGGACGAATCACATCATAAGCAGCTAATTGCTCTAGGATCTGGGACCCGTCGGGCTCGTAGCTCCAGCGAATGCCTGGTGTCGTGCGGCGCAAATCAGTTGAACGCCCACCGGCGAGCACCGCTTCGGAGGGCGTCAATTGACGGATGACTATCGTGTGCACATGCTCCGGGTAGCGCCGGGCAAACTCCGCGTAAATCGTCGGATCATGCTGCCCGTCGTCTCCGATAAGCATCCACTCAATGTTTGGAAATTCCACAGCGAGCCTGCGCAATTGGTCAACTTTATGTTGCATACCGCTACGGAACCAGCCTCGGTCGGTTGGCCCCCAATCGGTCAGAAGCAGCGGACCCCGTGGATACAAATTGCGCGAGATGAATCGTTCCAGAGTCTGCGCAACATTCCACGCACCGGTAGAAAGATAAATTGTTGGGCTCGTCGGGTGCTCCGCCAAAACGCGTTGCATCATCACCGCCATACCCGGCGTCGCGACGCGGGCATGCTCCGAAAGCACGAAGGAATTCCACGCGGCGAGCAGTGGCCTAGGCAGCGCCGTCACGACAACCGTGTCATCCACATCGCTAATGATGCCGAAACGTTGCGTCTCGTCGATGACGAGAATCTGCGCGGTGGCGGATTGCCCATTGTGGGCAGTGATTTCAATATCGTTCCAGCCAGCTGGCAGATCCACCGAAAGTTTGACATCTAGGACGCCGCCGCGGTCCGCGAGGACTTCGAACCGCTTTCCGTCAGCAAGCACAGTGACTTTCCCAAAAGGAAGTACCGCCGAGGTGAAGTTGCGGAACCCTCGGATCCCATCTTCGACAACCTTGGCATGGTGCTTGCCACCCTCGAACGCGCCGGGTTTAGCCATGACCACGCGAGCGAGAACCCGCACCCATCCGCCTTTTTTGGCCGCATATCCGTACCCGTTGTAAGGAAGGATAACCGGACCCAATCCCTTGTCGATGGCACGGCGTGCTCGCCATTGCAGGACATGGTCCTCAAGTCGCGAGGCTACGTGGCGTGCGACCCTATTACTTGCTGCATGGCTCATGTTAGTAGTCTTTCATGTTCGGGGACTGCAACGCGTCTAAAAACAAATGCGTCACAAACTCTTGAACTTTTCTACATAACGTAGAAAACTAGTTGCATGAGATATCAGCACACTAATGATGCTCCAGTTTTGGTGCTCACCGAAGAACAGTCCTGGGAGCTATTGGCTCACACGGCACATGGCCGAATAGCCACTGCGGCGGCCGGAACCGTGGACATCGTTCCGGTAAATTACGCGGTGCATAAAGGAAATATCTACCTACGCACTGCGCCGGGAAACAAACTCGCTTCGATGGTCGTGAACTCCTCGATTGCTTTGGAGGCCGACGGAATCCTTTCCGACGAGGCCTGGTCCGTAGTGGTGCACGGTACCGCAGAAATTTTGGAGCACGAAGCAGATATCAATGAGGCTCTCGAAAGCGGTGTCAGCCCCTGGGCACAGAGCATCAAAGATTTTTGGATCAGAGTGACCGTCAACTCGATCTCCGGACGTCATTTCATCCTCGGTGAGCAACCGGAAGCCATCTAATCCCTCCGCATATGCGGTAGCAACACGATGGGCTCGCGGACAGCACATTGTCGATACCGGCCGCGAGTCCAGATTCTGCAGTTTGCTGCTACCTGCGATATTCGTAGAATCCTTCACCGCTCTTACGGCCTAGTTTCCCCTCGGTCACTTTCTGCGTGATCAACGGGTGCGGTTGGTCCACCTCCTCACCGGTCTCTGCGTAGGTCGCTTGGGCAATGAAATCGATAACGTCCAGACCCACGAGGTCCATCAGCTCAAAAGGCCCCATCGGGTGCCCCAGCGCGGTGCGCGCCGTGGTGTCTATATCTTTGATGCTGGCAACCTCCGCAGAAGCCAGATTGAGCGCTTCACGCTGTATTGCCCCCATCATGCGGTTAGCAATGAAACCCGGGATTTCTTTATTCACCAGCACCGGCTCTTTCCCTAGCGCGCGGGCGACCGCCGTCACCGCCTGGATGGTCTCATCACTGGTTTGCTCGTTGCGCACAATTTCTACGCACTTCATGACCAAGGCGGGGTTGAAAAAGTGCATATTGCAGACCTGGCTCGCGCGCCCGCTGGCCTCAGCCACTTGGGACGAAGCCAAGGTCGAGGAATTGGTTACCAAGATGGCATGAGCTGGAGCGTTTTTGCCCAGTTCGGCGAAGATTGAGCGTTTAATGTCTAAACGTTCGACTGCCGCTTCGATCACTAGGTCCGCTTGGGCCGCGCTAGCGTCCAGCTCGGTAGATTGGCTCAGCCGTGCCAAGGCGGCGTCGGCAAACTCTGCCTGCAGCTTGCCCTTAGCGACACGTCCGGCGGCCCAACTTTCCAGATCGCTGCGAGCCGCGTCCAAAGCGCTGCCCGAGATGTCCTGCAGGATCGTGGTGTAACCGCCCAGTGCGCAACTCATCGCAATCTGCCGGCCCATAGTTCCGGCGCCGA
The DNA here is from genome assembly GCF_052379505.1 of Glutamicibacter sp. 363. Taxonomy (NCBI): domain Bacteria; kingdom Bacillati; phylum Actinomycetota; class Actinomycetes; order Micrococcales; family Micrococcaceae; genus Glutamicibacter; species Glutamicibacter sp. 363. The sequence continues at coordinate 62,550 of NZ_JBQSYR010000005.1, read as the reverse complement.
TGATCAGAATAGTCCTAATATCCATTAGTTCCTCTTCCTAGCCGCGGAGATACACGGTAGTGGTGTGGGTATAAAACTCGCGGGCGGCGGCTCCCTGTTCTTTCGGCCCGTATCCGGATGCTTTCGCCCCGCCAAATGGTACGTGCGGATCGGCTCCCGCAGATTCGGAGTTCACATGCAAAATACCGACGTCCAGGCGTTCTTGCGCGCTAATCGCCGTAGCCAGGTCGCGAGTGAACAGCGCAAGACTCAACCCGAATTCGGAATCCGCGGCGGCTTCGAAGGCGGCCTCGGTTCCGGAAACGCGCAGCACACTGAGTACCGGGGCGAAGAATTCCTCACGCCAAGCGCAATTTTCCCGACCCCGAGAATCGCTTGGGATGCCAAGCACGGTCGGTGCCACGTAGTTTCCGCTGGCTGGAACTGCGCCCTCGAAGATAACGGTGGCGCCTTCCGACCTAGCTTTTGCGACGCCCGCCCTGACCGATTTCGCCGATTTGGCGTCGATGACCGGTCCCATCTGGACCCCTGGATCCAGTGGATTTCCGGTTACCCAGTTTGCCAGTCGCGAGGTGAGCTTTTCCAAGAATTCATCGGCAATCGAGTCATCCAAGATCAGTCGACTCGTAGCGGTGCATTTTTGCCCGCTGGAGCGGAATGCCCCAAAGAGTACCTGTTCGCTGGCCAGGTCCAGGTCTGCATCGGCCAGCACCACCGAGGCGTTCTTTCCACCCATTTCTGCTTGCACTGGGATGCCACGCGCAGCACCCATAGCGCAGAGCTTTCTCCCGACACCTGTGGATCCGGTGAATGACAAGCCCTCCAGATGGGGGTGGCTCATGATCGAGTCTCCCAGTGCGCCCGGACCGATCACCAGGTTGAGCACCCCGGCAGGTAGTCCGGCGGCTTCGAAGGCTTCGACCAACCGCACCGCCAGCAGCGGGACCAGGCTCGCCGGCTTGAAAACCACGGTATTTCCGAAGATCAGCGCGGGGGCGATCTTCCAGGCGGGGATAGCTATCGGAAAATTGAATGGGGTCACAATGCCCAACACGCCCAAGGGCTTATGCGAGACCAAGATCTGCTCCCCAGCGCGCGGAGATTGGAACATTGTTCCGGCGCTACGTTCGGCTTCACCTGCATAATAGGAGAGGATCTGTGCCGCACGGCGTACCTCGCCTATTCCTTCTGCGAGCGTTTTACCTTCTTCACGAGTAAGTTCCGTACCGATTCTCTCCGCATGCTCCGTGAGGTAGGCCGAAGCTCTCAGCAGATAACTGGCACGTTCGGCCATCGGGGTGGCCGCCCACCCTGCCTTCGCCGCGTTCGCGGCTTCAAAGGCTTCAACTACCTGGTTGGCATCTGCCGCTTGGCCTGCGGCAACAGTCAAGGAGGAATCGGCGGCGCTGGTGGAGCTGAGCTCGCTGGCGTTTCCCGGAAGCCAGACACCGTTCAGGTACTGGCGAAGGCTTTCCACTTTCGTCTGCTGTGTCATATTCTAAGTTTTTCCTTGTACTGATTTTTAGCGGAAGGCCGGGACACCGGTGAGCTTATTACCCAAAATCAAGGTGTGTACCTCGTCGGTACCTTCGTAGGTGCGCACCGACTCGAGGTTATTTGCGTGACGCAGTGGCGAGTAGTCCAAGGTGATACCGTTTCCGCCAAGGATGGTGCGCGCTTCGCGGCAGATCGCGATTGCTTCGCGGCAGTTGTTCAGCTTGCCAACGGATATCTGGTGCAGGTCGAGGGTTCCTGCATCTTTCTGGCGCCCGATATGCAGGGCGAGGAGGAAGCCCTTGTTGATTTCCAAAGCCATATCCACCAGCTTCTGCTGGGTCATCTGATAACCGGCCAATGGCTTGTCGAATTGCAGGCGTTCCTGGGAATACTTCAGCGCCACCTCGAAGGAGTCACGCGCCGCTCCCATGGCGCCCCAGATAATGCCGTAGCGGGCTTCGTTGAGACAGGAGAATGGGCCCTTGAGACCGAGAACGTTCGGTAGCACCGCGCTAGCTGGCAGCCGCACATCGGTCAATTCGATCTCGCACTGGATCGAAGCTCGCATCGATAGCTTCGGCTCGATTGGTGTGGCCTTGAATCCAGCGGTCTCGGTAGGGACCACGAACCCGCGGATGCCTTCGTCGGTCTGCGCCCAGATGACGGCAACCTTTGCCACATTTGCCAAGCCAATCCAGCGCTTCATTCCGTTGATCACCCAGTCGTCCCCGTCGCGGCGGGCAAAGGTCGTCATGCTCGACGGGTCGGATCCGGCGGTTGGCTCCGTCAGGCCAAAGCAGCCGATTGCTTCGCCGGAGGCCAGCTGTGGCAGCCACTCTTGTTTTTGTTCCTCAGAACCATGTTTGTAAATGGCGCTCATGGCTAGCGATCCTTGGACCGAGACGAAGGTGCGCAGTCCGGAGTCGCCGGCTTCCAGCTCGGCTCCCGCAAGCCCATATTCGACAGCCGAACGTCCTGCGCAGCCGTAGCCTTGCAGGTGCATGCCCAGCAGACCGAGTTTGGCCATTTCTGGAACGATTTCCAGGGGGAACGTCGCTGTTTCGTACCAGCTGGCAATGTTTGGTTTGATGTTTTCGTTCACGAAGGAGCGGACCTGATTCCGCAGGGCAAGTTCTTCGCCGCTGAGCAGTGCATCAAAATTGATCAGGTCTGCTGGGTCAATGGCGGTGTTAGGTGAAGGGGCAATCATTTGAGCTGTCTCCTTTAGAGGCTGGTGGTGCTGAGGAAGATATGCTGGTGTTCACCCAAGGCCGGGGGCACTAGCCGATATGTGGGCTTAGTTCGGGACAGGACGATCGGGTTGGCAATTTGCCGGGAGCTTCGTCCGGTTTTTAGATCGTTGATCGTTACCACCGGTTCCAGTCCTAGCTCGTCGGCGAACTCCAAGGCTTCAAGAACCGAGTTAACCTTTCCTGCAGGTACTCCGACCTCCATGAGTCGATTTGTCCACTGGGCCGCCGATCCTTGCCTGGTGACTTCTTCGATCAGGTCTTTGAGTTCCTGCCGGTGTTGCACACGCGAAAGATTGTCTGCGAACCGTGGATCTTGCGGCAGGTCGGTCAGCCCCAGCTCTGTGCCAAGGGCGGTGAACTGGCGGTTGTTTCCCACCGCGATCACCATGACACCATCAGAAGTTGCGAAGGTTTCATAGGGAGCAATACTTGGATGTGCGTTCCCCAAACGCGGTGGCGGATTACCGGTAACCGCGGTGCTGCTAGCTTGATTAGTCAATCCCGCCAGCAGGGAGGTCATCAATGAGATTCCTACATTTTGCCCCTGCCCGCTAATATCCCGTTCCCGAAGCGCCAAGAGTATTCCCGTCGTGGCGTTCTGTGCCGCGAGGACATCAACCAGCGCCACTCCCACCTTGCTTGGCGTTCCCTCGGACTCACCGGTGATGCTCATCAGGCCTCCGACCGCTTGAACCAGGAGATCGAAGCCGGGCAGCGAGGCGCCGAGCCCATCGCCAAATCCCGAAATTGAGCAGTAGACCAACGCAGGATTCGATGCTCTCAAGGACTCGTAGTCCAGGCCGAACTTGGCGAGCACGCCCGGACGAAAATTTTCCACGACAACGTCGGCATCTCGGATGATCTCGCGCAGCTCGGTTAGTTCCGCGGAGTTGTTGAAATCTACAACGATTGCCTGCTTATTGCGGTTCACTGCCGAATAGTAGGTACTTACCCCGTCTTCGGTGACCGGCGGCAACCAGGCCCTGGTTTCATCTCCGTCTCGGCTTTCAACTTTCAGCACTTCGGCGCCAAAATCGGCCAATGTCATGGTGCATAACGGACCGGCGAGGATGCGGGAGAGGTCAATGACCTTGATTCCCTGCATTGGTTGAGCCATCGGATTACCTACGTTCTCGTCATCGAAAAAACGTTGTTACATGTTGCATGCAACTGTATGGCAAGTGGCCTCGGTGTTCAAGACCACCGCTATATGTTTATGGCTTTAAAAGATCAATTCATCCAAGCGCGTCAAATAGCGTTCGGCCTCAAGTCCCGGGGTCCGCGCGCAGACAGCCGTCACGAGCATCTGCGCAGTACGAAGCACGTGGTTGCGCATCGCAGTAGCCGCGCCAGATGGGTCGCGTTCCAAGATGGACTTCATCAATTCATCGCGATCGCCGGCCAGGTCCTGGCTGGTTCTTGCCTGAGGAATCGTTACCTGTCCGTGCGCGAGCACCAGATTGCGCAGCTCCCCCACGATGCCGTCAAGCTTGGCGTTGTTTGCCAGGCCTAGCAGATAGAGGTGGAACTTTTTATCTGCCTCCAGCGTTGCCCGCCCGTCCCCGGTCTGCCCCACCTTAAGCATTTCACGGTGTAGCTCACGAAGCGTTTCGAGGTCTCCCTCGCTAGCGTTGAGCACCGCTCGTGCGGCTGCAGGTGGCTCGATGATCAGCCGGACCTGAAATACCTCCACGATGTCGTCTAGCGAAATCTGGTTCACGCGCACGCCACGATTTTTCGCGACGGTCACGATGCCCTCTTTTTCTAGTAGCTGCAGCGCTTCGCGGACCGGCGTGCGTGAAACTCCGAGCTTTTCGGAGATAGCAATTGCCGAATAATGGTTGTCCGGGGTCATTTCGCCGGACACGATAGCAGCGCGGATCTTGGTGGTGACTTGCTCGGTCAACGATTCTTTGGGCGAGATCGGTTGCATGCTACTCATATTTGAAGTCTATCTTCCCCTGTCAACGCGGGCGCTGAGCGCCCCGCAACACTTTTGCACTACGAGGTTTCGTACCTCGCGGATTCCGGCGCCGGCGTTCGCCAATACCGCGGCACCCCAGGCCATCATGCTCCTGAGTTCCTGCGGTTTTGAACGCTGTTGGGCCTCGGACTTACTTTGGTTCCCGAATGCTTCCTTACAGACTTCGCTCTTCTGCCAGCGTTCTCAGTCAATAAGATTAAGGTGCACTTAGAACACCAAGATAGGGTTGAACTGTGAATGCTCAGATGACCCCCGCCCGACAAGCTCTGGCCGAATCACTGCGTCAGGCAGCACTGATTGCTGCGCTCAAGGCGGCACCACGAGTTCGTGAGGCGTTCCGCGGAAGCGTCGGAGCCGAAGAAAAAACGAACGCCCATGATCTCGTCACCGATATAGACCGGCAAAGCCAAGAGATCATTACCCAATCGCTACGCGAGGCCTTCCCAAAGTCTTGGGTACTCGGCGAAGAGGACATAGCCGCGGACTCAGGCATAGCTACCCCGACCGAAGTGCAATGGATTGTGGACCCGATAGACGGAACCAGTAATTTCGTTCACGGCGTCGCGTTCTTCTGTATTTCAATTGCCGCGGCAATTGACAACGAATTGGTCGCAGCAGCAATAGTCGACCCGATCTCCGGAGATCAGTTCAGTGCCAATTATCAGGCTGCCTATCACAATGGGGAATTGTTGAGCCCAGGCAATCGACCTGAACAAGCACGCGCAAACTTGATGACAGATTACCCGGGAGCCGAGTCCATGCATAAGGACGGCCCATTGGCGCTTGAGCTCTTTGGGCAGTGGATTCAGGACTTCGCCACCGTGCGGCGCAAAGTTTCTGCCGCTCTCGGGCTCGCTCATGTGGCCGCTGGCTGGTGCGATGCAAGCGTGGGGTTCGATACGAAGCCTTGGGACGTGGCCGCGGGAGCGCACCTGATTCGAATGTCCGGCGGCAGTTACCGAGGCTTGGCTTTCGGCAAGCAGGTGGCCGCTGACCATCTCTGCGAGGGTTTCATCGCCCAAGGCCCAGGCGCCGACTACGAGTCGTTGGCTCGATCAGCCTCGCGGGTTCATCAGTTGAGAAGCCAGAGCCAAGTCAAACAAATCTGACAATACCCAGATTCTCATCCGGTGCACCACAGATTGCTTGGCTTCGGTCGTACCATGAGTGCATGACACCACGTATCCAACGAACTGCACATTCCGCCGTGCAGCATCATGGTGGCGGAGGGTTGATCATCGGAGGAATCGGAGCCATGTTGCTCTTCGGTATCTTCGCAGTGATGTTGGCAAGCCAGTCTCTAGACTGGGTGCCACTGCTCATAGGCATCAGCCTGGGCTTCTCCACATTAATGTTTGGCGTGGTTTACCACTTCACGCACTAACAAGAGTCACTTCGGCGCCCCCTTTGAAGGGCGCCGAAGCTATGCCTTACTCGCCTAAATGCGTCGGGGCGAACATGCGTAAGAGCGTCTGAACTACGATGACATTTGGGCCTTCTCCGGCGAATGACTCGCGTAACGCGTCACCGATCTGGTCTGCTTCGACCAGTCGCGCAGGAACTCCGAAAGCCTGGGCTAAGGCAACGAAATCCGGGCGTTCCAGCTCGGTGGCCGTTGCCTTGCCAAAGGCCCCTTCCATGTATTCACGCAGAATTCCGTAACCACCGTCGTCAACGATCAGCCAAGTGACCGGCACGTTGTGCTGTTTTGCCGTGGCTAATTCTGCAATGGAATACATCGACGAGCCATCACCCGAGACCGCGAGCACTCGCGCTTGCTCGGGCGTAGCTCCCTCGATCTGCAACCCGATGGAACCTCCAATGGCCGAGGGGAAACCGAAACCTAGTCCACCGGCACCCTGCGCCGAATGGAATTCTCCCTGGCGCGAATCCCAGCAACTCCAACCCCAATAAGCCGCAATGGTCATATCCCAGAAGGTCTGCATTTTCGCGGGCACCGCCTCGCGGATATCAGCCATGAACCTTCGTTCATGGTCCAGGCCCTGCTCCGCCAGCCGTGCCTGCACCTTTGCCAAGGTCTGGGTGACGACTTGAGTCGGGCTCTGCCCATGCCAATCTGGCGCGTTAGGCAGGCTTACTTCCTTAAGCTTCGAAGTTAGGAACTGCAACGCGGCCTTGGCATCCGCTCGGATACCCAATGCTGGCGTATTTGACTCAAGGACGCGCGGTTCGGCATCAATTTGGATTATGTGCCCACGAGGTGCGAGGGAGAAATAATTGCTGGAGACTTCGCCGAGCGCTGAGCCCACGACCACCAATACGTCAGCATCTTCGAGAACTTCGGTGACATGCCGATCCTCCACCCAAGATTGCAATGACAATTCGTGATCCCACGGGAATGCGCCATTGCCTCCCGGGGTGCAAAGCACCGGGGCATTGAGCTTTTCGGCCACCTCCAGCAATTCGTTTTCGGCCTGGGCACGACGGACACCTCCGCCTGCAACAACCACCGGCCTCTTTGCTTCCGAAAGCCAGCGAACCGCTTCATCGATCAATTCCACACGTGGTGGATGATCGTAGGCTTCGGCAAGGGCATCATGCACCGGAGGAATGAGCACCGATGCCAGCAAGACATCCTGCGGAACCTCGATCCAGACCGGTCCCATCGGCACGGTGATCGCCTGCGCCCAGGCATCTTGGATCGCCGAGGGAATACCCGAGGCGTGGTGCACCGTCTGCTGGAACTTGGTGACGTTTGCGGCCGAGGCCTTCTGGTCATCGAGCTGGTGCAGCATGCCTTTTCGGCGAGCGCCCAGTCCATCCAAAGGAATCTGGCTCGCAACCACCACCATGGGCACGCCGGTGGCATAGGCTTCCTGCAATCCGGCGAGGGCGGTCAGCGCTCCCGGGCCGGTAGAGAGGAAAAGCACTCCGACCTCTCCAGTGGCCCTGCTGTAGCCGTCGGCGGCGAAGGCCGAGTTGTTTTCTACCCGGGAAGAAATGAATTGCAGATTGGAGCGTGAGAGTGCGTCGAACAGCCCCAGCGCATGTTGCCCTGGAATGCCGAAGACCGTTTTCGCGCCGAGCGCTGTCAGCGTCTCAACGACGAGATCTCCACCGTTACGTTGTACTTCGTTGCCCATTAGTTGTTCTGTCCGTTCAGCTGGCGGTATTCGCTGATCAGGCTGATCAGGTCATAGGTGACATGTGAGGCAGCTACGCCGGTTAGCTCCGCATGATCGTATGCCGGTGCCACCTCCACGATATCGGCTCCCACGATTTTCAACCCGCGCAAGCCGCGCAAGATTTCTAGCAGTTCGCGGCTGGTGATGCCGCCTGCTTCCGGGGTGCCGGTGCCCGGTGCGTGCGCCGGATCCAGCACGTCGATATCGACCGAAATGTACAGTGGACGGTTGCCGATGCGGTCGCGAAGTTTTGCAACGATCTCTTTTGCGCCCTGATAGTAGACATCTGAGCTGGTGACGATGCCGAACCCGAAGCGTTTGTCGTCTTCGAGGTCTTTTTTACCGTAGAGCGGGCCTCGGGTTCCTACATGGCAGATCGCCTCGGTATCGAGAATGCCTTCCTCGACCGCTCGGCGGAATGGGGTTCCATGGGTGTATTCGGCTCCGAAGTAGGTGTCCCAGGTATCCAGGTGGGCGTCGAAATGCAGCATCGCTACCGGCGCACCAGCGCGTTGCGAGGCCGCACGCAACAAGGGCAATGCGATGGTGTGGTCGCCACCGATGGTCACCAGCGTTGAGCCGTCTTCGGTCAGTTCCAGCGCATTGTGCTCGATGGTCTCGATGGCCTCGTTGATGTTGAACGGGTTGACCGCCATGTCACCGGCGTCGGAAACCTGGCTCAAGGCGAAGGGGGAAACCTCGGTGGCCGGGTTGTATGGGCGGATCAACCGTGAGGACTCACGGACGTGGTTTGCTCCAAAGCGTGCGCCGGAACGGTAGGAAACACCGGAGTCAAAAGGCACACCGACGATCTTGATATCGGATTTCTGGACTTGGTCCAGCCGCGGAAGCCGTGCATAGGTTCCGCCTCCGGCATAGCGCGGAATTACCGCGGCATTGATGGGTCCAATGTTCCCATTTTCTTCGATCCGGACTTCTTTCATGAGCGCTTCTTCCCGGCACACTCGACAAGAGTTGCCTAATATGAAACATGAGTTTCCTCCCATGCTATTTATCGGTGCGCTGACCGTCAAGGTGCAATCACCAAGGAAGCCACAAAAAACCGGTTCTGCTGGTTAAAACAGCGATCCCGCAACACCAATTGGGTTGCGGGATCAGGTCTCTGATTTGGAACATGAAAATGCGATGAAGCGAATAGCGCGTAGTCGCAGGCAGCGGGTCACCCGTGCCACCGGGCCAAGTCCGCAGCACCGATCAGCCCGGCATCGGAGCCAAGCTCGGCTCGTACGATGCGAGCAAACGGCCGGTAGCCTCGCCCCGGCAGCAGCTGCCGGTAGGAGGCCTCCGCCTGTTCGACCAGGGAAGTGGAAGCAGACCCTAGCCCCCCGCCGATGACCACGACGCCAGGATCCAGCACAGCCGCAAGATTCGAAATTCCCCTCCCGAGCCATCGACCCATCTCTTCGATGAGCTCCATGCAGGCAGGGTCGCCATTGACCGCCAGCGCCGTCACCATCGCTCCGCTCACCTTGCCGGGGTCCGCTTGGCAGGCTTCACGCAAACTATATGCCCGCGGAGAATCCAGCCGGACAAGCTCTGCCCCTTCACGTCCCAGTGCGTTGGCCGACGCGTATTGTTCCCAGCACCCTCGATTTCCGCACGGGCAACGGTGGCCGTCCACCACCAAAGTCTGGTGCCCGAACTCCCCGGCGACGCCGAAACTGCCGCGCAGAATACTGTTGCCGAACATGATGGCGCCGCCGATACCCGTGCCAAGGGTCAGGCAGACGCTCAGCTCCTCGCCTCGTGCCGCCCCGAAACGATGCTCGGCCCACCCCGCGGCGTCGGCATCATTATTCAGGACGACCTTGCGGTTCATCTTCGATTCGAGGCGTTCACGCACCGGCTCATCACGCCATGCAAGATGCGGGGAGAAGAGGACATGCGAACCACTTCGGTTAATCCAGCCGGCGGCCCCGACACCCACGGGCATATGAGTATCCCCGTCGCTGAGCTCGCTGACTACCTCGGCAATAGAATCTTCGGTCAATGCTGCGCTCCGGCCCGGAGTAGGGCGGAAGCTCCGGCGAAGAATCCGGCCGTGGCCATCGACCACGCCGCCGGCGATCTTCGTCCCGCCGATGTCTATGCCGACCGCAAGGTTTTCGGTAGACATTTCACCCTTCCAATGCGTGCGTGTAGTTCAGCAGCTAGCTTTCGAAGGACTTCTTGCTGCTCGCTACCAATGCCCGGTCCACCTCATGGAACCCAAAACAGAAACCTGCCGAAAGCACGAAGGACTTAATTGCAATCTCGTCGAGTTCATCCGCCACGTAAACCAGCTGGACAGGCCCCGCAAGCACTAGTAGCACCAGCGTCCACACCGCATATACCCAAGAGGTTTTCGCCTGTGCCATCTGCGGGTATTGAGAACGGCGGTGAATAGTGCGTAAGCCGATGACCAGGATGACCCCCGCCAGAATCGCCGCCCCGGCGATGAAAAAATAACGTTGAGTGCGGATCAATGTCATGGTCACACCAATTAAGACACCGAGAATTGCAGACATCCACCAGCTCGCGGAGCGCAGTTCGACCAGTTCAGCCCGTGGCTCGCTTTCCGTCACGGAGCTCCCTTCGGTTATTTATCGGCGTCGAGAAAAGTTGTTGACGCTATGTCAAGGATACGCTTTGGGCTTTGCCCGGCCGAAACCCGGCACGGACGGAAAACGCGCAAGCCCTTCAAAAGCGCAATGCGGTTTTGGTCAGAGCAACAGCGTCCAGGTCACTACGGCGGTCCGGTCCGAAGTATTTTCCCAACTGTGCGGCTCACGGCCCGGGAAGGTTACCGTATCGCCCGCTTGCAGTTCAATGCGGTCCTCGGGCAGAACCAAGGTAAATTCTCCGGAAATCACGTGCAGAACTTCCACCTTGCAATCCACCGAATACAGCTCGGCCTCCCCCGAGCCCTGCGGCGCGACCTCTGCCCTAATCATCTGCACCCGGGTCTCGGCGCGGGGAGTGACCAGCTGTTCGGTGATCCCCTGACCGCCCAAGGCGATTCGCGGTGCGTGCTCCAACCTGACCAATTTGGTTTCAGGTACAGAGAAGAGCTGCCCGACTTCTAAGCCCAATACTTCGCAGAGCCTAAGCAATGTCGATACCGACGGGCTAGTCAAGTCTCGCTCCACGCGAGACAAGAACCCCTTGGTCAGTCCGGACATTTCAGCCACCTGGTCGATGGTCATTCGTCGGGTTTGGCGTACCCCACGCAAACGGGCACCGATATTAATCGACGAGCCGGTGGGCTCTACGGGCAGTGTTTTCATGCTCTCCCACCATTTTGACACCGGCGCAGCCCTAGATTGGCAGCACCCGGCCTACAATTCCGCTAAACCAATCCGGTTCAGGTTCCTACACTGCGTCAGTTTACCAATAGGCAACGAGAACTGCGCCGAGCTCACGCTTCAGTCCTGAAGTCAGCAACCAATCCCTCAATGCGCCGGCGCTGTTTATTCAATCGCCAAGAAACTAGACTCGGCACATGGATACCGCTGGCAATCCGTCCTCCAAGAGGCTTCGGACCTACTTGAACGAGGCCCGCAACACCGTGCTCTGGAAGTGCCAGGGACTCTCCGAGGAGTTGGCCCGCCGCCCCATGACGGATACCGGAACCCACATGCTTGGTGTCATCTACCACCTAGCAATCACCGAATACGGTTATTTCGGCGAGTGCCTAGGTCGTGTGCCCAACGATCGGCATGTGCTTCAACTACTGCAAAGCGATGAACCGCAGATCGACTTCCTGCCTCCGGCCAGCTTCTCGGTAGAAGATGTTCTCGCGTTGTACCGAAAATCCATCGCATTTGCCGAACACGCGCTTGACGAATTGAACTTAGAATCCCCGGCAGAGGTCCCCTGGTGGTCCGTGCATCGGCATACCACCGTGGAGCATCTTATTGTTCATATGATCGCGGAGACCTCCCGGCATGCCGGGCATCTCGATATCGTTCGAGAGCTTCTCGACGGACAGGTAGGACTGCGCGAACAGGCGAGAAATATCCCTGGATTCAGCGCTGAGCAATGGAAGGAACAACGCTCCTCGCTGCAGCGAATCGCCGAGCAGTCCTAACAACGATTCTTCGCCAAATCTTGCTCATAGCTCTGGCAGGGCACCGCCTCTAACAGGCCGCATAGGCTCGCGCTAGCTCGGATGGCCCTGACCGAGCCCAGCGACTAGGAGCACCACCTGGTGAAACTGCCGGTCCGTAGCCTGGCGTTGGTCCCAACGGACCAGAGGCGTTGGACCTGAGCGGCATATTGCGCAGCGATACTCCCGCGCGGCTCGGGCAGGCCTGGCGGCATCGACGGCGGGTCGGGAGGGGAGCCACTTGCCGGAGATCGGTCACCGGGCCAGCCACCGGTAGTGCCCGATGTCCAGATCCCCGCCCGGCGACCTTCGCCTGCGCCAAGCGCAGGGTTCTTGTGGGCGCGGTCCGTGCACCTCCCGGTGCTCGGCTCTGCTTCCCATGAGGCCCGCGAGAGCCGAGTATGACGTCTCACTACGCATCCGGACAGCCCACGGGTGTAGCATCGTGGTGTTGCTTCACGAGATGCGGCGCCAAGCTCCGACTGGCCGCACACCAACCCCAGGTTCATGGGTGGTTCGGATGAAGAAGCGGTCCGTACTCCAACCGGCTACGGGCAAGAGCTCTTTTAAGGGTCCACGATAGTTATGGCTTCAAACGTCCTTCCCATTATTGACCTGCAAACCGGCCAGGTGCAGTTTCCGCTTCGCGGAGTCTGGGTCAGCTACTACGTCACCGACCCGCACCTGCTCACCCGATTGCTAGCCAGAACCGTGGGTCCGCCGAGCTTCGACAGGCAGCGCGAGGAACTTTCGGTATTCGTGGCAGCCCGAGGGCAAAACCCTGGCGCCGCTAAGGTATTTAGTCTTGCCAAATTCCCAGTGCTCGACTCACTCACTAAACTAGGGGGTTGAACCTAACCCGGATCATCTGCCCGTGAATGATCCAATTCTGCCGCAGGAGACTCATCCCCGTGATGGCCCCAACCTCAATTCCCGAACCATCCAAGGCGCAGATCCGCCGCTGGCGCCAGTACATGGCCGATGAGGTCGCCGAAGGTGCGATCTACCGTGAACTGGCCGAAAAGCGCACCGGACAAGAACGCCAGATTCTCCGTGGGCTAGCCGAAGCGGAAGAACGCCACGAAAATTACTGGCGCGCTAAGCTCGGTGAACACGTGCGCCCGGTCCGTCCGTCGATGCGGCGCACCATGTTGCGTTTCATGGCCCGGCATTTCGGTTCGGTGTTTGTCTTGGCGCTGGCCCAGCGTGCCGAAGGCAACTCTCCTTACGCCACCGATCAGGATGCCGCGCCGCAAATGGCCGCGGATGAGCAAGTGCATGAGGAAGTCATCCGTGCTTTGGCTACGGCCGGCAGATCCCGGCTGTCCGGCAACTTCCGAGCCGCGGTGTTCGGCGCAAATGACGGGCTCGTTTCGAATCTGGCCTTGGTCATGGGCATCGGCGCCACCGGTGTGGCCTCGTCCCTCGTGCTCTTCTCCGGAATTGCCGGCCTGCTGGCCGGCGCGCTGTCCATGGCTGCCGGGGAATTCGTGTCAGTCCGTTCCCAACGTGAGCTTCTCACCGCGTCGCGCCCTACCCAAGTCACGCTTTCTGCCGCCCGTGACCTCGATCTTGACGCCAATGAATTGGTGTTGATCTACAAAGCACGTGGCATGAACAATGAGGACGCCGAACACCGCGCGGCAGAACGCATGGGGCTGTTTACCTGCGATTGCAACCCCTCCTTCTCACTCCATCCAGAAGTTCGCAGCGCGGAACTGGAACGCGAACATGAGGAGCTTGGTTCGGCACCGGGAGCCGCCATTTCTTCGTTCATGTTCTTTGCTTCGGGCGCAGTCATTCCGATCCTGCCCTACATCTTTGGGCTCACCGGGCTAGCTGCGGTGAGCGTGGCGGTCGCTTTGGTCAGCATCGCGTTGCTGCTCACCGGCGGCGTCGTTGGCCTGCTATCCGGTGCGTCCCCGCTCAAACGTGGCGTGCGTCAGCTGGCCATTGGCTTGGGTGCGGCCGCTGTAACCTACTGCTTGGGCTTGCTTTTCGGCACCACCGTGGCTTAGCTCCAAAAGCAGACTGCTGGCCGTTGCCCCAACATGACACAGCTTGAGGCACCGGCCACTATCGTTGTTAGAACCGCGTGCGGCGCCGCAATGGAGTCATTGTTTTAATGAATTCGACGGCTTCTTGCACGGTGTCCACCAAAGCTATTCTGCTTTCCATGGCCCTCCCGGCGGCAAGCGCCTGCAGCAAAGGCCAGACCGGTAGCTTCCGTGTCCAATGCTCGCGGCCCACCAACACAATGGGAGCGACGCGAGCGCCGGTCGCGTAGTAGTTTTCGCAGGCGTCTTGGAATATTTCCTGGACTGTCCCGGCAGCACCGGGAAGCACAATGATTCCGCCGTTTGCCTGTTCGAGCAGGATGGCTTCGCGAATCGAGTTCGTGAAAAACTTTGCTATATGCGTGGCAAACAGGTTTGGTGGCTCATGGCCGTAAAACCAGGTGGGCACTCCCATTGAATTTCTCGTGCTGGGGTATTCTTCACGCACTCGCAATGCTGCACGCGCCCAGGCAGTCCGATGACGGATCGCGTCTGGAGCTTGTGCGAGGATATCCACGGCTCTGCCGGTAGCCGTTTTGTCATAGTCTGCAAGCCACGCGCCGGCGTTTGCCGCTTCCATGGCCCCTGGTCCCCCACCGGTAACAATCGAATAGCCTTGGCCGGTTAGCATCGCACCGAGCCGCACTGCATCGGCGAATTCTTGCGTGCCACGTGCTACCGCGTGCCCGCCCATGATCCCGATCATGGGCGTCTTGGCAAATACCCCATCGTAAACAGCGCTCAACATCGCCTGACCAATATGGTGATCATGCAAAGTCGTTGCCATTGTGCTGTCATCGGGCGAAAACTCAGCCGGAGAATTCGCTTGCGAATAGGTATAGATCTGCGCGTCGGGCACCTGCGAGTAGGGGGCTTCTTTGATCCCCGCATAGAGCTCTAGCGGGGAGTAGAGCCCACGTTCATAAATATTGAACGGCAGCTGCGTTCCGGTACTCATGCATAGCCCGCCGGTTGCTTCTACGAGCGAACGTCCGGCATCGGAATAGACGCAATCAATAAAAAGACAGTTGGCAAGGTCCAGAGCGCTTAAAACCGAGTCCCTGGTTCGAAGATCAACCCGATGAACGCGCCAGTTTCGGGCAAGCGATGCTTGAGTTTCGATGGCTTCGGCTGCCAGCCTGTCGAACTCAACCATTGTGGTGACATTGACCGCTCTGGCGGGGAGATAAGGCCACACATGAGACATGCATCTACGCTACCTTGAACACAAGTGATTATTCACAGTTAGCGTCCTCAACTTTCACCTACGCCCCGAACGTGAAACGATGAGAGGATGACTGATTCTGTGCCACCACTCATTGACGCAAGGCACCTACTGGCGTACTTGGGTGACGTTCCATTCTTCTTCGGGCAACAACTTGCCAAGAACGACGAATCAGTGACTGACGTCGCCTTTGATGAAACTGCGAGTGTCATCTCGGGTACCGTCCTCGAAGATGGTCAGATGTTCTCCCCCACTCTCACGGTGATTCGCAGCGCTTCGGGCTGGTCCATCGACGCTTCGGACTGCAGCTGCGACAAAGGCTCGATCTGCCCGCATATCGCGGCGCTGTCGCTCACCGCCAATAAGATCGCCAAGCTGCCCCGCCCGGCGGTCGTTCAAGAGCAAAAGACCGTTACCGCTTGGTCCCAGCAAGTGAACACCTGGTTTGAAGAACCCGAGCCGGGGCCCGCAGACGGACTATTAGGGTCACCAAATGACCCGGTCGTGGCCATGGCCTTGCAATTCATGGTCTTTGATTCGAAAAATACCTCCCAGCAACAGCAGTGGATGCCTTCGGGAGCGGTCCCCCACCCGACGCGCAACAAACGCTTCCGTTTGGGTGTTCGCCCCATGGTGCGCAATTCCGAGGGACGCTGGGTTCGTGGACAGCTGCGCTGGACTACCATTGCGTTCAAGACCTACGGCTGGAATATGCTGCGCAATCAGCACCATTGGTTCACCCGTTTTGCTGCGCTAGCACGAAGCAACACTCAGCTGCAGTTTAAGGTCGACGAAGACTGGTTGTTCCTCGATGAGTATGCCTCGGATCTGCTCTGGCCAATGCTTGGCGAAGCTCAAGATCTTGGCATCGAACTGATTAGCACCCGCAATGAGACCAGCGTGAATATTGACCGCCAGTCCCGATTTGAGCTGCTCGCCGACCTCGGGCAGGACAAATCGCTCACCGTGGCTGGACATTTGAACATTGCAGGTCAGGGCCTAACACTCAACGCAGAGACTCCCAGTGGAACGATCGCGGACCACGGGTTCTACGTTGAGTTGGAAGCACCTGAACAAATCTGGTTGGCACCAAGTCAAGAGATAGTTCCCGCTCAGCACCGCCGCTGGTTTCAGAATCGCGAACCCTTGCAGGTTCCCGAAGATCAAATGCAGGACTTTTTCGCTGGTTCGTACGCGCGCCTTGCGCGCCGTTTCAATCTGCGCAGCATAAGCAAGGATCTGGTACTTCCCGCACTTGCCCCGCCGATGGTCCACGCCGAGGTGAAATTCATGCGTGAGGAAAAGGAAGATGGCAGCATCAAGGAATCTGCCACCATTGATTTCCAGATCCATTACCCGGGAGTGCCCAACGACCGCGAGGTCTATGACGCCCAGGCCGAAGATTCCTTGCGCAGCACGGTCAATGACGTCTTCGAGCGACACACAGGCACCAGCAACCACGACCTGGACTCGAAGTTCTTCTCCGGTGAGCATATGATTGTATTTGTTTCGGAGCTGCTGCCGGCCCTGCATGGCCTGTCCGTCATGAAGATCACCGAAGAAGGCATCCGCCCGGTTTACCGTCAGCTACGTGAACTTCCACGGCTGAAGATCAACGCGGTGAGCCACGAACGCAACGACTGGCTTGATTTGGGCTTGCTGATCGCCGTAGGCGACCATGAAGTACCGTTCTCCACCATTCTCGAGGCGCTCACCAGCGGTGCCATGAAGGTCAAGCTTCCGGATAACACCTGGTTCTCACTGGACCACCCGTTATTTGCCAAGCTGAAGTCGCTGGTCGATGAGGCTCAGGCGCTGAATGACAAACCCAAGGATGCCGACCTGAAGCTCTCGGTCTTCCAGGTCTCGCTCTTCGATGAATTTGATGAGCTTGCCGAGGGAATCGAAGGCGCCGACCTATTTATCGGGCGCATGCGTTCGCTCCTGCGTGTGGCCGAAGGTGAAGAGGCCGATGTGCCCGATACGCTCAATGCCACCTTGCGCCCGTATCAGATCGAGGGCTATCAATGGCTTGCGCGCCTGTACCGAGGCGGTTTTGGCGGCATTCTTGCCGACGACATGGGACTGGGAAAAACCCTGCAAACCATCGCGTTAATGCTTCACGCACGCAAACTCTGGGATGACCCGAAGCATGTGGCGCAGCTGCCGGCCGCTCAGCGGAACAGTGCTCCCTTCCTCGTCGTTGCTCCAAGCTCCGTTGTTTCCAACTGGGAGATGGAGATCAAACGGTTCGCTCCGAGCCTGAGCGTGATCACCGTTGAAGGTACCCTCGGTTCCGAACGCGAGCTGAACGAACTAGTGGCCAACTATGACGTCATCCTGACCACCTACACGCTGCTCCGGCTCAACGATGAGATGTACGAATCCCAGCGATTCGCTGGCCTGATCCTGGACGAGGCTCAATTCGTGAAGAATCGTTCGACCAAGGCCCATCGCAGCGCGGTGAATATCCAGACGAACTTCAAGCTGGCGGTCACCGGCACGCCAATGGAGAACAACCTCGCCGAGCTCGGCGCGCTGCTTTCGTTGACTTCTCCATCGCTGTTCATGAATACCAGCCGGTTCAACCGCCAGTTTGCCCGCCCCATTGAGGTGCTAGGCGATAAGGAAACCCTGAAGTTGCTGCAGCGCCGCGTGAAACCTTTCATGCTGCGCCGCACCAAGGAATCTGTCGTCTTGGATCTCCCCGCCAAGCAAGAACAGCAGGTCTTGGTGCGTCTGAGCGAAGAGCACCAGCATGTGTACGACACGCATCTGAACCGTGAGCGGCAGAAGATCTTGCACCTTGTTGAGGATCTGGACCGCAACCGCTTTACGATTTTCCAGTCGCTGACCCATCTGCGCATGCTTGCATTGGAACCTTCGCTGGTTGACCCGGAACTTGCCGAGATCCCGGGCTCTAAGTTGGAAGCACTCTTCGAACAGCTTGAGGATGTGCTTAGCGAACAGCACCGAGCCTTGGTATTCTCGCAATTCACTTCCTACTTAAAGGTCCTTGCGGCAAAGTTGGAAGCACGAGGTATTCCGTACGTGTATCTGGACGGCAACACACGCAACCGTGCGAAGGTCATTGAGCAGTTCAAGGACGGGGAGGCACCGCTGTTCCTGATCTCGTTGAAGGCCGGCGGTTTTGGCTTGAACTTGACCGAAGCTGACTACTGCTTCTTACTTGATCCTTGGTGGAATCCTGCCGTAGAAGCGCAGGCGATCGACCGCACCCACCGAATCGGGCAAACCCGCCAGGTGATGGTTTACCGGATGATTGCCCAGGGCACCATCGAAGAAAAGGTTGTTGCTCTCCAAGAGTCCAAGCGGAAGCTGATCTCCACGGTTATGGACGAAGCCGATGGATTCTCCAAGGCTTTGACGGCTCAGGATATTCGCGGGCTGCTCGAATAACAGCTTTATTACATCTGCGCTGTTTGACGGGCTTTTACCAGCGAATCGCGCTATATTCAATATGTCTAGTTGCGTGTTCTCTGCCACACTGAGCGCAGGCAAAGAGGCAAGCCCCGGAGGTCTTCTCCGGTGGCACAACGCAAGATGAAGGCGGTTATAACCGTGTCCCTGATTAAATCGGAGACTCTGAGTACACCGAGTGACGACTGGATGAGCGCATCGGTGAGCACTGAACGAGATCGTGTGGTGATTGAAACCGAGCAGGAGCGTCTGTCTCTGGACAATGAGCGGCTCTTGGAAAAGGTCCGGCGAGTTATCGCTTCGCCGCTCGAGGAAATTTTCTATAACCCAAAACACCGGATGCTATTGATACCTGGTGCTTTCGCGGTCATCGGCTCCTCGTTCTTGAGGGTCGACACGGACGCAGCTGCTGGCCTA
This sequence comes from Glutamicibacter sp. 363, assembly GCF_052379505.1. Lineage (NCBI taxonomy): Bacteria > Bacillati > Actinomycetota > Actinomycetes > Micrococcales > Micrococcaceae > Glutamicibacter > Glutamicibacter sp. 363. The sequence goes on along the minus strand of NZ_JBQSYR010000005.1, from coordinate 43,422 downwards.
CGCGGCTAGGACATAGTCCGAGTACAGGTAAAGCCCCACGGAATCGAAAACCGATGCCATGGGGCTTTTTCGCGTCTGCGAATTTCCTAAGGCTTAGAGAGCCGCGAAAACTTCGCGCAACAGGACGGCAGCCTCCGAAGGAGTCTTGCCTACCTTCACACCAGCAGCTTCGAGAGCTTCCTTCTTGGCCTGAGCGGTACCTGCCGAGCCGGAGACGATGGCGCCAGCGTGGCCCATGGTCTTGCCCTCAGGAGCGGTGAAGCCAGCCACGTAGCCAACAACTGGCTTGGTGACGTTGGCCTTGATGTAGTCGGCTGCGCGCTCTTCAGCGTCGCCGCCGATCTCGCCGATCATCACGATGGCCTTGGTCTCTGGGTCAGCTTCGAAAGCGGCCAGGGCGTCGATATGGGTGGTACCGATGACTGGGTCACCGCCGATGCCGATGGCGGTGGAGAAGCCCAGGTCACGCAGTTCGAACATCATCTGGTAAGTCAGGGTGCCGGACTTGGATACCAAGCCGATTGGGCCCTTCTTGGTGATGTTGTTCGGGGTAATGCCGACCAGTGCTTCACCTGGGGTGATGATGCCTGGGCAGTTAGGGCCGATGATCCGGGTGATCTGGTTTCCGTCGGCGTCAACCTTCGACTGCGCCAGCGCCCAGAACTCGGCCGAGTCCTGCACTGGAACACCTTCGGTGATGACTACGACGAGGCCAACCTCGGCCTCGATAGCTTCAACGACGGCGTCCTTGGTGAACTTAGGTGGCACGAAGACGATCGATACGTCTGCGCCGGTCTCGGCCTTGGCCTCAGCCACGGTGCCGTATACCTTGATGTCCTGGTCACCGTGGGTGACGGTGGTGCCAGCCTTGCGGGCGTTGACGCCGCCGACAATGTTGGTGCCAGCCTTGAGCATCAGGGCGGTGTGCTTGGTGCCTTCGCCGCCGGTGATGCCCTGGACGATGACCTTGGAGTCCTTGTTCAGGTAAATGCTCATTGTTCGCTTATCCCTCTTACTTCGCTGCGTTGGCGAGCTCGGCAGCCTTATCGGCGCCCTCATCCATGGTTGCTGCCAGGGTCACCAATGGGTGGTTGGCATCGGCCAGGATACGACGACCCTCTTCAACGTTGTTGCCATCGAGGCGAACAACCAGAGGCTTGTTGGCGGAATCGCCCAAAGTGTTCAGCGCGCCAACGATGCCGTTTGCGACTGCGTCACACGCGGTGATGCCACCGAAGACATTCACGAAGACTGATTTGACCTGGGGGTCGTTCAGGATGACGTCCAGGCCGTTGGCCATGACCTCGGCAGAGGCTCCACCGCCGATGTCTAGGAAGTTAGCTGGCTTCACGTTGCCGTGATTTTCGCCAGCATAGGCCACAACGTCCAAGGTGGACATGACTAGACCTGCACCGTTGCCGATGATGCCTACTTCGCCGTCCAACTTGACGTAGTTCAGGCCTGCGTCTTTTGCCTTTGCTTCCAGCGGGTCGGCTGCGCCCTTGTCCTCAAGCTCTTCGTGAGCTGGGTGGCGAACCTCGGAAGCGTTCTCGTCAAGGGAAACCTTGCCATCCAGTGCAACGATGTCACCGGCACCGGTCTTCACCAGTGGGTTCACCTCAACGAGGGTGGCGTCTTCTTCCTTGAAAACTACCCAGAGCTTCTGGATGGTATCTGCGACCTTTGCGCGCAGTTCTTCAGGGAAATTGGCCTCGGCGACGATCTCAGCAGCCTTGGCAGCATCGATGCCTACCAATGGGTCAATGGAAACCTTTGCCAGTGCGTCCGGACGCTCGACTGCGAGCACCTCGATTTCCATGCCACCTTCTACCGAGCACATGGCCAGGTAGTTACGGTTTGCACGGTCCAACAGTACCGAGAAGTAGAATTCCTCGGCAATGTCGGCGCCCTGGGCGATCATGACCTTGTTGACGGTGTGGCCCTTGATGTCCATACCGAGAATGTTGGAAGCGTGCTCGAAAGCCTCATCTGCGGTCTTGGCAACCTTAACGCCGCCAGCCTTACCGCGGCCACCAACCTTGACCTGAGCCTTAACTACTACAACGCCGCCAATCTTCTCAGCTGCGGCCTTGGCTTCTTCCGGGGTGTAAGCGACGATACCGGCAAGCACGGGAACCCCGTGTGCCTCGAATAGATCGCGCGCCTGGTACTCATACAGGTCCACGGGTTTGTGTCCTTCGTTCGAAGTTCATGCTGACTCGCGGCATGGCCATAAATCGAAATCCATGCCACGCCCTAGAGAGCGCAACGTAACTATCGGCAGTCATACGGCGCCGTAGCCGTGCGCACCTCTCAGACTATCCCTACTTTTACAAACTTCCCACTTTTACAGGCTGTAGAGAACCGTTGGGCAGCCTGTCGACGGTTTCAAGAAACCTCAAAGCGCGCGCCAAAGAATCTCCGGTTAGTCAACCATTTCTAATGGCGCGTAACGCAATAGGAGCCGTTTTTCCGAGTCAGCAAATTGCACTTTTGCAACCGTCTTATCACCGACACCTTCGATCGCGATAACAACGCCCAAGCCAAAGCCAGAATGTTTCACGTTTTGGCCAACCTTTGGAATGACAATTTCTTTGTTCTGCTGCACGCGCTGCTTGGCCACCGGAGCTGCGTTATGCCCACGAGATGCAAAATTCGAAGCATTGCCGGCACCCCAATGAGATCCACGGTCATACCGACTCGTGGCGAAATTCACCGTTCCGTTACTCGCACCCCACCCCGAAGGCGTGCCTCCTTCCCGCTTCCAGTCCAACAGGTGGGAAGGAATTTCGTCGAGAAACTGACTCGCAGGGTTATATTGCGACTGTCCCCACAAGCTACGCTGTTCGGCTCGCGTCAGGTACAACCGTTCCCTAGCCCGAGTAAGCCCCACATACGCTAAACGTCGTTCCTCGGCCAATTCCTTCTCGTCCGTCATGGAACGCTGGTGCGGAAAGACTCCGTGTTCCATGCCGGTCAGGAACACCACCGGGAATTCCAGCCCTTTCGCGGTGTGCAGCGTCATTAGCGTGACCACACCTTCACGAGCCGCCATTTCTGCGCCTTCGCTATCTGTAGGCGCCTCGGGAATCTGATCTGCGTCGGCCACCAACGCCACGCGCTCCAAGAACCCTTCCAGGCCCCCCTCCGGCTCATCAATCACATAGTCGCGGACCACCGCAACGAGCTCAGCAAGGTTTTCTACCCGGGACTCATCCTGCGGATCACTCGACGCTCGAAGAACTTCGAGGTATCCGGTCTGCTCCAGTACCGCTTCCAGCGCTTCGGCCGGGCCGGAGCCTTCTGCAACAGTCTTCAAATCGTCCATCAAGGACACAAAAGCTGCGGTCATCTTGATGCCACGAGTGCCTAGACCTGGGGCTTCATCGGAACGGCGCAACGCTTCCATAAATGAGATCCGGTCGCGTTCGGCTAGCGCTGCTACCGCTCCTTCGGCTCGGTCGCCGATGCCGCGTTTGGGCTCGTTGAGGATGCGGCGAACGTTAATGTCGTCTTCGGGATTCACCAAGGCTCGCAAATAAGACAGCGCATCTTTGATTTCCTTGCGGTCGTAGAATCGGGTGCCGCCAACCACCCGGTACTTTAAATCAACGCGCATGAGCTGCTCTTCGAGCGCTCGGGACTGTGCGTTGGTGCGATAGAAAATGGCTACATCGCCCGGTCGCACGTCTTCTTCGCCATTGAGCCGAAGGATCTCCTCCGCGATCCAGCGCGCCTCGTCCCCCTCGGATTCTCCCACGTAACCGGTGATCTGGTCGCCGTCCCCGCTGGCCGTCCAAAGGCGTTTGTCGTTGCGGTCCGGGTTGCGTTTGATCACTTCGTTCGCTGCCGAGAGGATGTTCTGGGTGGAACGGTAGTTCTGTTCGAGTTTGATCGTCGCGGCGTCTGCGTAATCCTTTTCGAATTCCACAATATTGCGAATATCCGCTCCACGAAACGCATAAATCGACTGATCAGAGTCGCCGACTACCGTTAGTTCTCCCGGCCGGGTCAGCCCATCGGGTCCGGTTAATTCTCGGACTAAGGAGTACTGCGCGTGGTTCGTATCCTGATACTCGTCAATCAACACGTGGCGGAAGCGACGGCGATAGTTGTCCGCCACCGCTGGGAAGGCCCGAAACATGTAAACGACCTGCCCAATCAGGTCGTCAAAGTCCATCGCATTCGCCGCGCGCAGCCGTCGGGTATAGCCTCGATAGACCTCTGCCACGGACCGCGCGAATGGATCATTGGTGTTCATGGTGGAGGCGAAATCTTCTTCGTCGATAAGTTCGTTCTTCAACGACGAGATCTTGTGGGCGATGGCCTTGGGCGTGAACCGCTTCGGATCAATATCCAACCCCTTGGCAATAAGCGTAATCAAGCGCAGGGAGTCGGCCGAATCATAGATCGAGAAGTTCGACTTCAAACCGATAGTTGCAGCCTCACGGCGCAGAATGCGTACGCAGGAGGAGTGGAAGGTGGAGATCCACATCTTTTTTGCCTGATCTTCACCGATCAGTTCTGAAGCGCGCTCACGCATTTCCGCAGCGGCTTTGTTGGTGAAGGTGATAGCAAGAATTTCGTGCGGTCGGGCCCGTCCGGTAGCTAGCAAATACGCAATGCGATGAGTCAGCACGCGGGTCTTACCAGAACCAGCACCAGCAATGATCAAGAGCGGGCCGCCGTGATAACGAACTGCCTTGTCTTGCTGTTCGTTCATCCCCAGCAACAGTTCTTCGGGCGTCGGTAAAGTGCGCTGTGCCGGCTCCGCGGCGAAGTCATCGTTAAGGAAATCCATGGTAATGCCAGTCTACGTGGGCTCTGCGACGGTTTCGCAGACCTACCCGGCATAATGGAAGGTATGGCAAAGAACGTTAAGAAAAGCAAAGAGTATCGCAAGCCAGCGCATTTCCAGGATGAGCAGGCCAAGAAGCTCGGTCAAGGACTGCGGGATTCTGCGCAACAACGTGAATCTACTTCCAATCCGATGCTGTTGATCTCGGCAGGGTTGGTCACGTGCGTGTTCCTCTTTGTGTACTACCACCTGCTCACGATGCACCAGATGACCGACCTCAGTAACGGGTTATCCATGCCAGATCAGCGCGTCTTCGGCTACACGGTTTCGGATATCGAAGCGCTACGTGCAGCCATGGATTCGGATGCCACCGGACAGCTAAATTACCTTCACAAGACCGCCGGACTGCTGTTCCCGTTGCTGACCGGGCTGTTTTCCATGCTGATCTTCATTCGCTGGATTCCCAACCGTCAGATGCGTTGGCTGGCGTGGCTGGCACCCTTGCTGTTTGCGGTGACCGACTTGTGGGAGAACTTTGCCATTGATTCGCTCTTCGGCGCGGAACTCAACGAAAGCACCGTCGTGCTCGCTTCAATCCTGACCACGATCCGGTGGGCCACGCTTTTCATCACGGCCGCGCTAGTCTTTGGCTTGGCGGCTCGTCGTGCGAACAAAGCGATGATTAAGAAAATGGCTGAGATTCGACAGCATTCATCCTGACAAATTCATCATCAACTTCCTAGTAGGATAGTGTTGATGGCGCGCCTAGCGCCTGCGCCCCTGTAGCTCAGTAGGATAGAGCGACCCTCTCCTAAAGGGTAGGCCGTCGGTTCGATTCCGGCCAGGGGCACCAATAAAAAGTTGAGGTCCCGCTTCTACCGGAGCGGGACCTCAACTTTATATTGATCATGTCGAACGACTTACCGCAGTAGCAGTGCGGTAGCCTTCGGCGAGAGCGAGGCATCCATGACGACGCACGCGCCACCGATGGCGCCAACCTGCGAGCCAAGGCTCGAGGTGCGGGTACCGACCTCGTGGACTGCACGTAGCCCGAAGCGACGCTGAACGGCTTCATCGACTTCATCAGCGACGAGCTCGCGAACCTTGTCCCACTGTGGACCGCCGAAGACGATCTCGCGGACGTCCAGCGCATTGGCCAGCTGTCCGGCGACTTCACCCACCCGAATCATCGATTCAATGATCAGTTCCTTGGCGACGGCGTTGCCTTCCAGCGCAAGTTCGGTCAGACGGTTGATACCCTCGGAGCGCTGCTCCGGGCCCATGATTTCATAGGCCGGCAGTTCCAGCCCGCGTTCCTTAGCCTGGGCAGCCATGAACTCGTAGGAGGTGCCTGCAGCCAAGCAATCGTCGGCACCGCACTCTTCGCATGCGACGGCCTTGCGTCCGGTGGAGTAATGCCCAATTTCACCAGCGTTGTTGCTCGAACCGTGGTGGACTTCGCCGTCGATCACGATACCTGCACCGAAGCCGTGGCCGCAGTATACGAAGACGAAATCATCTGATTTCTCTTCCTTGGACTGCCAAAGCTCACCGACCGCAGATGCGATGGTGTCCTTTTCGATGATTACCTGCAAGCGCAGCAGCTTACGTAGTGGGTTGACCAGCTCTACATCTGCCCAGCCATCGAGCAGCGGTGGGTTGAGCACCACACCGTCTTCGACGTTAACCGGTCCGGGTACGGCAATGCCGACACCGACGATGTGCTTTTTCGGCACGCGAATCTCGGAAATCAATTCCTTGACCGTGTCTGCCATCAGCTGGATGGTCTCCGTGGCTACTTCGAGATTCGGTACATCGATACTGCGCTCACGCAATACTTCGCCGCGCAGGTTCATGGCCACGAAGGTCAGCACGCTTGGGTCAAGATGGATGCCGATGGACACTAATCGGTTTCCCTCTAGCTCCAGAACGGTTCTCGGCTTACCTGGACCGGACACAATGGTTCGGTCTTCGCGAACGATGCCATCGTCAAGAAGACGACGCACGACGTTTGAAATTGTCTGTGGTGAAAGTCCAGTCGAACCTGCGAGCTCCACACGGCTGATGCCGTCCGGGGCTCGTCGGATGGACTCAAGGATAACCGCCTGGTTAAAATCGCCAAGGCGGCCTAAGTTTGTTCCCCGTCGCATTAAAGCTCCATAGATCTATAAATTTGATGGATCGATCTCTCTATTCCAACATCCGGCCAAGACGTCGTCGTACGATCTGAAACTGCGAGTTCTCTAATCACGACGTTACTCAACTAAAAACGTTGGAGATCCAATAATGCACGTTACCATTCGTCACGAGTTTTCACACGCGATATTGTGTTTTGGTGATGAAAAATTTAACTATCTCGGCAGCGTGTTTAATCAACGATCAGGGACAAATTCTTCTTGTTCGGAAGCGTGGGACTTCAAAATTCATGCAACCCGGCGGAAAACCAGAAAAGGGCGAGACACCCTTAGAGACCGTGATGCGCGAGGTACATGAGGAATTAGGAGTGAAGTTCGAGGAAAAAGACTTTGCAGAGTACGGCCAATGGCTTGGACCGGCGGCCAACGAAGCAGACACCTCGATACAAGCCTATTTGTTCGGCGCAAGATTTAACGGTTCCCCCAAACCACTAGCCGAACTCGAAGAGCTAATGTGGATCCACCCCCACGAAGCCCTATTGCGTGATGACATCGCCCCACTATTACGCCAGCACGTATTGCCTACCCTTCTTGCTCGGAGAAACGCACCCCACTAATGAGCAGATATGCAGAAAAGTTTGTCACGTGGCTATGAGGGCCGACCTCGAACTATTTTCAATGGTGTCCGCGGCCGGCTCTCTGGTATCGCCACGAGTTCCGCATAGCGCAGGAGCATGGCGCAAAAACTGCTTTAGTTACGATCCGGTTCCTGGACCGAATTGAACTGAGTTTCATAGAACTTTGAGTACGCGCCTTGTTTGCTTAGCAAGCTCTGATGCGTTCCACGTTCAACGATTCGTCCACCGTCGATCACCAAGATTTGATCCGCTTGCCGGATCGTTGAAAGCCGATGGGCAATGACCAATGCCGTGCGGTTTTCCAGCGCTTGGGACAGCGCCAGTTGCACAGCAAGTTCGCTGCGTGAATCCAAAGCCGCAGTTGCTTCGTCGAGAATGACCAGCCCCGGATTGGCCAGAATCATCCGGGCGATCGTCATGCGTTGGCGTTCTCCGCCAGATAGCCGGTATCCGCGTTCCCCAACCACCGTGGCAAGCCCGTCCGGGAGGGTCTCGATTTGGGTCCGCAACTGCGCGTCTTCCAATGCCGCCCATAATTGCTCTTCGCTGGCGCCAGGGTTTGCCAGCAACAAATTAGAGCGTACGGTCTCGTGCAACAGGTGCCCGTCTTGGGTGACCATTCCCAGTTCTCCATATAGGGATTTGAGGGTGATATCACGCAGGTCGTGTCCGTTGAGCGTGATAGCACCGCCACGCACGTCGTAGAGCCGTGCAAGTAGCTGCGCGATGGTCGATTTACCAGCGCCGGAAGAGCCAACCAACGCGACGGTGTGACCGGGCTGAATCTCGAAGGAAATATCGTGGAGAATCTCCTCGCCACCGCGTTTATCTAGCACCGCAGTATCTTCCAGCGAAGCTAGTGAAACTTCCTCGGCACTGGGGTAAGCGAAGTTCACCTTATCGAATTTCACTGCCACAGGTTCTGCTGGAAGCGCTATCGCGTTCGGAGCGTCTTTGATCAGCGGTTCAAGGTCTAGCACCTCAAACACCCTGTCGAAGCTAACTAGCGCACTGGTGATCTCCACGCGGGCGTTAGCAAGTCCCGTAAGCGGCGTATACAGGCGGATAATGAGCATCCCGAGTACTACCACGTCACCTGCCGCCATCTCGCCACGCAAGGCATAGAATCCGCCCAGTCCGTACACAAGGGCCAACGACAGCGCCGCGACCAGCCCCAGCACCGTCACAAATGCGAATTGCCGCATGGTCATCTTGATGCCGATGTCGCGTACTCGCGCAGCCCGCAAACCGAATTGCTCGGATTCTTCATTGGGACGCCCGTAGAGTTTGATCAGCGTAGCGCCTGGTGCCGAGAATCGTTCGGTCATCTGGGTGCTCATTGAAGCGTTCAGGTCTGCCGACTCCTTGCGCAGCCCAGCAAGAGACTTTCCGAAGCGTCTTGCCGGCAGCAGGAACAGCGGGAAAAGGACCAGCGCCAGGATCGTGACCTGCCAGGAGGTAGTGAGCATGACGATAGCGGTCAGGATCAGTGCAACGGCATTTGAAACGATTCCGGACAAGGTTCCTGCGAAAGCCGCTTGAGCGCCGATAACATCTGAATTGAGCCGGGAGGTCAGTGCTCCGGTGCGGGTTCGTGCGAAAAACGCGATGGGCATCTTCTGCACATGGTCAAATACCTTGGTGCGAAGATCAAAGATGATTTGCTCACCGAGGTTAGAGGACTGCCAGCGTACGAGCATCGCGAATATTGAATCGAAAACGGCGACTATCACCATAACGATCGCCAAGTTCCGCACGGTCTCCCAGCTGCCTTGCGCCACGATTGCGTCAACGACTCGTCCGGCAAGCACCGGAGTGATGACAGCGATTGCCGCTGACAATACAGAGAAAATCACGAAGACTATCAGACGTGCTTTATAGCTGAGTGCGAAGTCAAAAACCCGCCGCGGGGTCTCTGGACGATATGCACGTCGCTGTTCGCTCTTTGAGAGCTGCCACAGCGTACTCCACGCCGCGCCTTCCATACTCACGAGTTACCTCCGTGATTTGTTCAGATTAGTACTAACGTCTCAACATCTCACGGAGACCGATTATTTCCTAGCTGGCATGAAGGTATTGAGCCCATGAAGAATCAATATGGTCAAGTCCGGAAACCAGGTGCCCTCCCACCCGTGGCTGATGCGGCGTGAGCAACAATTGCCATCCCAATTGCGAGAGCATTTTGTCGGCCTTACGGCTGTTGCACGACAAGCAGGCCGCCACGAGGTTCTCCCAGGTGTTCTGCCCGCCTCTGCTGCGCGGGATTACGTGGTCGATGGTGTTGGCGGTCTTTCCGCAGTAGGCGCAGCGGAAGTGGTCTCTACGAAGAACGCCCCTACGGGTCACATGGTTCATGTTCCTGTAGGGGCGTCGCACATATCGTTTTAACACGATCACGGTGGGGCGCGGTAAGTCTCCGTGCGAGCTGCGCACGGGTGACTCATGATCTTGCAAAATGATTGTTGCTTTTTCGGCAAGCACAAGGAGCAAGGCGCGACGGAAAGTCACCACCGCTAATGGCTCATAACCTGCGTTCAAAACCAACGTTCTCATTCGCATACTTCCTTTAATGAGCTTGTGTGCATCACTAGAAGTTGATGACGACGAGCTCGTCGCAGTTAGTTCTCTTGCCGTTAGCCTATGCGATATATTGCCGATTTGGCTTCAAGATTAGGAAGATATTCGCTGATTTTCATCGCGAAGTAGCCCGTAGTTCACCCGGTTAAACGACCATTGGCCACCGAACATTACGTTCGATGGCCAATGGGAGCAGGCTGCTTAGCCAGCTAGAGTGTAGTAACCGTACATCGGGTTGCGGCTCACCGAGTGGATCATGGTATCCACGGTTGGGTTCTGCGCGCCGATCATCTGGCCCCCACCTAGGTAGATGCCTACGTGGCCGCCACCGTTCTGGAACACCAAGTCGCCCGGCTTCGGGCTGCTGGTGCGCTTGAACTGGCCGGATCCGAGGATCGCGGAGGTGCCACGAGCAATGTTGATGCCGTGCTGCGCGTAGACGTACTTCACGAAGCCAGAGCAGTCCCAGCCGCTGGGAGTATTTCCGCCCCAGACGTATGGAACACCCGAGTACTTCGAAGCCGTAGCTGCGATACCGGTGAGGTTCTTGCTCGGGACCGAGGATTCCTGCTTGGTGGATTCCTTCTTGGTCTCAGTTGGCGCGCTCTGCTGGCCATTGCCGCCGCGGTTCTGGCGGGTCATTGGTGCCATGGAGTCCGAGCTGCCCGAAGAATCGGAGTTGCCCGAGTTTTCGCGAGTGGTTGGCTCGATATCATCAGCGACAGCGATAACGACCGGCTCGGGCTTTGGCTCAGCAGTGAAGCTGGCGCGCTCGATCTCGACGTTATCCGCCTTCTTGGTGGATACCTTGACTGCCTTGACAGCAACGCGTTCCGGGTTGATCGTGTCAACCGGGGAAGCTGATACGTCACGTGGGGCGGTTGCCTGACCTGGTACGCCCAGGGTGACGATCAGACCGGACGCAGCAGCAACAACGGCTGCCTGACGTCCGACCGAGCCTGCATTCGAGGACACTGCCTGCGAAATGCTAGCAAGTGGGTTGGTACGTGCTGCTGGGGCGCGGTGGCGTCCCGGCGCTTGACGCTTGGTCACAATAAAGCCTCTCCTTGATACCTACGAGGTAAGCTGTCGGGTTCGAAGTGGAGTTACCTCGGTGGAGTTGAAGTTTCCTTCTCTTCCACTTAACCCCTAGGGTTGTTAGCCAAAACTAACGACCCGATGTTGGTTCCCCCGTCACTGCCGTACGAGTTGTGTATAACTGCTCATTGCGCGTTGGCAGTGCTCGGTTCGCACGCAATGTTGCTCAAGGATTCCCCTTGGCACGCTGTTTAGCCTATAGGACTATCTTTCAAATGTCACGTTTTGATCACGGTAAGGTGACGAACGTCGTTATAACCAGCCGGCAGGGTCTTTGAACTGGCCGTCGACAATTACTTCGAAATGCACATGCGGCCCGGTGGAATTACCGGTGCTACCGGCCAAAGCGATGACATCGCCGCGCTTGACGGTGTCGCCCACGTTGACTAGTAGTTGCGAGTTGTGGCTGTACCCGGTTTCCAGGCCGTTTCCATGGGCCAAGGTGACCCGCTGACCGGAATGACCTGCCCATCCGGAGACTGTGACCTTGCCCGATGCTGCGGCGTAAACTTTTGTGCCGCTCGGCACACCGTAATCTGTGCCACTGTGAATCATGAAGCCGGCGCCGGTTGGGTTCTTGCGGTGCCCGAAACTTGAGGTGATGCGGTTACTGTCCACCGGACGCTCGAGCAATCCACCGGTCGAACCGACCTTCTGAATGTCCCCACCGGAAGCGGTGAGGATTTCAGAGAGCTTCTCTTCGTTGGCCACCTTGGGGTTGATGTCGGACTTCAAAGCCGCACGCTGCACATCTAAGCCAGCATCGCTTGGAGCCTTAACATCGACCACTGCGGAAGTTGCGGTGCGCTGCGCACCCGCTACCACCGGACCCTCTTCAGGCACGGCGCTACTGAGCTGCGGAGAAACCGCAGCTAGTGCCAAACCCGATACCGCGGCAACGGCAGCGATCTTGTGGGTAAACCCAAGTCGTGAAGTCTTTTTTGGTGAAGCACGAAGGCTCTGAACGAGCTCTTCATTACTTGCTACTACGCCTTCAGGTGCAACAACGGGCTTTGCTGTAGGTAGGGCAATGACGTTTCCGTCAACATCCTGGGTAGCAAGAGTTTTCTGCGTTGGCGCAATGCCGTAACGCTGACCAGACTCAAAGCGGCGCCCGACATAATCGGCGCAAAGCGGCTCTGGAACTGCTACTGCTTCGACAGCGGCTGCGCGTGATGCGCGGCGGCCAACGGATCGTTCTGTGGCGGCCGCTGCGATCTCAGTGATCGCATCGATCTCGACGTCTGCGGCACGGCGTCGACCCGTCGTCCTGGTTTCTGCCAAAACATTCCTCTCATATCTACACCTGCGAAGTTAGCTGTCGGGTTCGGCCCTGAGATTGGTCCGGTCCTGCCTGTTGGCATGACTTCACCCCAAGACGAAGTATTCGTCGAATGAGTGGGTTCCCCGCTATTGCCCTTAAAAATCATTTCGCATCCAAGAGGCAGGACAATACTCGGCGTTTGCACTCTTGGAATCGGCACCAGTTAAACCACTGGCGCCCTTTGATAACCCTACCGTTCGATCGGAAAAGTTACAATTTCGTTACCTTATTTAGTGCGTACGAAAACGTGCGCACTGACTTCGACTGGCAGTTCTAGCGCACCTTCGACACCTTGCACGCGAACCACGACGTAGTCATCTGCGCGCTCTAAGCTAACGATCGCACCGGGCCGAATTCCGCCTTCATTCAGTTGTCCGAGCAGGATTGGGTCGGTCTGGATCGGCTCTGCGAGACGCTCAATGGCCACCGGGCCAATGTTTCCGGAGAGCAACGCGTTATCTAGATTCTCGACCTCATGTGAGATTTCGGTTACTTTGGGCCCCCCAAGGACTTCAAGCCCAGGAATTGGGTTGCCGTACGGAGAGACCGTGGGCTTGCCCAGCAGGTCGTATAAACGTCGCTCTACACGCTCGCTCATCACGTGTTCCCAGCGGCACGCCTCGTCATGGACATATTCCCATTCAAGACCGATCATGTCCGATAGCAAGCGTTCGGCCAGTCGGTGCTTGCGCATCACGCCTGTTGCTAGTTCGTGACCCTTCTCGGTTAAGGCAAGGTGACGGTCGGTAGAAACCACAACCAGACCATCGCGTTCCATTCGAGCGACTGTCTGCGACACTGTGGGGCCAGAATGCCCCAGACGTTCTGCGATTCGCGCGCGCAAAGCCACGATCTCCTCTTCTTGAAGCTCAAGAATGGTACGCAGGTACATCTCGGTTGTATCAATTAGGTCAGACACGTTAGCCACTCCTGGAAGTCACAACAGTTAGGTTCGCATAAGAAATCGGAACGTCAGTATGCAACTCTACTTGGTATAGCCACAATCCCAGCGACGGCCTCGTAGTTTGCATGTCGTAACCGACGGTCTCGTTTTTCTCTCATCTCCCGCAGTTTGCGAAGATGTTAACTGAAACGTCTTAACTATCCTGAACTATTCCTTCGCGCTCGCGATCAGTCGGGAAGTCAGCACCTTCAATCAAAACGCTATTAGAGGAGCGAGATGAGCACCGGCATCAACATTCCAAGGAACCTTCTGCCCGCCGACGGAAGATTCGGCGCAGGACCATCCAAGATTCGCCCCGAGCAAATTCAGGCAATCGCCGACGCAGGTGCCGACCTATTAGGCACCTCCCACCGTCAGGCGCCGGTCAAGAACCTGGTTGCCTCCGTGCAGGATGGCTTGAAGGAAATGTTTAGCGCACCTGAGGGTTACGAGGTGCTTCTGGGAGTTGGCGGCGCCACCGCTTTCTGGGACGCCGCAGCATTCTCCCTAGTACGCAATAAAGCTCAGCACTTGTCCTTTGGTGAATTCGGCTCGAAGTTTGCCAACGCTACCGACAAGGCCCCCTTCCTTGCGGCCTCCTCGATTATCACCTCCGAGCCTGGTTCGGTTCCGAGCCCGGTTGCCGAAGCTGACGTGGATCTCTATGCCTGGCCGCACAATGAAACCTCCACCGGCTCCGCTGCCCCGGTCAAGCGCGTTCCGGGTGCCAACGAAGATTCACTGATCGTCGTTGATGCAACGAGCGCCGCCGGCGGCTTGGATGTAGATCTGTCGCAGACCGACGTGTACTACTTTGCCCCGCAGAAGAACTTTGCTTCCGACGGTGGCCTCTGGGTTGCGTTCGCCTCCCCCGCAGCAATTGCGCGCATCGAGGAGATCGCAGCGACCGATCGCTGGATCCCAGACTTCTTGAATCTGAAGACTGCGCTGGATAACTCGCTGAAGAACCAGACCTACAACACACCGTCATTGACCACCTTGGTGACCCTCGATGCGCAGATCAAGTGGATCAACTCCAATGGCGGCCTGAAGTGGGCAGCGGCTCGCACCGCCGAGTCAGCTGGCCAGATTTACGCGTGGGCCGAGGCCTCAAAGGTTGCCACGGCATATGTAGCCAACCCGGATCACCGCTCAAACGTTATCGCCACGATCGACTTCGACGATTCGGTGGACGCCACGGAAATCTCCAAGGCGCTGCGCGCCAACGGCGTGGTGGATGTTGAGCCATACCGCAAGCTCGGCCGAAACCAGCTGCGTATCGCGACCTTCGTGGCTATCGATCCGAGTGATGTCGCGGCGCTGTTGAAGAGCATTGATTATGTCATCGAGCAGCTCTAAATTCTGATCGAGCAAAAGCGATCCGCGGCTTCACCCCATTAGGGCGAAACCGCGGATCGCTTTTTCTTTTCTAAAGCCTTGTTTCGCTAGCTTTCCTTGCGTGTCCGGTTACGCTGGGCTGCGCGGCGACGAGCCGCCGTGCGTTGCGCGGTGCGTCGGCGACGCACCTGACGGCGTGCAGGGGTTTTGATTCCCTGTTCGGACGTCGCTTCCGGTTCGCCGGTTGCTTCGTGTTCGTCTGTGGCAGTGGTCGACTCCGTCACGTCCTCCTGGGTTTCGTTCCCAGCAGGTTCGGCAGCGGTGTTCTCTGCGCCGGAGTTCTCAGTTGCGGTCGCACTAGGGCCGGGTTCATCCTTGGGCTCATTGGCCTCGGCTTCCGCCGCCTCGATTTCTTCTTTGACTAAGCGCTCAGCCCACGGGACCCACGCCGGTGCAAGGAGTGCGTCTTCACCGGCAACTATGCCAGCTTCGCAAACGGTTAGATCTTTAGCTTTTGCTCGTGGCACCCGTGCGATTGTCGCGAACCAAGTCCAGCCCCGATAGCCCCTTTTCTGGGAGACAAATCGATGGGTGACTAATCGTTCACCTTCGGGCGTGGCTCCGAGATACTCACCGATCTCCGTTTCTGCCGCGATCTCGATGAGTGCGTTGCGCGCAACATCAACCGCTTCCGCGAGGGTGGTGTCTAACTTGGGTTTACGGGCCATTATTTAAACGTCCAGATCATCGGCTACCGCGCGTAGCACGGTAGCAACCTTTTTGCCGTGTGCTTGTTCAGGATATCGCCCCTTGCGCAAGGTGTTGGATACCTGATCAAGAACCTTGATCAGGTCTTCGATCATTGCAGCTTGCTGTTCGGGGTTCTTCCGTTTGGCGCGAGCCACCGACGGAGCTTCCTCTAAGATGCGCAGGCTCAGTGCCTGAGGACCCCGGCGGCCTTCGGCCACGCCAAACTCCAGGCGTGTGCCCGGGCGTAGATCATGAACGCCTTCCGGCAGCGCCGCGGCGTTCACGTAAATCTCTTTACCATCTTCGGTGGTAATGAATCCGAAGCCCTTGGCCTTTTCGTACCACTTAACCTTGCCGCTAGGCATGATCCCTTACCTCGTTCGTTTCTCGTGCTGCAGCGCATATCAGTGCAACTAATTTACTTCACGCTACGCCTTTTCATATCTCCGGATCCATGGAGCATTCATCCGGGTCGTGCATTTACTTCTACCGGGTGCTCAACGTACGGATTCGAATTAAGTCGAATACCTTAGATTATGACACCTTGAGGCCCGCAACTTCACCTTGAGTCACGGCGGCTGCATTAGAAGCGCTGTATCGTTAATAGCCGTGAGCGCTTCATCGATTACCTTGACCGTCATTTCCCGCACCGCAATTACACTCGCGGTCCTCTCGGCATTGTCCCTCGCGGCGGTCCTCGTGTTGTATTTTAAGGAAATTTCAATCCCGCCGATCATCATGGCATTCGGCGTTTTCGGCTTGCCTCTCGCCTTCATCCTGGCCGGCGTGGTCATCATCGGTAACATCCGAAAACGCCGCAACGGCTAGCCCTCTCTCCCAGACGGCTCTCAGTCGACTCCCAGCCTTCGCGTGCACACTGGGTTTATGAGTGCAAAAACCCCAGAGGCCAAACTCCTTGTCGTGGATGACGAACCAAATATCCGCGAACTTCTATCAACTTCCCTGCGATTCGCCGGTTTCCAAGTGGTCGCCGCAGCCAACGGCCGCGAGGCTCTCGCAGCCGTCGAAGCAGAAGAACCAGATCTCGCGGTTTTGGACGTCATGCTTCCAGACATGGACGGCTTCACCATCACCCGCAAGCTACGCGCTGCCGGTCGGCACTTCCCCGTGCTGTTCCTGACTGCTCGCGATGACACCAGCGACAAGGTCACTGGATTGACTGTCGGCGGCGATGATTACGTGACCAAGCCCTTTAGCCTCGATGAAGTTGTCGCCCGCATTCGTGCGGTGCTACGCCGCACCGCGACGGGCGAAGAAGAGAACGCCACCATCGTGGTCGCCGACCTAGAACTTGATGACGACGCACATGAGGTGCGGCGAGCAGGCGAGGTCATTGATCTATCTCCTACCGAATTCAAGCTGCTGCGCTACCTGATGATGAATCCGAACCGCGTACTGTCCAAGTCGCAAATCCTGGACCATGTCTGGGAGTACGACTTCAACGGCGACGCTTCGATCGTTGAATCATACATTTCCTATCTGCGTCGCAAGGTTGACCGCCCCGAGTGGCCTGCCCTGATTCAGACCAAGCGCGGCGTCGGTTACCTGATGCGCACCCCGGACCGCCGCTAGGGCCGATGCCGCTTGGCGGCCCAAGGGATTGTAAAGTCATTACATGCAGGCATTTAGAACGCTGTGGCGTCGCACTTCGTTGCGCACCAAATTGGTGATGCTGATGTGCGCGCTGATGATCTGCGGCGTCGGCGCCACAGCGTTCGGCTCCGCACACACACTTCGCATCTCGATGACCAACCAGATCGATGATCAGCTCAACGTTGCTGGCCCCACCATGGGCTTTGGCCTGAACAAGGCCTACCAGTATTCCTTGGACAATGATCAATCTGGCAGAAACGCTGGCATCGATTCAACGTTGCTGGGGTTGAACCGCTCCTATGCGGACATTCGAGATATAAACGGCAAGATCGTCTACATCATGCCTCGAAGCCGGGTTACCCCCGGTAACACCAGTGACACTCCTCTACTCGCCCCAACGCAAATGGCGGAGCTGGCTAAGACACCATGGGCACCGGTAACCATTCCGGGCATCCACTCCGGCTCGGCCGGCTGGCGTGCCATGATCGTTCCGCTGCCTACCAGCGAGATGAATGTTTTCATTGCGCTTCCGTTGGAAAACGTTAATGACACGGTTCAAAAGACCGCTATCCTCGTCTTATCTACCGGCCTGTTGGCGACCTTGCTCATGTCAATGATCGCCTACGGATTAACCTCCCGGTCATTGCTTCCGCTGATCCGCGTTGAACGCACCGCAGCCATGATTGCCGAGGGAGATCTGTCCCAGCGTGTACGCAATTATCCGCCGGAGACCGAAGTCGGCAGACTCTCCCGCTCCTTGAACGCAATGCTTGCACAGATCGAGCGGGCCTTCCGCGACCGTGAGGCCTCGGAAAACAAAATGCGTCGCTTTATCCAAGACGCCTCTCATGAGCTGCGCACCCCCCTGGTGACCATCCAGGGCTATTCGGAGTTCTACCGTCATGGGGGACTTGCCGACTCCGAAGCTCTGGATTCAGCTATGGGACGTATCGAAGCCGAATCCAAACGCATGGCTCACCTAGTCGAAGACCTGCTTATGCTGGCCCGGCTCGATGAGCAGCGCCCCCTCGAAAAGCAATCGGTGGACCTGCTGGTACTCGGACAGGACGCGGCCGAGGACACCAAGGTCCGAGCGCCACTACGCAAAGTGACCTTGGTCGGATTGGACACCAAGTCCCCTTCTCCAGCCAGCACGGTCGGCGACGACGCGCGCATCCGCCAAGTCATTGCCAATTTGATCACCAACGCACTGCGCTACACCCCCGAAGACTCAGCTATCGAGATCGCCGTGGGAGTTCGTTCCCTCGTGGCAGGTGCCATGGATGCGGTGCTCGAGATTCGAGATCACGGACCGGGCATTCCAGAGGATGACGCAAACCGTATTTTCGAGCGCTTCTACCGCACCGACAGCTCGCGTCAACGCGAAACCGGTGGCTCGGGCCTAGGGCTTGCGATCGTCGCCGCGATCGTCCAGCAGCACGGCGGCTCGGTTGCTCTGAGCGAAACTCCTGGCGGAGGCGCGACCATGGCCATCTGCCTGCCTTATGTGCCGCTACAGGAGCCTCGTGACCTCGAACAGCAGGACGAGGACTAGAACCCGCGTTTATTGTTGTCCACAGCGTGTGAGAGCTTCCCGTTGCGCTTATTCTGCACGCCCTATGGTGATCTCATCTATCGGATCTCCCCGTAAGGCAGGATCACCCAATGAGTACCTTTTCAACCAACACCGGCGAAATGCAGGTCAAGTCGCAGGCAGTCATGAACACCATCGACAGGTTGCGTTCGGAAGTTTCCACGATGCAGATGAATCTGGATCAACTTCAAAGCACCTGGCAGGGCTCGGCCGCCGCTTCCTTCCAGTCGATAGTGGCCGAGTGGCGAAGCACCCACGTACGCATCGAAGAGGCCTTGAGCAGCATCGCAACGGCGCTAAACCATGCGTCTATGCAGTATGAAGAAGTCGAACAGGTCAACACCTCGCTGTTCCGCTACTGAGCAGTTGGTGCGGGTCTCTCGGTACGCTTAGATTATGAGCATACTGATCGACCCGCCACGCTGGCCCGCTCACGGGACACTCTTTTCCCATTTAGTCTCCGACACCTCAGTGCTGGAGCTGCACCAGTTCGCCAGCCGTCTGGGCATCCGGCAAAGAGCTTTCGACAGAGACCACTACGATGTGCCGCAGGAACGCTACGAAGAGTTCGTGGCGGCCGGAGCCCAGGAAGTCTCTGGAGGCGACTTAGTCCGCGCCTTAGTGCATTCCGGTCTTCGGATCCCTGCCCGGTTCCGCCCCGAACGGCTCAATCCTGCATTGCTGAAGCGTTGGGAACGGACCTTGTCCGGGCAACGGGCCTTGGCCGAAGAATTATTGCTTCGTTGGAGCCAGGAGCACCGCCGCTACCACGATCGGGTTCACCTGCTCGCGGTCCTTGAGGCATTGGACTGGCTCTGCGGCACACAGGTTGAGCCGCAGGATCGGCAAATATTGGAGTTGGCTGCTTGGTTTCATGATGCCGTCTACGAGGGCACCGCCGAGGACGAATTAGATTCTGCGAACTTAGCAGCGCGCAGCTTGCATGGGCTGATTACCGATGAGGCTCTTGCCAAGGTTCAACAATTGATTCTGCTGACCATCGAGCATCGACCTGCCGAAGGCGATCTGCTCGGAGCGTTGCTCAGCGACGCAGACCTAGAGGTTTTGGCACGACCAGCCAAGGCCTATCAACGCTATGCCCAGGCTATCCGGGACGAATACGATCATGTGCCGGCGGCGGACTTTGCCCGAGGCCGAGCAAGCATTCTTCGTGAGCTCCTGCGTAAAGACCGGCTGTATAACACCGCGTCTGCTCAGGAGCGCTGGGAAAAGCAAGCACGGGCGAACCTCGCGGCCGAGCTTGACCGGCTCCATGCGCAGGCCTAAGAACGCTCAAACGCAGCAAGCTTGACGGTTAACGGCCCGAGGGCCTGCTTCGTAGTGAAGCAAGCCCTCGGGTTCAGGTTCTCCTGCGAAACAGGCGCCTGGGAAGTACGGAAGCTTAGAAGCCGCCCATTCCGCCCATGCCACCCATGTCGTCGCCACCTGGCATGGCAGCGCCAGCAGGAGCTGGCTTATCTGCAACGACTGCCTCGGTGGTGAGGAACAGACCGGCGATAGATGCAGCGTTCTGCAGTGCCGAACGAGTCACCTTCACTGGGTCATTGACGCCGGCTTCCAACAGGTCAACGTACTGACCGGTGGCAGCGTTCAGGCCGTGGCCAGCTGGCAGGCCCTTGACCTTGTCAGCGACTACGCCTGGCTCCATGCCGGCGTTCAGTGCGATCTGCTTCAGTGGAGCTTCGATGCCAACACGAACAATGTTCGCGCCGGTGGCTTCGTCGCCTTCCAACACAAGCTTGGCGAATGCTGCGGCGCCTGCCTGAATCAGAGCCACGCCACCACCGGCGACGATGCCCTCTTCAACAGCTGCCTTAGCGTTGCGCACAGCATCTTCGATACGGTGCTTGCGCTCCTTGAGCTCCACCTCGGTTGCGGCGCCGGCCTTCAGCACAGCGACACCACCGGAAAGCTTTGCGTGGCGCTCCTGCAGCTTCTCGCGGTCGTAATCCGAATCGGTGTTCTTGATTTCGGCTGCGATCTGCGCCTTGCGGCCCTCGATAGCGTCGGCGTCGCCGCCGCCTTCAACGATGGTGGTCTCGTCCTTGGTGATAACGACCTTGCGGGCGGTACCCAGAACTTCGAGGCCAACAGTGTCCAGCGACAGGCCGATTTCCTCGGAAACAACCTGACCACCGGTCAGCAGTGCGATGTCGGTCAGCATTGCCTTGCGACGATCGCCGAAGCCTGGAGCCTTGACTGCTACAGACTTGAACAGGCCACGGATCTTGTTCAGGATCAGGGTGGCCAGTGCTTCGCCCTCTACGTCTTCGGCGATGATCAGCAGCGACTTGTTCGACTGCATGACCTTCTCCAGCAAGGAAACCATATCCTTGACCGAGGAGATCTTCGAGTTGACGATCAGGATGTACGGGTCTTCCAGCACGGTCTCCTGACGCTCAGCGTCGGTGACGAAGTATGCGGAGATGTAGCCCTTGTCGAAGCGCATGCCCTCGGCCAGCTCCAGCTCAAGGCCGAAGGTGTTGGACTCTTCTACGGTGATAACGCCCTGCTCGCCAACCTTGTCCAGTGCTTCGGCGATCAGTGCGCCGATTTCTGGATCGCCAGCGGAGATCGAAGCGGTAGCAGCGATCTGCTCCTTGGATTCGATCTTCTTAGCAGCAGCGAACAGTTCGGCGGTGACGGCTTCTACAGCCTTGTCAATGCCGCGGCGTAGCGCGATTGGGTCGGCGCCGGCAGCAACGTTGCGCAGGCCTTCCTTGACCAGAGCCTGAGCGAGCACGGTAGCGGTGGTGGTGCCATCACCGGCGACGTCGTCAGTCTTCTTGGCAACTTCCTTGACGAGCTCGGCACCGATCTTCTCGTATGGATCCTCGAGCTCGATTTCCTTGGCGATGGACACACCGTCGTTGGTGATCGTGGGTGCGCCCCACTTCTTCTCCAAAACAACGTTGCGACCGCGTGGGCCCAAGGTCACCTTAACGGCGTCCGCCAGAATGTTCAGGCCGCGCTCAAGTCCGCGGCGTGCTTCCTCGTCAAATGCAATCATCTTGGCCATAGTGGCTTTCGGTCCTTTCGGGGACGATTTTGCGAAAATGCAACCGACAGACAGCGCCCGCGACGGACGAGCACACCGTTGCCGGCATCGGGCCGACAATTCGGATTAGCTCTCGCTATCTGAGGTATTCTTCACGCTCCGTGCGTTGAGCAACCGCCGAGACGAAAGGGTTCGATTCTAAAACGAACAACCGATCGGCATTAGCAGTCGTAACGCATGAGTGCTAATACAAATATTGGCACTCTCGCATGGCGAGTGCAAGCTGATCGGCTGTGAGCGAAGCTAATTATTACTTCGAGTTCAACGTATCGTCAGCACCAAGGACGACCGAAACTCGGTTGGGGATGTTCCGGGTCTGCAGAACCTCATCGATGTTCAAGACTTCGGCGGCTTTTTCCGCGGTGGTCCGGTAGGCCTCGGACATGTAATACACCGTCGAAGTCTCGGCGTCTCGGGTCCAATTATCCGTCACGATATTCGTGAAATCAGCCTCGGCAAGCAATTCTTCGCCTGCCCCTGCAACTCCTGCAATACTTGCGCCGTTGTACACGCCGATGAGTTGTCCGTACAACACGT
This sequence comes from Glutamicibacter sp. 363, assembly GCF_052379505.1. Classification (NCBI taxonomy): domain Bacteria; kingdom Bacillati; phylum Actinomycetota; class Actinomycetes; order Micrococcales; family Micrococcaceae; genus Glutamicibacter; species Glutamicibacter sp. 363. The sequence continues at coordinate 20,997 of NZ_JBQSYR010000005.1, read as the reverse complement.
CAGCGTCATCGATGGTGCTAGACGGAGTTGCGCTTTCGGATGCTGCTTCGCTTTGGTCAGAAGAGTCTTCGCTCTCCGCCGGTGCAGAGGTTTGGCTCGGTTCGGAACCTGCTAGACGATCGGCAATGCCTGGACCAAAGAAGAATCCGGCGCCACCAATCAACAGCACCGCAATCGCGGACAGAACTACCCAACGAAGCTTGCTGTCCTTGCCCTTGGCGGCGGCAGACTGCGCCCAGCCGTGGGCATGATGCGACCCAACACGGGTACTAAACTCCGGAACGCGATCGAATTCGTCACGTGGGTAGTTGGTCATTCTTGTCCTTGCTCGAGGTCTGGCTGGCCGAGGCCGGCTATGAACTTAGCGTTCCCCGCCGACGGTACCGCTCACACGACGCTTAGTAGATCGAAGTCTACGCAACCGCTTTACCAGCATTGGGTCATAGGCCATCGCCGCATCCGTGTCGATCAGCTGGTTGAGTAGCTGATAGTAGTTTGTCGGCGAGATAGAGAACTGCTTGGTAATAGCTTGTTCCTTGGCTCCGGCATACTTCCACCACAGCTTCTCCATGTTCAAGATCTGTTGTGAACGCTCGTCCAGCTCCGAGTCGGGGTTCATCACGAAATCTACTAAAACCTCATTGCCAGCCATACGTTCACCTCATCCTTGAACTTCGAAAAGTCGGGTCTATTCATGCATATTTATCCACGCGTGGTGGACACACCACCGATATTCTAACCAATCAACCAACGCCGTGCCGTGTAACGCGGCACAACCGCGCCGCAAAAACGGCAGAATGGTTGCCATGAACAACGAGCAGCCCGCCCTTTTCGACGCTCCCGAGCCTACCGCGCCACCGGCATATTCCGCCGAAGACTTCCCCTTCTTCTTTGGTGCAAAATCGCTGGCAAGTCGCGGGTTTATCGCCGCGGATTGGGTTTCCACTTTGGAACCGCTCGATGGCGTGTTGCAGGAAATCGCGCATAAGTTGGCGGCACGCTCACAGGCTGGCGAGGAGATACTCCCAGCCCCAGAGGTGATGTTGCGCGCACTATCGCTCCCCGCAGCCGAGATCAAAGTCTTGATCATGGGCCAAGACCCCTATCCGACGCCCGGACATGCGAACGGGCTGGCCTTCGCCGCAGCGAAGACTGTGCGCCCCTTGCCGCGCAGCTTGCGCAATATTTACAAAGAGCTGTACGCGGATCTTGGCGTGCCCGAGGCCGGGCACCCTGACCTCGGCGCTTGGCATGAGCAAGGGGTCATGCTGCTCAATCAGGTTCTCTCTGTGACTGCGTCAAACGCCGGCAGTCACCAGAAGCTTGGCTGGGCACCGGTGGTAGAAGCAATCATCGCTACGCTCAATGCCCGCAAGGTGCCGGTGGTGGCCGTTCTATGGGGTGCCCACGCACAGAAGCTAGGTACCCTGATGAACAATATGCCCCAGCTTCGCAGCGCTCATCCTTCCCCGCTATCCGCTTCACGTGGATTCTTTGGGTCAAAGCATTTTTCGAAAATTAATAGGCACCTGGCCGAATCCGGTCAGGCGCCTATTGAATGGAATCTGCCGGCCGGCTAACGGCGGCGGATACGCCGGCGTTCGCGCCGTGCGTTGGAGGTCAGCGGACGGCACAGGGTGTCGCCGAAGACCACGCCACCGGCGATGGACAGCATGATCGCAAACGCGTTGAACATTTCCACCAGGCCGGCGAACATTTCATCCTCGTCGAAAACGATGCCGTACATGGCCCGGAAGATCATCAGGCCGGGCAGCATGAACATGACCGCCGGGGCGGCGATCACTAGCTGCGGTGAATTCAATTTGTCCGCCAAGAAGCGTGCAGCAAAGCCAATGACCGTGGACACCACCGCTGGCGTTGCCCGGGCTCCAAGCCCGACCTGCTCCGCCAATAGCAGCACCAAATAGCCGCCGACCGCGATCAACGCGGTAGGCAGCAACAAGCGCTGTGCGGTCTGTTCGGTGACCGAACCGGCCAGAATGGCGACTGCTACCAGCGCGATGAGCATCCATGCCGGATAATCGGTGGCAGCGATTTTATGAACATCGACTTCGTCCCCGCCCAATACGGATGAAACCACCAACGCCGCGGAGATCCCCGAAAGGATCGCCGTATAGGTCAACCCCGCGGAAAAGAGACGTCCGACCGCGGTGACCGGGAAGCCGTTGATTGCGTCTTGTAGCGCCGAAACAAATCTACCCGAAGGCAGCAGAAGCAGGATGCCACCAGAGACTACCAATGCCGGGTCCAATGGGGCGTGGACTTGATGGCTGAGCAAGGCTATTCCGGTGACGGTAAATGTCGAGGTCGCCACGGTGAAGAACTCTGGGACGCGCCAGCGGGACCCGTACCGGCCGATCTGCGAAATCAGCCAGGAGGAAGCCATCGCGACGAGCGCGCCGAGCCATGACCCACCGATGAACAGGACGAAGGCGGCGGCGAAAACCGATTGTCCCACCGCAACGAACCAACGCGGGAAAGGCTTCGGCTTCCGTGTGATCTCCTTGAGCCGCTTGGCAGATTCGGTACGCGATACGCCGCCTGCGATGATGTCCGAAACCAGCTCGTGCACCATCACCATGCCCGCGTAGTTCGTGGTGTACGAACGCACCACGCGCAGAATGGAGTAGCTCTCAGCTTCTGGCGGGCTGTAGTTCAGGTGCAAGGATTGATTGGTGATATCCACGTCTAGGTGGCTAAGCCCTAGTGCTGCGGTCACCGCGATGATGCTGGTTTCCACTTCCAAGGCGCCAGCCCCATAACGAATCAGCGTTTCGCCAAGGTCCAGCGCGAACTCCATGGTTCGCCGCGCCGAAGCATCTTGATCGACGTTGACCCTAGGGTTCGCGTAGGGGGTGCCGCGCAATCGGTCAACGACCTTCAGCGCCTCGGTCGGTGGCGTATCCGAGATCCACATTTTTGCCAGCAATCGGCGAGCCACCGGGTTGGCTCGCGTAGGCATTAGTGTAATGCCGTCATCGGAGGTATAGACCTGGCCGGTACGCGACTCGATGTCCGCCACGTCCGCTGACGCAACGCTCGCACTTACCGCGGTATTTAACGGTAGTTCGGAGGCCATGGTCGTCTCAAAAGACGCCGTCTCGGGAAGGTGCCCCATGTTGATTTCACTCGTCGAAATACGAGGTAGCGACCCAGCCAATGGCGAAGGATCCTCTCCTGGATTTTTCGAATCCGTGTGCTTCTCACCATGGTCTTGCTGCGCCACGAACCACTCCCCCTAGGCTCTCGTTCTATCCGTCAACCTCACGATACAACCAAGGCAAGTAAAGCGGGAGGATGGAATCAAAATAGGCCAAGTATCCCTGAACACATCTGGCATATTTTGCCCTCGGAAATAATTTTGTCGGATGACTGGTTACCTATTTAGATGCAATCGCATGTAAGCCTAAGAGAAGAGGACCATCGTGAGTTCCATCGGTCAAACAAGCCTACGGCCTGAAATTGGAGTTGAAACTTTCGGGGATCTCTCCGAAGATCAGCATGGCAAGCAGTTATCGCACGCCCAGGTTATTCGCAATGTCATCGTCGAAGGGCGGAAGGCCGAAGAAGTCGGCCTTGATTTCTTCGGCGTTGGAGAACACCACCGAGACGATTACGCTGTATCGTCGCCGGAAATAATTCTCGCGGCGCTGGCGCAAGTCACCGACAAGATCCGCCTCGGAACCGCGGTAACTGTGCTCTCCAGCGATGACCCGGTTCGGGTGTACGAGCGCTTCGCAACGCTCGATGCTATCGCGCAGGGACGTGCCGAAATTATCGCCGGACGCGGCTCCTTCATAGAGTCCTTCCCGTTGTTCGGGCTCAACCTCGACGACTACGAATCGCTCTTCGAAGAAAAACTCGATCTTCTGGCTAAGGTCCGAACCGGAGAGCCAGTGACTTGGTCTGGAGAACACCGCGGCGCCTTGACCAACCAACAGCTCTATCCGCTCTTGGAAAATGATCCACTCACCACTTGGGTTGGAGTCGGTGGCAGCCCGCAGTCGGTACTTCGCGCCGCCCGCCACGGGCTTCCGCTCTTTCTCGCCATCATTGGTGGCCAGCCCTCAGCCTTCGAACAGCTAGTTCGGCTCTACCACCGCGCTCTGAAAGAGCTGGGCAAGCAACCACAAAAGGTGGGTGCGCACTTCCACGGATTAGTTGCACCGACCGATACGGAAGCTCTCGAACTGCTGTGGCCGCACTATCAGCGCACCATGAATCGTCTGGGCGCCGAACGCGGGTGGCCGCCGGTCAGCAAAATGCGTTTGGAAGCCGCTATGGGGCCCGAGGGCTCCATGATGGCCGGTAGTCCGTTGACCGTCGCCGCGAAGATGGCAAAGGTCGCCAAAAGCCTCGGACTAAGTCGAATAGACATCAAATATTCGGCAGGCTCTTTGCCACACGAAACCATGCTCGACAGCATCGAGCTGCTTGGCAACGAAGTCAAACCGCTCGTTCACGAGCTACTGGCCGAATAACCCGCCGCTAAGCGCGATTCAAAGGAAGTTAAATAAAGAGAAAACCACCGGCAGCGGTGGTTTTCTCTTTATCTGGTGGATCTTACTGGACTCGAACCAGCGACCTTTCGCGTGTGAGGCGAACGCTCTAACCAACTGAGCTAAAGATCCATCTCTGCGCCGACCTCCCGGTCAAGCACCTAAACGATCTTAGCGGTCTTTGCCTCGGCCGCAAAATCGGCGCCAGTTGCCGCGCTGTTTGCGGTTGCGGTGCCAACCACGGCGCCTGCCAAGGGCCGTACCTCAAAAGGAATTCCGCCTACGGCAGGTCCAGGATAAAAGTGCCTTTAGTTTATCTAGATTTCACTTTATGGCCGCTATTTTCTCTTGCGAACATGCAGGGATTGAATGCATAATTTTTTTAGTTCCTCGTGCTCATACTCAGCCCTGCAACGACGTTGTCGAAAGCCACCGGCGGCGGACCCTAACGGCCAACGAAATCCCTTGCTCTGCATCCCGCCGAAAAGCAACAACCAGATAGTTCGTTCGTCTTAGCATTCAGGACGGTTCCCAGTGCGCCCCACCCTTCGCTACGCCCTGTCATCAACAGCTCCTTCTGGTGCTTTTCGCACCGAAATGGCCACCTTGTACCCTGAAATCGATGATCGATGGAATCAAAAAATAGAACGCGCACGTTGTGTGGTCAGCGTCCGTGACTCAGGTATTCTGGTCGCAGCCGGAGTCGTGCACGACTCGGTACTTGCTCCCACTAGCGCCATGGGCGCGCTTGAGCTAGGTTGCATGGCGGTCCGCCCAGAATATCGTCGGCAAGGCATACGCCAGCAAGTGACCGACCTGCGTCTGGAGTTCGTTGTGCAGGCAGGCTGCATACCCATCACCGTTATTGATTCGGCGAATCCCAGCTCATGGGCAGCCTACGAACGCTCCGAACTATGGGAACGCGAACGGGCTTTCGAATTCGACGGGCGGACCAAGTACATTTATCGCGCCACCGCTCTCGCATCGGATTCGCTGCCGTACTTTCCGCAGCGTGACGTCGCGCCCAGTACACTGACGGGCCATGCGCTTCGACCTTTGCAGAGCTCTTGGCATTCGCCACAAGTTCACACAACCAGATGAGTTAAAAGAGCGCTTCTTGTAGCTCATCGACGAGCTCATGCCCTGGCACCGGAACTACCTCACCCGCTCGGCGAGCGCGCGCCGACTCATGCAGGTCGATCGGGGTAACTTTCAGCACCGAGTCCACCATGGCATTCAAAAACTGAGCGGTACCAACATCTTCGGGCACCGGGTTGTGGACCACCTTGACCGCTGGTTGCTCGTCACTATCATCCCAGTCCACGAGCAATAGTCCGGTGGCGGTATAGCCAAAGCCATCTCCGAAGTCGCGTAGCTTGCGGATCATGTCCACGGTACGCCGGAAAGCTGCCGGTTCGGTTTCTAAAATGGTCGCGCGCTGCACAAAATAGAATCCCACAGCCGCCAGCGGGTAGCGGGCACGCAGATTGGCCGCGTCCCCGTACGCTTCTTCGTACCGATTGGACAGGTTCTTCCCGAAGGAGGAGGTCATCGCCTTGGTGCTCAATAGCAGTTCTGGTCCGGTTGACCAGTGTGTCATCACCACGTCGGTCTGCTTCATGTAGGCGCGACCCAGTATCCTGGCGTCGGTGCTTCCGGCCTTGCCGGCCAGGATTGCTTCATGCAGTTCGTCGGAGAGCCGTTCGGGTAGCTTGCGCAGCAATTCGAGGATGTCCGAAGACAACACCCGTGGCGCTTCCGCGCGTGGCCAGACGAGGTCTGCATCGAATCCCGCCCGGCGGAGTTCATGAGCTAGCCAAGCGTCGACGCCCTGGGCAAAACGACCGGAACGGGTCGCGGCCTTAGAACGCACTGGAATGCTTAGCAACCGCTCGAGAACGTCGAAGGAAGGGGTGAACTCCTCGGTGACGGCTCCGTTGCGGATCCACGGCGAATCTTTGGCCGCAGACATCAACGTCGCATCGTATTCGGCGAAGGCCAGGGTTTTCTCGACTGTGCCAGTTCCCACGCTTAGTTCTCCACTGCCTTAGCTCGTGACTTACGTCGTTCCAGCATGTCTTGGCGCGCTCCGCGTAGCGCACCGATCGCGGCGGCGTCTAGTTCCAGCATCGTTCCCAACACAATCTTGTCTACCAGCTCGGTAGCTTCTTGCTTGCGGCCATGCAGCAGATGTTCGCGGACCTCGTCTTTGATGGATCGCAGCGGTATTGCATGCTCGGCGACCAACTGGGTTGAGGGTACTGGAAGCTTATCCGCCTCGCCGGGTTCCAGCTTCAAGATGCCTCCCCCGTAGGAGCGTCCCACCATTTCGGCACCCAGCATAGTCAAGGTATTAAGCGAAGCCAGAGGCAGCAGCTCACGTCCCAGCTCACGCACATCGGCCCCGAGGTATACCCCATGGATTGAATTGATGTGATGCACACCTGCATGGTTAGTCGTCAGCCGGGGAGTGTCAGCATTCATATAGGTCATGAACAGATCAGGCACCGACAACAACGGGACCCGCCACCAGGGAGTACGCATCCGGCACTTATAGGCTTGGTCCACCGACTCCAGCTCGCCGCTGCCAATTAAGCGCTCTCCCGCGGTGGAGGCGCCACCCTGGGGCCGGAACATCAAGGTCGCCAAGCCGTGCTCCCCGAGTCGCTGCCATTGCTTAGCGTCTAGTTCCAAGCCGCGAAGATGCCTAGAACCGGGAGGCGATATTTCCACCAGGTCGCTCGCGTCCAAACCTAATTCCTCGGCCCGCGCCGGGCTGAGCGTAAACCATTTATTGTTGCCGGTCACCGCGCCCAGCGAGGTCTCTCCCCAGCCCTGCAGATCAATAAACCCGCCGGTAGCATGCGCCTGGTTGAGTATCCCCTGAGCTTCAAAAGTCACCAAGGACCCGGTCCAACGGTCACTTGGACGCTTCGGAGTGTGGATTGCTCCCTCGCCGAGTCCAATCAGATCCTTGGCATTACGAAATTGGTGCAGGCTGAAGGAGTCGCTGGAACCGGTCTGATAACCCTCCGCAAGCAACAGCACCACTTCTTCCTGCGCGTCGACGAATAGCCGCTGTTCGAAGACCGCGAGATGCACCTTGGCGAAACGTTCGAGCAGCATTGCACGCACGGGCCCCGCATAGTTCACGAACATCAACTCTGCCGGGAGCACAAGGGCCAGACGACCACCGACCTCCAGGAAGCTGGTGGCGTGCACGACAAAGGCCGCCCACACGGAGGCAAGTTCGTTCAGCTCGACTCCGGAGCGCCGTGCGGCTTCACGCGAGATTTTGCGCTGGGTTCCGCGGTGCAGTTGATAACGCACGTACGGGGGGTTGCCAATGACCGCATCCATATCCGCGGTGCCTGGAACATCAAAGAAATTTGCGTGCTGGATCCTAGCCTGTGCGCCTTGTTCCGCGAGGATCGCGCGTGCCGCCAGCACCGAAGGCTCGTGAAGCTCCACCCCAAATAATTCGCTGGCGCCGCGCCCATCGTTGGTGACTCGGGCAGCGGTCGCCAAGAATTGGGCTTCACCACATGAGGGTTCAAGCACACGACGCCCCTGCTCGCCTAGCGCCCACTCGGTCATAAACCGGGCTACCGGCTCGGGGGTGAAGTAGGCACCCCGCTCATGCCGAGCGGTGCTCCCTACAGTATTTATCTTGCTCTTCAACACACATCGATCTTTCCATGGCCACCAGACGTTTTGGCAGGGCCAAGACGATCGCCGCACACCGTACGAAACACCGGCAGACTTAGCGACTGGCAGGTTTTACGGCGGGGCAAGTTTCTTATCTGCCTATTCTACGTGGCCGGCCCGCAAAGCTGGTTAGTGCTTGGTACGCAGCTTGTTGATTCCCAAAACCCCAGCGGCGATCACGCACCCAATCAAGAATCCAGCAATGCAGGAGAAGGCGGTATTCGTCACCCAACCCAAGATCGCCCCGGCCGAACCGGTCGCGTCGTGTACCAGCAGTTCCATATGGTGCACAAAACCGTAGGGGGCGTGCCAGCCCAGCTCGTCCATTCCGACCAGAATTAGGTGGCCGCCGACCCAGAGCATCGCCACCACACCGACCTTGCCGAGGATCGACATCACGATCGGCATGGCCTTGACTAGGCCACGGCCAACCTTCTGCGACAGCGTGGATGCCTTCTGCGCCATGTGCAGTCCAATGTCATCCATCTTCACGATCAGCCCCACCGCACCATAGACCACCACGGTCATCAGGATGGCGATCACAATCAGGATCAGCGCGCGATTCAAGAATGGTTCGTGGGACACTTCGTTCAGCGAGATGACCATGATCTCCGCGGAGAGCACGAGGTCCGTCCGCACCGCCGCGCCGATGATCGCTTTTTCGTCGCGCACTCCCTCCTTGCCGCCCGGGGTGTGGTGCTTGATCACCCCCATCGCTTCAAGCAGCTTTTCGGCTCCCTCGAAAACAAGATAGGCACCTCCGAGCATCAGGATCGGGGTGAGCGCCCACGGAGCGAACTGCGAAAGGATCAGAGCCACCGGAAGGATGAACAGCATCTTGTTCCGGATAGACCCAACGGCGATCTTCCAAATGATCGGAAGCTCCCGCTTGGGCGATAGCCCGGCCACGTATTGCGGGGTGACAGCCGCATCGTCGATGACGACTCCAAGCGACTTGGTGCTTGCCTTCGCAGCTCCCATAGCGATGTCGTCGAGTGACGCCGCCGTGACCTTTACGAGGGCTGCGACGTCATCCAGAAGAGCCACGAGTCCACCGGCCATGCCAAAACTCCTTGAGATATTGTTCGGTCGTTTTGGTGCCACCGTACAGGCGCCAGAATCGACAAGGAAATACACCTGAAGTTTAGCGCCCTGAGTTGCCCAGAAACTGTGAGACACCAAAAGAATGCGAATTTTTCGGGGCAAGCCACGGTCGATCCGCAGATGCGGTTGGGAAATAAAAGACCCTCGCCGATGTTCAAGCTTGAACATCGGCGAGGGCCATCCGAGCCCCCTATCGGATTCGAACCGATGACCTACGCTTTACAAGAGCGTTGCTCTGGCCAGCTGAGCTAAGGAGGCGTACTGCATAAGAATATCCGAAGACTGCGCCCGACTGCGAATCGAGACTTTGGCGGCGTTAACCACCCGTGGGGAGCGCACCGCTAGCGATGCACTCCCCACGGGAATCGTGTCAGAGCGGCAGAAAATTATCGACCACAGTTCACGCAGCTTTAGGCAGTCTAGGCGTTGGCCTTGATGGCCGCCTCAACTGCTTCGACAAAGTCCTGATTGGCAAGGTCCATAACCTCGCCCTGGATGAAGATGCTCGGAGTGCCCAAAACACCGTCGTAGCCGGCAGCTAGTGTTGCAGTTTCCACGAACGGACGGTAGGTTCCCTTGTCGATGCAGGACTTCACCGAGTCTGAAGCGCCGGCGGCAATCGCCATTTCGGAGATCTCAGCATTCTTCATTTCGCCCTGATCGTAGTGCCCCCACAGAGCGCTGGCAAAGTCCAAGTAGGCTGCTGGGCTCTGGTCAGCTACACAGGCCAGCGCGTTGGCCCCACGCGAGGAGAAGTTCGTTGGCGAGTTTCCATCGAGGAAGCCGACGTTGCGGTATTCCAAGGAGATCTTGCCGTCCGCCAACCACTGCTTCATCTGCGGCCCATACTTGCTTTCAAATTCAGCACAGTGGACGCAGTTCGCATCAACAAACAAGGTCACGTTGATCGGCTCGCCCTTGGCGCCCACGGTCAGATCGCGTGGTTCGGGAGTCGCCGGCTTCGAATCGGGAGCGACAAGTTTGGTGTTGTCGATCTTCACACCCGAGGTATTTGCAACGGTGGTCGGCGACGTCAACAGAATACCGCCAGCGGCGTTGCCGCCCTGAGGCGCGGCTCCGGCGTCCGGAACCTTGGCGTTGTTATTCTGCACGATGAGCACAACCACCAGGACCACGACCAAAACGACAGCAGCCAGCACGCCAAGCTTGACGAAGAGCGACTTGCGTTTCTGGGCCGAGGCCTGAGCAGCCTGCAGCTGCGCGGCCTTTTCACGGGCGCTAGCGTTGCGCTCCGCTTTGGACGGACGCGAGTTGTTTGTAGACATAAGTTCGAATGTTCCTTGGCTCAACGGAAATACTGTAATCTGCTTCCAAGCTTAGCCAATGGAATGGCCGCCCTCCCCCGTAATTGCCAGATTCCCCAACCTTCACAGGTTGCGCATAACATTCGCCAACATGATGCAAAGCCCCATTTTGGGGTTATTTGAGACTTCAACCAAGTCATGCCGGATAAGTTCATCTTTGGGCCTCATTCGGCGTTAAAAGCCCATCCGCGCCGCTTCTCACGTACATTGAGTGATGGAACACAGTTTCCTTCCGCTTCCGGCTAGCATCCGGAATCCGGGATGACAGTGAAGTTGAGCTGACAAAGAGGTCATTCACTTACAACCGACAAAGCTGCGAGGTTTTCTTCTCGCAGTAAGTACGTGGCCAGGAGGTTTACGGTGGGTAATGAACTAGCAGGCGTAGCGGAAAGCAATTCCCATGACTTTGTAGTGGTGGCTAACCGGTTGCCGGTGGATCGGATCACGCTTCCGGATGGCACCCAAGGGTTCCAGCGTTCTCCTGGCGGTCTGGTCACCGCGCTCGAACCGATCATGGCTGCCGCGGATGGCGCATGGGTCGGCTGGCATGGCGGAATCGACGAAGAGCTCGAAGAGTTCGACAAGGACAGCATCCACCTCGTTCCGGTCCCGCTCAGTGAACAGGACCTAAGCCTCTACTACGGCGGATTTTCGAATTCCACCCTCTGGCCGCTCTATCACGACGTGATCATACCTCCGGAGTACCACCGCACCTGGTGGGACCGTTACAAGAAGGTCAACCAACGTTTCGCTGACGCGGTGGTGCGAACCGCCGCGCACAATGCCACCGTGTGGGTCCACGACTACCAGCTGCAGCTGGTTCCACAGATGCTGCGGATGGCACGCCCCGATCTGAAGATCGGCTTCTTCCTGCACATCCCTTTCCCCGCCGCCAGCCTGTTTTCTCAGCTGCCTTGGCGCACCCAAATCCTGGAAGGTCTGGCCGGAGCCGATCTAGTCGGCTTCCAGCGCGAGACCGATGCGTCCAATTTTCTACGCTGCCTGCGACGGTTCACCGACTATTCGACCAAGGGGCACGAAGCTACCCCGTCGTCGACGCATAAGATTCAGAATCTGTGCCGCGCTGTGGCCCATCCAATCTCAATCGACACCGAAGAAATCGCCAAGCTGTCGCGTGATCCGCAGATCATTGCCCGCGCTGCACAGATTCGTTTGGAATTGGGCAATCCGAAGACAATCATGCTTGGCGTGGACCGGCTGGACTACACCAAGGGCATCAGGCACCGGCTGAAAGCCTATGGCGAGCTGCTCAACGATCAGGCACTTCGCGCCGGAGATGTCTGTCTGATCCAGGTAGCCAGCCCAAGCCGTGAAAACGTAGATTCCTATATGGAGCTGCGCGATCAGGTGGAACTGATGGTCGGCCAGATCACCGGCCAACACGACACGCTGAGCCACACCACGCTTCGCTACTTACACCACTCCTATCCGCTGCGCGAGATGATCGCCCTATACCTAGCCGCCGATGTGCTACTGGTGACAGCCCTGCGCGATGGGATGAACCTAGTGGCCAAGGAGTTCGTGGCATCCCATCAGGATGGTCGTGGAGTCCTTGTGCTTTCCGAATATACCGGTGCGGCCGATCAGTTGACCCAGGCGGTGCTGGTCAACCCTCATGACATCGATGGCATGAAGGCAAGGATCGTCGAGGCGGTCAACATGGACCAATCCGAACAGGCACGACGCATGCGTCGAATGAATCGCCATCTGCTGGAACATGACGTGACCCGTTGGTCCGCTCGCTTCTTGGAAGAACTCGCCGAAATCAATTCGCGAGCGAACCAAATCAACGCCGTAGCCAGCCATTAATAACATCGCCTAGTCTGAACGGAACGACAGTGCCGAATCTCGCGCCCGAATTACGCGCCGATCTCTCCACCTTCGCCGGGCACCGGCGAATCCTGGTTGCTTTGGACTTCGACGGTACGCTCTCGCCGCTCGTGGACCGCCCCCAAGACGCCAGGCCTTCCACGCGGGCCGCACAAGCCTTTGACGAACTTGCGCGACAATCCGGCGTGCACACGGCGGTGGTCTCCGGCCGGAACCTTGAATCGCTCACGGCGGTGTATCCGGCCCCCAGACCGGATAACTTGATCGGTTCCCACGGAGCCGAACGGCGCGTTCCGTCCGTAACCCCGGATGCGCCAGAACAACGGGAACTCACCGATGCCCAGCGGGAGAACCTCACGGAAATCACCGCCCGATTGAGCGAAGTCGCGCAGCGGCATGAGGGAGTCAATCTGGAGCACAAACCCTCGGCTACCGTCCTGCACGTACGCCAAGCCCAAAGTCCTGGCATTGCCGAGGCCGCCTTGGCCGAGGGGAACCACGCCCTCGCACACTTGCCGGAAGTGCGCCTCATGGCAGGAAAGGCCGTGCTAGAGGCCTCGGTCCATGCAGGCGACAAGGGACAGGCTTTGCAATGGTTGCGCCAGGTTCTCGATGTTGATGCGCTGCTCTTCGTCGGAGATGACGTCACCGACGAGGATGGCTTCCGGATCCTCACCCGTGAGGACCTCGGAATCAAGGTAGGTCCAGGCCCTACACTGGCCGCGCACCGCATTTCTGGGCCGGAGATACTGTCCGAACTTTTGGAATTGCTGCTTTCTATGCGAGACTAAGGTGTCCCATATCACTTTCACTACGGATCGTCGGGCACGTACCTGCCCGTGAAAGGATTGTCATCATGGCAACTGTGACCTTTGAAAAGGCCACCCGAATTTACCCGGGCGCACTTGTGCCTTCAGTCGACGCAATTGATTTGCAGATTGAAGACGGGGAATTCCTTGTTCTAGTTGGCCCATCGGGCTGCGGCAAATCGACTACCTTGCGCATGCTAGCTGGTCTCGAGGAAGTCGACTCCGGGCGAATTCTCATTGGCGATAAGGACGTGACTAACGTTCCGCCAAAAGACCGCGATATCGCCATGGTCTTCCAGAACTATGCTCTTTACCCGCACATGACGGTCGCTGAAAACATGGGCTTCGCCCTGAAGATCGCCGGCGTCGATAAGGAAGAACGCAATAAGCGCGTCCTCGAAGCTGCAAAGCTGCTGGATCTAGAAAATTATCTAAGCCGCAAGCCGAAGGCGCTCTCCGGCGGCCAGCGCCAGCGCGTCGCCATGGGACGAGCAATCGTTCGCTCGCCTCAGGTCTTCCTGATGGACGAGCCGCTGTCGAACTTGGACGCCAAACTTCGCGTGCAGACCCGCACACAGATCGCATCGCTGACCCGCCGACTCGGTGTCACCACCGTGTATGTCACCCACGACCAGGTGGAAGCGTTGACCATGGGTGACCGCGTGGCGGTGCTCAAGGACGGCGAAATCCAACAGGTTGGCACTCCCCGTGACCTCTACGACCGCCCACGCAATGTTTTCGTGGCCGGATTCATCGGATCTCCGGCAATGAATCTCATTGAATTGGAAGCCTCTAACGGTCAGGTCGCCTTTGGCAACACTTCCTTGCCCGCTCCTGGCGCGCAGGGTGCAACCACCATGGGCATCCGACCGGAGGATCTGACTCTCGCCACCCCAGGCGAGGGTGCAGAGCTGATGGTGGATGTGGTCGAGGAGTTGGGTGCAGATGCTTATGTCTATGGCACGGCCCAGCTAGGCGGCAAGAGCCAAACCATCGTGGTCCGAGTCAACGGCCGCACCCCGCCTGCCCGCGGCCAGAAACTGCATATCCTGCCGCTAGGGCAGCACGTGCACCTCTTCGACACCGCCTCGGGCCTGCGTCTAGCTGATTAGTCTCCGAAAGCAATAAGACCGGTTGTAGGACTCGTTAGAGTTTCACAACCGGTCTTTTGCGGTCCGTACGGGAGGACGTGGAACGGTGGTTAAACATCGAAGGTCCCGAGATATTTCTCGGGACCTTCGGCAAAATATGCCCGGCGATGACCTACTCTCCCACACCCTCCCGAGTGCAGTACCATCGGCGCAGTGGGTCTTAGCTTCCGGGTTCGGTATGGGACCGGGCGTTTCCCCCACGCTATGATCGCCGTAACTCTAACCCTCACGGTCAAACCGTGGGAAAATTACAGTGTCATTCGCAGTTGCGATAACTCAATAACTATAACAGGGCCAGGCTTCTAAGGGCCAATCGATAGGCTCCTATCCGACGGTGCCCTTCGCCACACTAAATACAATTCGGTTGCAGCCTGTGCAGCTGATAGACACTGCCCGCCCTCCGACTCCTGAGCCGGTACAGGACATGCGTGCAGACCGCCGAGCGCGTATCGATTGCTGCCATATGCGCTGCGTCAACGCCGAGTTTATTGATTCGGATTCGCCGCGGCAGAACGGCTTATATTGCAAAGTTTATTGCTCAGGGCCGGCGTGAGCAGCTGTCTGTCGGAGTTGTATGTACGTTGATTGAAGTTAAATTCTGGCCAGTGAGTTCAATATCATTGAGCCGAAGGACAGCAGCAAAAAACAGGAAAAGACCGGACGCAGTCCGGGCAACAGCCGGCCGCGCCAGCGGACGCCCGTTTTATGGATTTTTGAAAAGTAGCAACAACATGCCAAAGCTCTCCATTCTCAGGACACCCATCCGTGCTGGTCGAACCAGAGCCAACGAATATTTAGGAACTCACTTACCCGCAAACGCAAGAGTTCGTCCGCGACATAATCGACCTACCCTCGGCGACTAACTCTTCATAGCACGTTCGAGAAAAAGACACTTACAGCCCAGGGATACGTTCTCTCGACTAAATGAATATCTTCACCTTAGTCAAACGGTCTATAAAATTCTCATGGCCAAACTTACACGCGAATATGAACGTATTTGAAACAAGAAGATGGCCAGACATCGCAAACCATCGTTTTCCAAAATTTTTATATAAAACTCGTGACTTTACTCTTAAGGCGTGTAAAGATTCATATATCAATCGTTCTGAGAAGCGGAACGAATCCGCCCATCGGCGGAGTAAACATGATCAAGAAGACTCTCCTGAAATCCGCAACATCCATCTCAATCGTTGCAGCAATGACGTTGGGTGGTGCAGCCGGAGCACACGCAGCAGCACCAGCAGTAACCGCACCCGCCACATCCGCAACTACCCTGACAAGCGTTTCCTCGACCCAAAGCACCACATTGTCGGGAACCGCATCAACCGGCAAGCTCACTTCGACCGAACGCAAAAGCGTCGCCGGAAACGCATCCACCCAGACCAACGTCGCTGCTCCAGCAGCCGTACCAATCGCGATACGCCTAGCCGTCAAAGCAGGCATGCAAGTACTCAAACGAACCAACGTCAAATGGTACAACGCCATCAAAGCCCAACTCGGCAAAGGGCGGACCGCCTTCGCAAACTGGTGGAACACGACAGTTCCAGGTCCAATCAAAACGATCGTCTACGGCGCCACGGGCGGGGTCGGAATCAATGCACTCTACGACGCTCTTTTATGGGTGCTCGGGTTCAACTAAGCGCTCTCCAGCTACAAGTTGAAGACCAAAAGGCTTGCACCATAGGTGAAACAAATCAGATCCGTTTATGTCAAAGTTAGATAGGGAGAACCATCAATGAAAAAGATGACTAAATCGCTGGTGTCAATTTCGATCGTCAGTGCAATGACTTTGGGTGGTGCAGCCGGAGCACACGCAGCAGCACCAGCAGTAACCGCACCCGCCACATCCGCAACTACCCTGACAAGCGTTTCCTCGACCCAAAGCACCACATTGTCGGGAACCGCATCAACCGGCAAGCTCACTTCGACCGAACGCAAAAGCGTCGCCGGAAACGCATCCACCCAGACCAACGTCGCTGCTCCAGCAGCCGTACCAATCGCGATACGCCTAGCCGTCAAAGCAGGCATGCAAGTACTCAAACGAACCAACGTCAAATGGTACAACGCCATCAGGTCCCAACTGAATAAGGGACGCACGGTATTCGTTAACTGGTGGAATACTTCGGTACCAGCGAACGTAAAAAACGTCCTTTACGTGACGACAGGTGGATTGAGCGGCAACGCTCTCTATGATGCATTGCTTTGGGTATTTGGTTTTTAGCCATCAAACAAAAGGCTCGACTTCCTAGAAAATCAGGAAGTCGAGCCTTTGTTACTTGCCTGAGCGTAAATATCTGATGAACTCAATACCAATACCGAGGACCACAGCCCCGAGACTAAATAGCAAACTAAAGTTCCAATACGGCTCAAACGCCATCCACTCAGCTTCCTTGGCCAGACGAAGGACTAGCCATATCAGGACAGCCAACACGACCCCGGAAATAATGAAACCAGCCTTGGAACGAACTTTTGCATCAGGCATCAAAGCATTGGCGTATTCCTCCGGCTCTCCGAATTCTTCAACGAGCTGGTCCTCCTGCGAGCCATAACTTTGCAGACTCAAAAGCGCATCCTGGACCACTTCCGGAGAAGCACCCAAAGATCGCAAAGCTGCTTTCAAACGCGTTTCATAGTCAAGCATCATTTTCCCCTTTTGCTGATCATCGATAAACTCCGCGATATGTCTTGCCAAGCATTCTCCGCGCCTGACAACTCATTCCGACCTTCATCTGTTAGCCGAAGCATCTTTTTTGCCGGACCATGTGACGTCGTATCCCAGTAATGTTCAAGAAGCCCATCATCTTCAAAGCGACGAAGGATCGGATACATTACTCCACCTTTGACATGCCCAAACCCATACTCCTTGAGCCGCACTATTAATTCGTAGCCATGTATATCTTCGTTAGAGATTACGGCTAGCGCTGCATAAGGGAGCGCGCTTCTCGCAAAGTCATTCCTCCATTGTCTGATTCCCATATCTACATTGTATATCTCACTAGATAGAATTTCTAGCTACAAATTATTTGCATGTAGACGCTCCGCCCGATGCGCCCGATGCGCCCGACTTACTAAACTAGCCTCGTCCGAGGGCACAAGCCATCGACTACATAGCTAAGGTCTTGAAGTACTTTACTCGCAACGTTTTTCGGGCTGATATTCGACATCAGTGTGGCAGCTGTGGCCTCCTCGCTGAGAGCATCGGCCAGCCGTTAAACCAGCCGATTCACCATTTATTTCAGATGGAACCAGACTGATGCCCTTAGCGGGGCAAGAAACCCGCAGCCGCCAATGCAGGAAAGCATGTCATCCATCAGAGTTGGCCCAACTAAGAGCATCCTGATCAGAAAAAGGCGCTGTAATCCCGGGAATCGCGGCAAATCCTCATCAAACAGACGACCATGGACCGGTCGAGGGTGACTACTGGAGGTGTTCCAAGAGCCTGATTTTTAGAACAAAAGAGGCATCATGCAAACATGATTCAAACGACGTACTAATTACAGGACGCAGACGTTCCAGTAGCAGATAATCGTATGATGTTCGCGTAGTCCTTGATCGCTGAGCTTGTGGAGAAAAGAGGCACGGTGGCTCCTGGCCAATTGTCCAGACATCATCTGGATGATTGTCAACGGCCAATACTTTCTGCCCACCGGCGGCCAGCAAAAATGCCCATGCATGGCCAACTAAAATGCCCACTGGCGGCCACTATTCCTGCCCACTGATCAATTCCAGAAATAGCGCTCACCACCGTCCAAGAAAAAGCTAGCTCAACGCACTCACCCCTTGACCCGCCATGGCCTGCGTAAGCCTCACCGATTCACCACTGGTCTGGCAAATATGAGCATGGTGCAACAACCTGTCCACCATGGCAGTAGCCAACGTCTTGGGCATCAACGCGTCAAACCCCGCCGGATGCAGATTCGAAGACAACGCAATGGAACGCTTCTCATACGCGGCATCAACCACCCGATAAAGCGCTTCAGCCGCATCATCAGGCACCGCCAGCAAGCCGATATCATCAATAATGATCAAGTCAGCACGCAGAACCTTCGCGATCGCCTTGTTCACGCTGTCATCAACCCGATGCGAACGAACAATCCCGCCCAGCTGCTCCAACGTGAACCACGCGACCTGCCGACCTTCCTCAACAGCCTGCTGTCCCAGAGCCTCAAGAAAAAACGTCTTGCCCGTGCCCGACGGACCGCAAACCACCAGATTCTCCTTGCGGTGCACCCATTCCAACGTGCGCAACGCCTGCTGCGTCGGCAACGGGACCGTCGAAAGCGACGGATCCCACGACCCGAAGCTCTTCCCCGTAGGGAAGCCTGCGGCTTTGCGTCGGGTAGCGAGCATCGAGCGTGCCCGGCCACTGATTTCTTCCTCCAACAAGGATTTGAGCACCTCCGCCGGGTCCCACCGCTGCGACTTCGCCGTGGCCAGCAGCTCTGGCGCTAAAGCTCTGGCGTGAGGCATCTTCAACTGCCGCATCAGCTGCTCCAACTCTTCAGCCAACGGCGGTGCACCGGCATTCGTGGCAATCATCAGCTAGTTCGCCTCCTTCAATAAGGAGCCGTAGTCAGCCCACGGCGAGGCTCCCTGGCTCAACGACTGCTGTTCGGGAGCTTGACGGCGCAGCTGCCCGGGTGCAGCTGATTCAAGAATGGAAAGCAGATCCCTGTGCCCGAACCTCCCATTCGCCGCAGCCAAACCCAGCGCGCGGTCCACCGGGGCTGATCCTTGGAGTTTGGCCAACGTCACTGCTTCAGCCATCTTCAAATTCACCCGTTCAGCACCGGCGGCAGCGGCGGCCATCAACCACTGATGGGCGCCTTCGCCCAAGGCGAGGAATTCCTTCTCAGCCTGGCTTCGGGCCTTGGGACGCTTCACGCCTGGGACTTTCTCTTCGCGGTCAGGGAAGTGCGACCCGTTCACTTGCATCACTCCCGGGCTTCCTTGAGCATGCCGAGCAACTTCGGTCGGCCCATCTGCACCAAGGTGCACGATAATCACTTCGGCGCTCGCACCCATCCCGCGGGTGCGCACCCACACCTGTTCGCCGAGCAACCGGTATGGAACTGAGTACTGGACGTTTTCATAAGAAATCATCGGCGACTTTGCCGGAACCATACGGCTCACTCCGAACGCAATGGTGAAAGGCTGTGCCGGCAGCGTGTGCAACTGCGCGCGTTCCTCGGCGAGCATCACCGCTGGCTGACGCTTGGTGGTGCGGTGCACGCGGTCATTGATCATCGCCATGAACTCATCACAGGCCTGTTCGAGCTGCGCGAAGCAGTCATATTCTGCGCGCAGGTTCGTGTCCTTGGGAACCAGGTCGGCTTTGGCGACTTTCACCGCGTTCTCCACCCCGCCTTTGCTGGCTGGATCTGCCGGTTCGCACGTCAACAGGCTCACCGAGTAGTACTTGGCGAAGGTAACGGTTTGCTGGTTGCGTACCGGGATCCCGGCGATATGCATGGTGGTGACCGTCTTTTCATTATCGGTCAGCACGTACGTCGGAGCGCCGCCAATGATCCGGAAGCTCTGGTCAATGGCCGCGAATACCGTGGGCATGCTTTTATCCCGCAAGGGGATGACGATCCGGAATCGTGACCAGGCCAGCCAGGCAACGAACAGCACTGTCTTGAAGCCGTCAATGATCGGCCCGTCGCCGAAATCGTATTGGAGCCAACGCCCCGGCTCGGTGACCCATGGAGCATGAACTCGTTGGTTCACCGCACGCCAGGACCGCTTTGCCAGATTCACCGCACGCCGGGTGGAGCGTTCTGAGCCGGTGTAGCCGACCCGTTGGATCCGCTCATGGACTTTGTCCACGCGTATTTTACCTTTGGTCTCCTCGACGTACCGATCGATGTATTTCAGGTAGTCGTCGGTGTTTTTTGACCGCGGCGTGGTTGTTGGGATCGGGGTGCCCGCGTCGCGGGCTGCAACGTATTTCTTGACTGTGTGGTGCGAACAGCCGGCGAGGTCACCGGCGGAACGAAACGATCCTGTTGAGTCGTAAGCTGCGAGAATTTCCATGATTACTCCGTCAGACTTCATATAGGGCCTCTTCTTGGTTTGGTTTTGATGTGACTAGACATCGTCATCAAACCCCAAGAAGGGGCCCGCGTCACGTTTGGTGGCGTGGGCGCTGATAAAGAGGTGGACTTTGATAATCAGTGGGCAGAAGTGATGGCCACGGATGGGCGTTTTTGCTGGCCGCTGGCGGGCATTTCTGCTGTCCGTCGGTGGGCAATTATTTGGCCGCCTATGGGCAGTTTTTCATGGCCGCTAACAACCCGTCTGGTGATCACGCACCGTCGTGTTCTTGAAGGCACTCATCGGTTTGCCTCGATCCCCAGCTCTTTCATGATCGACAAAACCGTCGACTTCGGTATGTCGTCTTCCTAGTGCTTGCGGATCAGGTCCACCAGTTGCCCGGCGCCGTCTACCCCATTTCGATGCTTCGTACTCGTGCTGGACCGGCGTGCTGCGCCTGGCTCACAGCTTTAGCTTCGCTCGGTTCCTGTGA